>JBIKSV010000014.1:0-23695 GCA_044348425.1 Candidatus Planktophila sp. | reverse complement strand
TGACGCTTCTCTGCAATCTGACGAGCGGTTCGATCATCTTCTGCAACCAAGAAAGTATCGCCCGCGTTAGGAACTGATGTGAAACCAAGTACCTGAACCGGACGTGATGGTCCTGCCTCAGTAACTGCTTCGCCATCTTCATCGAGCATCGCACGAACACGCCCGAATGCAGAACCTGCAACGATGGCATCTCCGATTTTCAATGTTCCACGCTGAACAAGGACTGTTGCAACTGGGCCACGACCACGGTCGAGGTGCGCTTCGATCGCAACACCACGAGCATCATCTTCGGCAATCGCACGCAAATCAATAGCAGCATCTGCAGTCAACAAGATTGACTCAATCAACTGATCGACGCCTTCGCCCTTTTTAGCAGAGACGTTTACGAAGATTGTGTCTCCGCCGTACTCTTCAGCGACAAGGTTGTATTCAGTTAATTGCTGGCGGACCTTATCTGGGTTAGCACCTTCCTTATCAACTTTGTTAACAGCTACAACGATAGGAACATCGGCTGCTTGAGCGTGGTTAAGCGCTTCAATTGTCTGCGGCATGATTCCATCATCGGCAGCAACAACGAGAACTGCGATATCTGTGACCTTTGCACCACGAGCACGCATAGCGGTAAACGCTTCGTGACCAGGTGTATCGATAAAGGTGATGGCGCGGTTGATGCCTTCGTGATCATGATGGATTTGGTATGCACCGATGTGCTGTGTGATACCACCCGCTTCGCCCTTAATAACTTCGGTCTTACGGATAGCATCAAGCAGAGATGTCTTACCGTGATCGACGTGACCCATAACGGTTACAACTGGTGGACGCGCTACGAGATCATCAGGGTTCATATCTTCTAGCTCTTGAGCTAAGTCGATATCGAAGTCCTGCAAAAGCTCACGATCTTCATCTTCTGGAGAAACAATCTCAATCTGATACTTAAGCTGTGCACCAAGAATTTCGAAGGTATCTGCATCTACAGATTGAGTTGCAGTAACCATCTCACCTAAGTGGAACAACGCTGAAACCAACGCTGCTGGATCTGCACCAATCTTTTCGGCAAAGTCTGCAAGTGATGAACCGCGACGCATACGAATCTTTGTATTGCCGTCACCGTGAGGAATAACTGCTCCACCTAATTGTGGAGCCTGCATATTGTCGAACTCTTCGCGAAGTGCTTTACGCGACTTCTGCTTACGCTTTGAAGATTTTCCTTTTCCAAACGCACCTGCTGCTGATCCACGACCACCTGGTGCTCCACCTGGACGACCTGGTGCTCCACCTGGACGACCTGGTGCTCCACCTGGTCCACCTGTTGATGGACCTGAATTGCGATATGGACCTGGTGCACTCGTTGAACCTGGTGCTCCACCTGGACGTGGAGTAAATCCACCTGCACCTGCAGGACGTGGCGCACCTGGACGCGCAGCAAATCCTGGACGTGGTGCACCTGGACGTGGTGCACCTGGACGCGATGCTCCTATTGGACGTTGCGGTGGACGCGGAACCGCGCCTCCAGTTGAAAACGGATTATTTCCGGGACGTGGTGGACGTGGAAGTGCTCCACCTGCAGAAAATGGATTGTTACCAGGACGAGGAGCAGCGGGTGCTCCTGGGGTTGGTGGCGTTGCTGGTGTTGCTGGTGTGGAATCTTCGCGAGCAATCGCTGCCTGTGTCGCTGCTTGTACAGCTGCTGCATTTGCAGCCTCTGCCTCACGTGATGCCTTAAGCGCTGCAAGATCAACACCAAGCTCTGCTGCAAGTTCTGCGGCGAGTTCTGGATTTACCTTTACATCCTTAGATGCAACTGCCTTCTTTGCAGCGGCTTTCTTAACAGGCTTCTTCTCTTCAACCGGTTTTGCATCGGGAAAGAGTGCAATCAGCTTGCGAGCTACTGGTGGCTCAACTGTTGATGATGCAGATCGGACGAATTCGCCCATCTCTTGTAATTTGGCAAGGACTTCCTTGCTTTCCATACCGAGTTGTTTTGCTAACTCATGTACACGGACCTTTGACACATTTCTCCTGTCTTGGCCCGCATATAAATCTTTAGGATGCGAGCCTTAGTTGTTAGACCTCATGATGTAAACGAACTCATTTTTGAGTCATATCTTTCGCATCCAATCTTCATATCTCCCCTGTGGAGATACGTTCTAATAGGCCCATTCTAGCGAAATGGCCCTGGAATTCCTATTCGCCTGACTGCGGGGCTTCGTTATCAGGGTGAATATCAATACGCCAGCCAGTCAATCGCGCAGCAAGGCGAGCGTTCTGCCCATCTTTTCCGATAGCCAATGAGAGCTGATAATCAGGAACTGTGACTTTGGCTGAGCGAGCATCGAAATCTACGATTTCAACCTTACTTACCTTCGCCGGCGCGAGTGCATGCGCCACATAGAGAACTGGATCATCATCGTAATCGACGATATCAATCTTCTCTCCGTTGAGCTCATCCATTACTGCGCGAGCACGAGCACCCATCGGTCCAATCAAAGAACCCTTAGGTGATACGCCTGCACGATGGGATTTAACGGCAATCTTGGTGCGATGCCCGGCTTCGCGAGCGACGCCCATAATTTCAACAACTCGCTCATTAATTTCAGGAACCTCGAGAGCAAATAATTGCTTAACTAGTGCTGGGTGTGAGCGAGAGAGCATAATCTCTGGCCCCTTCATTCCCTGCTTCACTTCAACGACAAAACATTTTATTCGTGAGCCATGTGTATAGACCTCACCCGGAACTTGTTCTTGAGGTGGGATGCGTCCTTCGGTACGCCCAAGATTTACATTAACCATCTTTGGATCGCGTCCCTGTTGAATAACACCTGAAACTATGTCGCCGACAGATGCGCTGAACTCTCCGACAATCTCGGCATCATTGGTAGCGCGCATCGCCATCTTGATAACTGAACGTGCCGTCGAAGTTGCAACTCGATCAAATCCTTCAGGTGAGCCATCTTCTTCTGAGATGCGCTCCCCCAGTTCGTTAAAAGTAGGAACGATAATTGAAATCTTTCCGCTCTCGCGATCAAGGCGAGCTTGCGCATAGCGATTAGGTTCTGCGCCTTCGTTGTAAGCAGTCAAGACGCCGGCTTCGATTGCGCGGATCAATGGCTCGATAGGCATTGCCTTTTCTGTGGCGAGAATATGAAGTGCTGCCATATCAACATGCATTAGTTCTCATCCTTACGATTGAATTCAATCTCGACAACTGCACGTTTGATATCGCTGAATGCTATTTCAGTTGGTTTAACAATCTTTTTCTCTGTTACCTCGAGAGTCACAGCAGTCTCTGAATTCTCGGAAATTCGTCCTGTCACAACAGAGCCATCATTGAGCGTTGCCTTGAGTAGACGTGTTCGGTTCTTGGCAAAATGTCGCGGCAAAGTAAGCGGGCGATCTGTGCCAGGAGAGGTAACTTCTAGAGTGAATGGGGTCTCTCCCATAAATACTGCTTCATCAAGTAAAGCTGAGATGATTTTTGATGCATCGGTTACTTGATCTAAATTGAGGGCACTCTCGCCATCGACGATACACGTCACAATGCGATGATTACCAGGAGAGACAATATTGATATCTTCTAGAAAGTATCCCGCCGCTTCAACGCTCGGTGTAACAAGCTCGGCGATCTGGTCTTTAATTGCCATATAAGGGTCGTCCTATTCGATTGTTATTAAATTTTCGTGCACTCAGATTCTACTGGAAATAAATGGAGTATCCAAGTCGCGCAATCAGTAACCCCGTCACAATCAGATAGAAGATGCGAATAAAGCTCGAGCCTTTATTAATTGCTAGATGAGAACCAAGGTATCCACCGAGGAGATTAGCTAATCCAAGGGCGATTCCGAGTTTCCACATAATTCCTACATTGAGTCCTACAACAATCATCGATGCCAGATTCGTCGCAGCATTTACTACTTTCGCGATTGCTGAGGCTCCGATGAAGGCAAATCCCATGACTGCCACCAGAAAGATCATCAACATTGTTCCGGTGCCTGGTCCAATCAAGCCATCGTAGAAACCAATGAGAGCTGCTGCTCCACCGCCAATCACTTTTAATTTTCTAGGAGAGTGTTTATCAAGTTCAACTTTACCTAGTTCAGGTTTTCTCCATGTGTAGATAAAGATAATAATCATCATGAAGAAGATAGAGCTCTTAAAGCTCGATGCAGAAATTTTTGAAGCCAAGAGCGCCCCGATAGCTGAGCCAATGAAAGCAGGCAGAACCATGGCGAGTAGTAAGCGAGTATCGGTCTTTATCGATCGTCGATATTTAATCGCTGCGGTGGCTGTACCGAAGAAAGCTGCAGTCTTTGAAGTTCCTACAACAGAAACTGGATTCTCGTTTGGGAATGCCAGCAAAAGCGCTGGAGTTTGAATCAACCCTCCCCCGCCAGCGATTGCATCAACAAATCCGGCAAAGAAGAGTGCTAGAAAAAGTAGAACAAGAGAGACAAGTGATAAGTCGTAGAACACGGCGCTTACTTAATGGAAGCTAGCATCTTCGAAATCTCATCTGCAGTTGATGCGACAGCAACTTCAGATTTCTCACCGCTCTTACGAACACGGATCTCGACGTTGCCCTGCTCGAGCGCTTTGCCGACAACGACAATGATTGGGATTCCAATCAGTTCGGCATCCTTAAACTTAACTCCTGGACTGGTGCCACGACGATCATCGAGCATTACTGAGATTGAACGACCCTCTAGCTCAAGGGCTAGCTTCTCGCCTGCTTCGAAAATTGAATCATCTTTACCCGCTACAACGATATGAACTTTGGCAGGGGCGACTTCGACTGGCCACGATAAACCAATCTCATCATGGGTCTGTTCTGCGATTGCTGCAACTGCGCGGGATACGCCAATGCCATATGAACCCATAGTTACGACTTGTGATTTACCGTTTTGATCAAGGACTGTGAGATTGAGCGCCTGCGCATATTTACGACCGAGCTGGAAGATATGACCAATCTCAATTGCGCGATCAATCACAACGGCTGTATCGCACGATGGACAAGAATCTCCTTCGCGAATCTGCGCCGCTTCGATGTAATGATCAACTTCAAAATCACGGCCATTGGTGACATTAAGTGCGTGCTTATCTTTCTGATTAGCTCCTGTTACCCACGAAGTTCCTGGGGCAACACGTGGGTCTGCATAGACAGTAATACCATTCTTCTTGGCATCTTGCGGACCAATGTAACCCTTTACCAATCCCGGAAATTTTGCAAAGTCTGGTTCTTCAAAAACACGAACTTCATTGATGCCGGGCAGATTAGCTTGAAGACGCTTGAGATCGACTTCTCGATCTCCGGGAACAAGAACTGAGATTGCGGTCTCATCTGCCATCAACATTACATTTTTTAGAGTTGATGCACCGGTAAAGCCTCTGCCAAAGTTTGAGTTAAGAAGTGCTACCAAAGTATCGATGGTTGGCGTATTGGGAGAATCAATAACTTGAAGTGCTGGAGTATTAGATGAGTCAACAGGCGCAATTTTCGTAGTCATCGCTTCAACATTTGCTGCGTATCCGCATTTAGGGCAGAGAACATAAGTATCTTCACCGGTTGGACATGGCGCCAAGAATTCTTCAGATGAAGAACCACCCATCGCACCTGCTACAGCAGAGACGATGTTGTATTTCATACCTAGGCGGTCAAAGGTTTTAATGTACGCGGCGCGGTGTTTTTGATACGAAGCAACTAGTCCTTCATCGGTGAGATCAAATGAATAAGAATCTTTCATAACGAATTCACGACCACGAATGATTCCTGAGCGCGGGCGGGCCTCATCGCGATACTTGGTCTGAATCTGATAGAGCGAGAGTGGCAGGTCTTTATAAGATGAATATTCGCCCTTAACCATCAGAGTAAACATCTCTTCGTGGGTTGGGCCTAGTAGATAGTCCGTACCTTTGCGATCTTGCAGACGGAATAAATCTGGACCATATGCGGTCCATCTATCTGTCTGCTCGTATGGTTCGCGTGGCAACATTGCAGGAAAATGCACCTCTTGGAAACCAGCTGCATCCATCTCTTCTCGAACAATGTTTTCGATATTGCGTAATGTGATGACGCCAAGTGGAAGCCATGAATAAATACCTGCTGCGATTCGGCGAATGTACCCAGCTCTTACGAGGAGGCGATGGCTAGGAACTTCAGCATCTGCTGGATCATCGCGGAGGGTACGAAGAAAGAGTGTGGACATTCGCAACATAGCGATACCCTATCTGAGAATTACTGCGTTACGACTGAAGGCTCTCCCGAAGCAACACCAGCGGCTTCCATCTCTTCTGCAAGGCGCATCGCTTCTTCAATGAGAGTCTCAACAATCATCGCTTCGGGGACTGTCTTGATAACTTGGCCCTTTACAAATATCTGACCCTTGCCATTGCCTGATGCAACGCCGAGATCTGCCTCGCGTGCCTCACCTGGTCCATTTACAACACAACCCATAACGGCAACACGTAGAGGAACAGTCATTCCTTGCAATCCAGCTTGGACTTTCTCAGCCAAGGTATAGACATCTACCTGGGCGCGACCACATGACGGGCAAGAAACGATTTCGAGTTTACGTTGACGCAAGTTAAGTGATTCAAGAATCGACATTCCAACTTTAATTTCTTCGACAGGTGGCGCAGAAAGTGAGACACGAATTGTGTCTCCAATACCTTCTGCAAGAAGAATTCCAAATGCAGTTGCTGATTTGATTGTGCCTTGAAAAATTGGTCCTGCCTCTGTCACACCTAGGTGCAACGGGTAATCACATTGGGCTGCAAGTTGGCGGTATGCGCTCACCATAGTGACAGGATCATGATGCTTAACAGAGATTTTGATATTGCTAAACCCATGCTCTTCAAAGAGCGATGCCTCCCAGAGAGCAGATTCAACGAGTGCCTCTGGAGTTGCCTTGCCGTATTTTGCAATCAGACGCGGATCAAGAGAACCAGCGTTGACACCGATACGAATTGGAATTCCTGCATCTCCAGCAGCTTTAGCAACTTCTTTAACCTTGTCATCAAATTGCTTGATATTGCCAGGGTTTACACGAACGGCGGCACATCCTGCATCAATTGCCGCAAAAATGTACTTCGGTTGGAAGTGAATATCAGCAATAACAGGAATCTGTGACTTCTTGGCGATCTGCGCCAGCGCATCAGCATCATCTTGGGAAGGAACAGCAACGCGAACAATCTGACAACCAGATGCGGTGAGTTCTGCAATTTGCTGCAGAGTTGCATTGACATCTGAGGTCAAGGTGGTGCACATGGATTGCACGCTGACCGGAGAATCAGATCCAACGCCTACGGAGCCAACTTTGAGCTGACGTGTCTTGCGACGAGGAGCAAGCGGCTTTAGCGGTGCGGTAGGAATTCCAAGATCAACCATAGGTCGTATTCTGCCTCAGATTTATAGATTGAGCGAGATGGGATTAAAGATGTCGGCGAGAAGAAGTATTACCGTGAGAATTCCGAGTAATACAACGATGACCGCAGTCACTGGTGTGAGCACATTGACATTAATCGGTGCAGGTCGTGGCCGGCCGCGAAGACGTGCGAAGAGCGCACGGAATTCATCTGCGATAGCAACTGCCATATGTCCACCATCGAGTGGCAAAATTGGCAAGAGGTTAAATATTCCGACAAAGATATTCAGGCTTGCAACCAAGATGAGAAATGTCGTTAAGCGCTCATTGGAATTAAGTCTTTCGCTACCGACGGCTTCACCCGATACTCGCGCAGCACCTACAACTCCAACGAGACCTTCTGGGTCGCGTTCTTCACCAAGGAAAGTTTGGCGAAAGAGATCTGGAACTTTGGTAGGTAGTGCGACCAAAGATTTGGCTGATTCGCGTGTTAGTACCCAGATTGCTTGTCCAGCCTCGGAAGTTGCTGTAAGAAAAGAATCTCGTTCTTTACCAACAGTTGAGTAAATGCCAACGCGATATCGTTTTTCGGCCTCTAAGTATTCTGGGGTTGCGGTGACTGTGATTTCAGAACCACCCCGATCAACAAGAAACTCGAGAGGTTTTCCACCACCCTGTGCAATTTTCGAGATATCTTCACGCCAATTTTTTACAGTCTCACCATTGATGGCCAAGACAGTATCTCCGGCGAGAAGTCCAGCTGTTGCCGCAGGTGAACCAGGTTCTACTTTGGCGATTGTTGGCTGTAACGCCGTATAACCAAAGCCGAAGAAGATAGAGAAAATCAAGATAAAGCCGATAACAAAGTGAGCGAAGGATCCTGCACCAAGAACAATTAACTTCTTGAGTGAGGAAGCTCTCCAGAAAGCTCGATTCTCCTCGCCGTCGATCATGACATCAGTCGGTGTCATTCCTTCAATACGACAGTAACCACCAGCAGGTATCGCCTTTATGCCGTACTCGGTCTCACCACGAGTGATCGACCAGATGCGCTTACCGAATCCCACGAAGAATTCGCTGACGCGCATTCCAAATTTACGGGCAGTAAGAAAGTGACCAAGTTCATGGAGCATGACCGAGGTCAGAAGAGCGATTACGAAAGCTAGGATGCCGAGGAATTCCACTAGAGAGCCACCTTTGAGATAAGTAGTTGAGTTGCTGTTTTTGCATCCTCTTCTATAGCACTGACATCTGAGAGATCTCTGAGGGTTGGGATTGAACTCTTCTCATACTGAGCCACAACCGCTGCAACAGCGACAAAAATATCAACAAATTTTATCTTGCCGTGAATGAAGGCCTCAACAACAACTTCATTTGCTGCGTTAAAGATTGCCGGAAGTGCTCCCCCGATTTCGCCACAGTGTCGGGCTAGCGCGACGGCTGGAAAACGAGATTCGTCGATTGGCGTGAAATTCCAGGTTGATGATTCTGTCCAATCAATTGGCGCGGTGGCACCGCTCGTGCGATGAGGATAATTAATTGCAAGTGCAATTGGGCCCTTCATATTGGGAGGTGAAGCTTGCGCAATTGTTGATCCATCTTTGAATTCCACCATCGAATGAACGATTGATTGTGGGTGGATAACCGCTTCAATCTGAGAGTACGGAGTAGCAAAGAGATGGTGGGCCTCAATAATCTCGAGCCCCTTATTCATTAAAGTTGCAGAGTTAATTGTGACAACTGGCCCCATCGACCATGTTGGATGAGCAAGAGCTTCATCGAGAGTAACACCGCTTAAATCACTGCGATCTCTAAATGGGCCACCACTTGCAGTGAGAATGAGTTTTGAAATATCACCATGATTGTTTCCTTGTAAACACTGCCAGATGGCAGAGTGCTCAGAATCAACGGGAAGGATTTGATTTGGAGCTGCTAGCGGCATGACCAACGAGCCACCAGCAACAAGTGATTCTTTATTTGCCAGCGCCAACTGGTTGCCTGCTTTAATCGCTGCAAGTGTCGGTCCCAAACCAATTGATCCAGTTATTGCGTTAAGAACAACATCGCATTTCATTGCAGCAAGCTCGGTCGATGCGAGTGGGCCATCGATAACGGTTACTCCAGGGAGAGCTTCGCGGATGACATCAGCGTTCTTAATTGTGCCGACGGCTTTAACGCCGTATTTTTTTGCCTGCGCAATAATTACATCTGGATTTGAGCCAGCAGATGAGACAGCCAGCACAGAGAAGAGATCGGGATTTGCATCAACTATTTCAAGCGCCTGAAGACCAATAGAACCGGTAGATCCAAGGATTACGAGGCTGCGTTTCATTTAACGGCGCGCTTACGTCCTACAACTTGCCCCATGATCACAATCGCAATGGCAACAATAAACATCGCTGAGCCGATGACATTTGCTTGAGGAGGAATTCCTCGCGCTGCCGCGACGTAGACAAACTTAGGGAAGGTCGTCATCGTTCCGGAGTTGAAGTTAGTAATAACAAAGTCATCAAATGAGAGACTGAAGGCAAGTAGTGCAGCTGCAGCAACACCTGGTGCAACTAGTGGCAATGTGACACGGCGGAAAGTCTGGAACTCATTGGCGTAGAGATCCATAGCGGCTTGTTCAAGTCGAGGGTCGAGACTAGCAATACGTGCTTTGACTGTGACGACTACAAATGAAACACAGAAAACAACGTGACCAATAACTGTCGGCCAGAAGCCAGGATTGACCTGTAGCGTTAAGAATAATGAAAGCAGCGATGCGCCCAATACGATTTCAGGTGTCGCCATTGGCAAGAAAATCATTGAGTTTGTGGCGGCTCGCCCTCTAAATCTATGGCGACCGATTGCAAAGGCGATCATTGTGCCCAGAATTGTTGAGAACAATGTTGCCAAGAAACCAATTTTGATTGAGTTACCAAGAGCGGTACACACTTGTGGTGCACCACAAGGGTTTAACCAATTGTCGAAGGTAAAGCCCTTCCAGACAAGATTTGATCTGCCCCCGTTGTTAAATGAGAAGGCAACGGTATAAGCGACAGGGATAAGTAGGTATGTAAATGCAACTACCGCATAGATGCGGAGCAAATTGCGTTGAAACCAGCGCGAGGTTTTTCTCATACGAGCTCCTCGGTACCAGCTTTACGAATATAAAGCGTGACTAGAATCAAGATAGAGGTCATTAAGATGAAAGAGAGCGCGGCAGCTGTTGGATAATCAACAATTGCAAAGAAGCGGGATTCAATGACGTTTCCGATCATCGTGGTCTGCGGGCTTCCAAGAATTGCCGCATTTACATAATCTCCGGCAGCTGGAATAAAGGTAAGCAATGTGCCAGCAACAACGCCTGGCATTGAAAGCGGCAGAGTCACTTTACGAAACGTCGTGATGCCATTTGCGTACAAATCGCCAGATGCTTCAAGGGTACGCGGGTCTATGCGATCGATTGAGGCATAGATTGGCAGAGTCATAAATGGCAAGAAGTTGTAAGTCATACCAGTCACAACTGCAAAGGCGCTTGAAGTTAAAGTCGTGGAGGGAGAAATCAAATGTAAATCTCGTAAGACCGGAACGACAAAACCTTGCTCTCCCAAGATTTGCTTCCAGGCAATCGTGCGGAGCAAGAAAGAAGTGAAGAAGGGGGCAACTACGAGAACAAGCAAAATATTCTTCATCTTCCCGGCTTTAAATGCGATGGCATAGGCAAGTGGATAAGCGATTGCTAAAGCAAGAATTGTGGCGAGTGCTGCGTAGAGAAAAGAGCGAGTAAATTGTTCACGATTTTCCAAAAATGCATCGAGATAATTAGCGAAACGAAAGGCTTGTTCGTATTCGCCGGTATCTCCCCCAGCAATCGGTACCTGTGTAGAAGTCTGCGCCAAGTTTGCAATAGGCCAGATGAAGAAGGTAAAGAGAAATAAAACTCCCGGAATTAAAAGCAGATAGGGAGTCCCTGGACGTGAAATGCCAGACTTAATCATCTTTATTCGTCGTCTTCGATTATTTCTTCTGGATTTACTTCTGTTCCAGCCTCAGCATCTTCATCGCCACGAAGACCAAAAGTGAATCCAGCCTCCCAAGAGATGTTTACATCTTCACCAACGCTAAATGGGGCAACTCCATCATCGTTCTGCTCGAAGACCATGAGCTCTTGGCCCCAAGGCATAAGAACTTGGTATTGAGTAGATACGCCGATATAAGAAACGTCTTCAATTTTGCCACCACTGAGGATATTTCCTGAAGTAGCTGTAGCTAGACGAGAGATGCGGAATTTCTCTGGTCGGATACCTGCGTAGATTGAGTTATCTACCGCGTGTGAGCGGTTCTTCGCCAATGCAATCTTTTGTCCAAAGAGATCGACAATATGGTTATCGCCATCATTGCCGGAGATTGTTCCCTTAATGAGGTTTGACTGACCAAGGAAGTTTGCGACAAAAGCCGTCTTTGGATTGTCATAGAGATCTGCAGGAGAACCTAGTTGTTCGATTTCACCTTCATTCATTACCGCAATTGTGTCTGCCATTGTCATGGCTTCTTCTTGATCGTGGGTAACGTGGACGAAAGTGATTCCTACTTCTCTCTGAATCCACTTAAGCTCAATCTGCATCTGGCGACGGAGTTTGAGATCCAGCGCGCCGAGAGGTTCGTCGAGCAACAAGAGTGCCGGGCGGTTAACGATTGCGCGAGCAAGTGCGATGCGCTGTTGCTGGCCACCAGAAAGTTGAGTTGGCTTACGGGCCGCAAGATGAGAAAGCTCTACAAGATCAAGAGCCTTCTCAACTTGATCCTTTACATCTTTAATTCCGCGACGACGTAGGCCGAATGCGATGTTCTCAAAGATTGTGAGGTGGGGAAAGAGCGCGTAATTCTGAAAAACAGTATTGATAGGACGTTGGTACGGTTTTGTAAAAGTCACATCATTTTGCCCAAGGTAAATCTTTCCTTGGGTTGGTTCTTCCAGGCCTGCAACCATACGAAGCGTTGTAGTTTTACCGCATCCTGAAGGGCCAAGGAGTGCAAAGAATGACCCTTCAGGAATTGTTAACGACAAATCATTAACTGCAGTGAAATCTCCGTAAGACTTTGTGATGTTCTCTAAACGAAGATCGCCGTGAAGTGTGACCTTTACAGTCAACTTAGTTACCAGCAGCCTTTTGGAAAGCTTCTGTCCAAGCTGCCTCTTCAGTTGGTGTGAGCGCCTTGAAAACATTCAAACGCGCCATGGTCACTTCAGTTGGGAAGATGTATTCAGATTTCGCCAATACAGGGTCAATCTTCTCCATCTCTTCCTGAGCGCCAGCAACCGGAGTTACGTAGTTAACGTAAGCAGCAACTTCAGCGGCTACAACTGGGTCGTAGTAGTAGTTCATAAGGATTTCAGCGTTCTTCTTACCCTCAGCAGTTGCAGTTGAAGGAATAAGGAAGTTATCGCCTGAAATTGTTCCGCCTGATTCTGGGATAGCGAAGTCAAACTTTCCTTCGTTCTCATTTGAAAGCTGGAACAAGTCGCCGGCCCATGCAATTACAGCAGTTGCATCGCCTGAGATCAGGTCTTCCTTGTATTCATTGCCCTTTACAGCGCGAATCCATCCATCATTGATCTTGCCCTGTAGGAAGTCAACTGCGTTCATGAACTGGTCTTCGGTAACTGTAGAAATATCTACACCCTGTGAAAGCAAGATTACGCCGATGGTGTCGCGCATTTCAGAGAGAACAATAACTTTGCCCTTATTTGCTGGAGTCCATAGGTCATCAATTGATTTCATGCCCTTTGGATTTACTTGGGTGTTCCAACCGAGTCCAGCCATAATGCTCTGATAAGTAAGTGAGTGCTCACGGTTTGGATCAAATGATGGGCTTGCAAGTGCAGGAAGAAGATTCTTCGCGTTTGGAATATTTGCCTTATCTAATTTCTGTGTGTATCCAAGACGGATAAAGCGACCTGCCATCCAGTCTGTTGGAGTGATGATGTCGTATCCGATATCTTCACCAAGCTTGAGCTGGCCTTGCACCTTGCCAAAAAATTCATCGTTATCGTTGATATCTTCTGTATAAACAGCAGAGATACCGAACTGCTCTTCAAATGCATCAAGTGTTGGATAACTTGTTCCTGCCTCATCTACATCTAAGTAGAGAGTCCAGTTTGCCCAACGCACAGTACTTGCTGCATCAGATGAACCAGATCCGCATGAAGCGAGCGCGGTAACACCAGCAGCAGCTCCGACGCCAGCAAATACTGCGCGACGTGAAATCTGTGATGAAAGGATTGAACGTGCTTCGGGTGAGAGTGGTTTGCGTGGAAGTGCTTTAGCCATGAAGGGCTCCTTTTGAGTTTCGGATAAACAACGCTTTTGCGCTTGGTTTACCCAGCCGGTGTAAGGGACGGTTTTGCAGGGCTAAGTATGTAACCCAGAAGCCCATATGGCCAACCTTATCGAGCGAGTTTTATCCGCCTAAGTTGGTCATCACATGCTTGATTCGGGTGTAATCCTCGAAACCATAGCTAGACAGGTCCTTGCCGTAGCCACTCCGCTTGTAACCACCGTGTGGCATCTCAGCTACTAGTGGAATATGGGTGTTAATCCAGACGCAACCGAAGTCAAAGGCCTTAGCCATCCGCATTGCTCGGCCATGATCTTTAGTCCAGACCGATGAGGCCAAGCCGTAATCGACGCCATTGGCCATCGCAACTGCTTCTGCCTCATCCTTGAACTTCTGAATGGTGATGACAGGCCCGAATATCTCGTTCTGGATCATCTCATCGTTCTGCTTGAGGTCAGCAATGACTGTTGGAGTGATGAAGTAACCCGGAATTCCTGAAGGCTGGCCACCAGCGACGATGCGCGCATGTGATGGTGTGCGGGCAATGAAGCCGCAGACGCGTTCGAATTGGTTGGCATTGTTAACTGGGCCTACCAAGACATCCTGATCTGGCATTCCCATCGCAATCTGAGTAGATGCTTGATCAGCAAGAAGTTTGACCAAATCTTCATAGACGCCCTCTTGAACAATGACGCGAGTTGCTGCTGTGCAATCTTGGCCAGCGTTGAAGAATCCTGCCACTGCAATTCCCTCAGCTGCAGCTTGTAGATCAGCATCGTTAAAGACAACAACAGGTGCCTTGCCGCCGAGTTCAAGGTGTACACGCTTGACCTGCTTGGCAGCAGATTCTGCAACGGCGATACCAGCGCCAACTGAACCGGTTATTGAAACCATGGCAGGAGTTGCATGCTCAACGAGCAGTGCACCTGTCTGTCGTTCGCCGGTTACGACGTTGATGACGCCATCTGGCAAGAATTCAGACATTACTTGTGCCATAAATACTGTCGACGCAGGAGTTGTATCACTTGGCTTAAGGACAACGGTATTTCCAGCAGCAATCGCTGGTGCCCATTTCCAAACCGCCATCATCATTGGATAGTTCCACGGCGTTACTTGGGCGCAGACTCCAACTGGCTCGCGGCGAATGAATGAGGTCATTCCGCGCATGTATTCGCCAGCTGATTTGCCTTCAAGATTTCGTGCAGCACCGGCAAAGAAGCGGATCTGATCCACCATTGGTGGCACTTCTTCAGATGCGGTAAGGCCCATAGGCTTTCCGCAGTTCTCTGATTCGATTGCTACAAATTCATCGGCGCGCGCTTCAATAGCATCGGCAATCTTCAAGAGAGCACGTTGGCGCTCTGATGGTGTGGAATCACGCCAATCTGTAAAGGCGTTGCTTGCCGCCTTCATTGCACTATCAACATCTGCCTTATTTGAGATAGGCGCGGTTGCAAAGGGCTGACCTGTTGCAGGATTGATAAGCGTTGTTACTTCACCTGATGCGCTATCAACAGATTTTCCATTAACAAAGTTCTGTAGCTTCTTCACTTATTTACTCCTGACCTTTAGTGGCACGAACAAGTTGGTCGCCATGATCGTGTGGATGCTTGGTATATGTCACTAACCAATTATCAATTGAGTACTTGCCTCTCTCAGAATGAACACCAGATTTCTCTAAATCGCTCTCACTCAATCGTTTCAGCAAATCTAGCGATGAGGCACGGACCGCCGCATATACCGCAATCGAATTTTCGACTGGCGCAGATGCATAGCCGAGGGCATCACATTGTGCCCAAGCACTCTCGTCATATCCTTGAATAAGAGAGCCCTCTGGTTCGGCGACTAAGCGACGAAGGCGCGCATATGACTGCGCCTCTGAATCTGCCATGTGATGAATTACTTGGCGAGCCGACCAACCGTTTTCATGGTGGACATCAAGCAAATCGACAGGCGTACCAACCGCTAAATTAAGGAAGTATTGAGAAGCAGATTGGTATGCGGCGATACGTTCTTGAAGGCTCATGTCTGCGAGTCTATCTACTAGTACTTAGCTGTTTCAATGGTGATGCTATTGACATCTGTGGCCAGAAGTCGTGGGTAAGTTGGAGCGATTACATAAATACCAGAGCTTCGGTAATACTCAACGAATTGGTAATCATCGGCAAACCCGATATCGCGACCTTGCGGATCGATAAGAGTCATGGCGTCATAAGCCCAATTTCCATAAGCCGTCTGAGTACTGCCGGTGTATGCAGTCTTAGTAATGCGAGATACAACCGAAGTCGCTGTTACTGAATCCGATAACGTGCTAGATGGGCCACCGCTTACAAAGACCGGTAGTGGCGTTGTGCTTCCAGACGAGAAGAACTTAATGCGAAAAATTGTTCCTAGGCATTGACGTGGATCGAGTCCAAGAATCTCAACGTTTACAACATATGGATTGGCAGCGCCTTCTCCGGTAACCAAGTTGACGCCAACCCATTGATCACAGGCTTTAACTTGGAAGATTCCCTGTCCGAATTCTTGACGACCGCCACTGAGCGAAATATTGGCAGCAACTGTTGAACTCAAGACACCCATAACGAGAAGGAAGATTCCGATATTGAGTTTTGCGCGAGATGAGCGCGGACTCTCTTGCTCAACGATTCCGTCTTCAAAGTCATCGGGGTTGGCAGGGTCGTTAAAGTAACTCATGACCCTCCCCCTTGTATTGCGATGGTGCAACTAGACCCACATCTTACCTCTCGCCTCATGGGGTCACCACGAGCGCAAATTCAGAGACTGCAAGCCCCTTTGATGTGATGACAGTAACTTTTCCGGTTCTAGTGCCCGCGGGAACAGTGACAGTTATCTGGGTTTTAGCTGGATTAATTGTGTAGCCAGTCCCAGTGATTCCACGCCAGAACTTAAGTTCAAAGAGTGGATCGCTTCCGTTAAAGCCCACACCGTTAATTAGTAGTGAAGTTACTCCCGCCGTTGCTGCATAAGTAGATAGAGATGAAATCATCGGAGCTAAGTCAATATCAACTGTCACATCGCTTTCTCCCGAGAGAGCGATATTTGGGCCACTTCCCACAGCTGGTGCTGGTTGATTGATAACCCAGAGCAAGAAGAAAACAGTGGCCGTTGTTGTCTCCGTTAAGTAATTGCGTGAATACGCTTTCTTAATCTGCAAATTACAAGCTCCTGCAGAAGTGGAAGTCATAGTGTCACCACTAATTGCACATCCCGTTGCAGTACTGCCCGCCACGACAGTTTGCGTGCGAGCACCTGAGCCAGAACCACCAAGAATTGTGACTGTGAATGGAAGTCCCAAAGTCGCACCGTATGTGTTTACTCGCAAAGAATCCTGTCGTGCCTGAGTTATATCAAGTCCTGATCGTTGAAACACAACAGCTTGATAACTAGAAAGAAGGCCACTGGTCATCGTGATTGTGTCAACGCTTACGGTATATGAATCAACGAATGTCGGAACTGTTGTCACAGTGATTGTGTCAGGCGAATATGCGCGGATTGGGCGCAAGGTAATCGCAGTCCCCAACTTATCCGTTGGTGAGACTAATCCCCCATCGCCAAACCAATAGGTATCCGCACGGCTACTCAATGTCGGATCTTGAGTGGATGACCAGTAATTTCTGATTGAAAGATTGCCTGCCAAGCTGGGCGCATAGAGAGCGTCATACATCTCTTTCAGCTCGAGAGTCGATGGTAAGAACCAGTCAGATTTTGTGCCAAAAGTTAGATCTGCTGCAACCTTTGCTGCAACTGAATTTGTGGTCAGCGCGTTGTTTATCAACCGAGTGTTTTCCGCGCCCGCACCGATAGCACTGAGCGTTCCTGTCACAGAAGTTGCAGCCCTAGCCCACGCAGTAGTTGATTCAACTGAGAGTCCAGACCAATTGATAGGTGCAACTTCTAAATATCTTCCGCCAGTACTTATGCCAGATGCCGAATTGATAGCTGTAGGTGAGATGTAGAAGATTGTGCCGCCACCAGGACCAGTATCTCCAACTTCGCAACCACCACCTTGTGAACATGGCTTTGTCCAGTCGATACCCGTGTACTTTTGAGTGAATGTTGCAGTATCAGATGAGACAAGCCCTGAAATACCAAATGCAGGAAGTGATGTTGCCTGCTGATTATTAAATACCTGTGTAGTTGCTACTCCGGCAGTCACTGTGATGGTGTCTGCTTTTGTTACAGTAAATGTGATTGGCAGTGAGGTTGACTGTGAGAAATTATCGGTGACGGTGATGGTGTCATAGTAGGTACCTGGTGTCAGTGATTCTTGAACACTGAGCTTAACCTGACCCGGTATTGATGCTGTATCCCAGGTAATCCCTGTTCGGTTGCCTGTCGCCAACGTGACAGTCTTGGTATCTCCACCAGAAGTTACCGTGAAGGTTTCGATATTGAGTGCTCCATATTTTTGAGTTGGCTTCAAGATTCTTTGGCTCGAGCTATCAAAGCGATCTTTAGTTGCGTTGAAATTGAGTGCAACCTGTGAATCGGAGAGTGAAACGTTGTATGCGCGGACCTCTGCAATAGAGCCAGTGTAGAAGTAAGTGCTATCCCAACGTTTTCCAATAAAGTAACCCTTCGTATTGAGTGTTCCATAAAGAGAATATGTAGCACTTCCAAGTAGGGCGCCATTGAGAAACGTCCGCAACGTCGTGCCATCATAAGTTCCAGTGATATGCATCCAAGTATTCGCGATAGGCGTTATAGGGAAATTCGCAAAACGCCAGCCATTGCCACTATAAAATCCGACGTAAATTTTTCCAGTGTTTTGATCGAGATCGCCTATCGTGAGAGAGATTTGCTCACCAGCAGTGTTATACATCTGGCTCAGTATTTGAGTTCCATTAGGTATAGTTCCCGAAGATGGACGTATCCACGCTTCGATTGTGTAGGCGCTGGTAAATTGCGACCCTAAATACGGGGTGTAGTAACACGTATCGGTTCCATTGAAGGTGAAGTGGCCGCCAAAATCATTGGAGAAGGTTGGTGCCTTACATAGAGTCCCCACCGTATCTGTGGATGTCGCATTACTAGTGATTGCATTCTTTTTATTGCCACTCATATCATTCCAGGGCAGGCTATTGGTGGCCACGCCATCAATACCTAATACACCCCAGCGATTAGATGCATCAAGATTAAGAACCTGACCGTTCTTAACGACCTCTCCCCCAGCGGTAAGCGATGGTGGAGCCGAGATAGTTATGGTCAGTGGAATGCTAAAGGTTGCCGAGACCGAATCCGTAACCGTAATTGTCTCCAAATATGTACCCACTGTTGCAGTATCTGAAATTCTCAATACTGGGCTCATCGCAGTTGTTGAATCCAATGTAATTCCAGGGATTATCGGAGACAGTGAATATCGATAGGTCGATGTGCCAGCAAAGACTGTATAGGTATCACTACGCGCCACATTGATAGTTTTTTTAATCGTATTTATCCCTGTCATCGACAGTGCCCCATTAATGACGGCAAATACCGTTGACGAATCAGTGATAAATAATCCCGCTGTATCAGAATCAGTGACAGTTAATCGATAGAGGTAATTACTTCCTGTTGTTGAAGTATCAGTAGGTACCCAACTAAAGAAGGCGTTATTGGCACCGGTACCTTGTTTGATGGTTGTGAAAGTTCCGCCAGATCCCGCAGTGGTTGATTCCCACTTAAAGGTTCGAGTTAACATCGCCGTAGCGCTATCTTGCGCAACATTGGTAGTGAAAGTCTCTGTCATTCCGACGTTAAGGTATGCAGTCGTTGGCTTTGTATAAGTTGGGCGCGTGGCTGTGATGTAGCGAATTATCACGGCACCTGCTGATCCACTAATTCCTGCACCGCTAGCGATAGCGGTACTACCGTAAGAAACAGAACCACCCCAACCATTATTTGGCGTGGTGTAATTTGCATCAACGCTCCACGTTGAATGGAATTGATTGCTTCCAGTGTGTCCGTATTCGACATTAGTTACTGGATCGATAAAGCCATCTCCTGGAATTCCATAGCACCCGCTTGTGGTTGCAGCTCCGCGCGCACTTCCGCCGAGTCCGCCCCAACCCCAGCCACCCTGTGCGCCGTTATATCCCGAAGGAACAGTTCCACCGCTTGAGCCCAACGCAGCACAAGAACCAGCTGTTCGACTTCCGCCACCGCCGCCACCTGTGGCAACAGTTGAGCCACCAGCGCCTGGATTGTTATTGCTTCCACCGCCGCCACCTCCGAGAGCGGTTAAACCAGCTCCGACACCAAGATAACTACTTTGTCCATTTCGATCACTCGCATCATTTGCCTTAACTGTTGCACCCCGTCCACCCGCGCCAACTGTCACAGGAATAAATGATGAAGGATTAAATGCTTGCACCGGTACGTATGTGACACCACCACCGCCTCCTGCACCTGCAGGGTATTCATTTTTAGAATCTGATTTTCCTGCTCCACCGCCGCCACCGACAACAATTGTTGAAGCTGCGGTTACCGACTCGGGAACTTTCCAACCACCAGTTTGCGTAATGTATGTGCGCGGAAAAGTAATTGTTGTATACGGTCCCAATGTCGATGTGACTTTGACATCCTCAAAGACCATATTTGTCACTGCCTTCATATAACTGCGCCCTGGTCCAAATTGCGCAATGTTCTGTAAATCCGAGGAATTAGATAAGGTGCTGGAATTGAAGTCGTAATAGAGAGAAAGGTTAGGGGAGCTAGTTGCATTCGAATGCATATCACTAGCTATTTCGGCGCCAGTCCGTGCAACTGACCAAAATTTCAACTCATCTATCGCGCCACTAAATCGAGTGTTATCTGATCTCGCACCAATATAATAATAATCAGTCGGTGCTCTCACGACATCTGAAGTGGATCCACTTGCAGTTGCGCCCCCAGTGTACGGATTACCCACATGTGTATAGGCAAGTTGGCCATCGAGATGAATTTCAACCGAATTAGCCTGATTGCCAATAAACTTCTTTGTCATCGCTATGTGGTGCCATTCATTTGAAGCAACCTTGACTCCAGTGTTGACCCAAACCCATCTACTCGTTGTTCCATCCAATGCGAATTGAAATACCCCATTGTCGATTTTTGTTACGAGGACGTTCTCCGAGCTAAAGATTGCACAAATACCTGTGGCACAGCTGGTTGCGGGTTTGACCCAAGATTGAACTGTAAAAGTATCGTTGACTACAAAGTCATTCCTATAAAAGCCCTTGTAGAACTGTCCGCTAAAAACACCAGCAGTATCAAGTTCCGAGTTTGTCGATGGTCGTTCGATTGTCAATCCGTTGACGCGAGCAATCCAATTCTCCATCAGTATGATTTCTGAATGCGACAATCGCCGATTGAAGAAAATCATGTCAGCAACTTCCCAAGCTGATGATTCGCCATTCCAATAGTTATTTATACCCGTAACTCCACCAGGCAGAGCCTGATTTGCTAGATAGCTTGCGTCATTGGGCTCAAGGGTTGCATCTACACCATCAGCCCGGTAATACCTCAGTTGATCAGTTGAAAGAAGCCAACGGTAAGCACCCGCCGAGGAACATTGTGAAGGCGTCAACCAAGTCTGGTGATGTGCGCACTTGTAGGTTCCACTGTAATGGCCAGACAAAAAATTTCCTGCATTTGCAGAAATAATTCTTCCTGTAGCCCCACCTGTGACATAACGAGTGAGATGGAACATTGTGTAATCAGTGGGAAGGGTCAAGAGATTGATTTTTACCCCTGTTCCACCTTTTGCTACTAACAATGTCTTACTTGATTGCGTGGAATTTGCGCCATCTGTTGTGCCGCGGGTGGTTAGAGATGGAGTGCCAGTTATCGCAGCATCGGCTACGGATGCAGTATTACCAGAGGAATCGATCCAACCTTTTCGAGTTAAATCCAAAACCTGTAAATCACTAGGACTGTATCGAGCCGAGACAGAAGCGGCAAGTGATAGTGGAAAAGCATCAGCCGCATTTGTTGCATAACGAATCAAGATGACACCTGATCCACCTTTGCCGCCATTTATCTTGAGTCCACTACCGGTCGCGAGACCGCCACCGCCACCGCTGCCGCTACCGGGAGTGGCATTACTTCCAGGGGCGTTAAGTGAACTCGAAACTGCATAACCACCTGCACCGCCACCATTTGCTCCAGCAGCCGGTGTAGTTGCTGCGCTGTTCGGGCAGGCGCCTCCACCTCCGCCACCACCATACGAACTTAGTGTGCCTAAAAAGTAGGTTGATATTCCTGTCTTTCCTGCACCGCCGACATTAAAGCATGACGGACTGGTACCACCCGCTCCACCAGCAAAACCACCATTGACTGCAACGCCACCTGCAGCCGAGCCAGATCCCGGCGCCGAAGTTCCAGCAGAACCGCCCGCCGCAGAAAACACTGTTCCACTTGCAAGCGTAATTGTCGTTGACTCGCCAGCTATGGGACCCCATGAATATCCCCATGAGCCACCAGCACCACCACCACCGGATTTAAGAGTTAAATTCGAATTCGGAGTCACCACTACAGCGGTTCGCGAAAGTGCAGCTCCTCCACCACCGCCGGAACCTCCGTCGCCGCCACCACCGCCACCACCGCCGACGATAAAGAAATCAATTACGTTAACGGTGCTGGGAACGGTCCAGGTGCAATTTCCTGTAAAGCTGATTGATTCAACAGTATAGATATCAACCGTTGTTGTGGACTTTGTGCAAGCTGTTGTCGCTTGAACGTTGTAGTCGTAAGTCACATAGCCTGTTGCAGAGTGTGCAATGAGATCATTTGTAACGCTTGTTGCGCGAGAGACTACATAATTTCCGCCGGGTGAACCGCTGATGCCTGCGCACTCGGCGTTAATCTTTGGCGCTAATCCACCTTTACCACCGTAGTACCCGCCACCACCACCGCCGCCACCGCCGCCATCCGAGTTCTGATTAGAGCCAGTACATGTAACGGTACTAACGCCTACTTCACCAAAAAATGATGTGCCGTTATTTTGACGCGTTCCATTCCAATCTTGGGCGTAGTTGTCACCAGATCCCGTTCCACCACCACCACCGGCTCCACCTGCAATTGCAACAATCTCAGAATTAACAGTTGCAACTGATGCAGCACCTGCACCACCTCCTGCGCCGGAACAACCGCCTGCACCTGCGTTACCGCCTGCACCGCCAGAAAAATCGATGCCTTGGAAGTAAGTTCCATTTATCGAATAGGCACCACCGGGAAAATTATCGGATCCGGCTGCGCCACCTGGTGCATTCGATAAACACGCACCTGCTGCAGTTCCAGCATTGCCAGGATAAAGGCCAATCACATCGCCAGGTGTTACTGCAATCGTAATGATTGTTCGTCCAGCAACCGTTCCATTCTTTCCAATGTTGCTGTCGTCTCCACCTTTTCCACCTGCACCACCAACAACGGTAAAGGTGACACTAAAAACTCCCGTTGGAATTTGTATTGTTTGACCCGAACCACCTGATGATGCCGTGACAGTGCCCGTTACAGCTTCCGCTTTTGGCGTAACAATTTCAGGAATGGCAATGGTCGGCACGACACTTTGAACTAACGTGAGAGCTAAAACCGTGACGAGCGAGCGAGCTATGCGGCGAGGGGTGAGTGCTTCTGTAAAAATCACATCAACCCCTTCCACTCATGATTAGAAGGCGATTCTAAACGAAGGGGTTAGCCCGACCAAGTGATGAGGTAGAAATCGTGAAATGACCGGCTATTTCTGTCCTATGGAGTAATCACGAGCGCAAATTCAGAGACGGCAAGCCCTTTTGATGTGATGACAGTAACTTTTCCGGTTCTAGTGCCCGCGGGAACAGTGACAGTTATCTGGGTTTTAGCTGGATTAATTGTGTAGCCAGTCCCAGTGATTCCACGCCAGAACTTAATCTCAAAGAGTGGATCACTTCCGTTGAAACCAACGCCGTTAACAGATATGGATGTAACTCCTGCAGTGGCAGCGTATGTAGATAATGATGTGATTATCGGAGCTAAATCAATATCGACGGTTA
>JBIKSV010000067.1:0-6594 GCA_044348425.1 Candidatus Planktophila sp. | reverse complement strand
GTTGCTATACGAGGGTCTACCGAGCCAAGCTGGCCGGATCGTGAAATCGTAATTTCATTGAGTCGGGGTGTGAGTTCAAGTGCATGGCTGACCAAGCGATCGAGCACATCATCGAAACCGACTGATGCGTCAGAGCCACCTGAGAGGGTCTCATGTACGAGAGCGATGGATGAGATTCGACGAACAGCTTCATTAAGGGCTTGGCTTGCCTCAGGATTATCGATGCGGCGTGCTTGCAATCTCAAAAGCGCAGAGACTGTCTGCAAATTATTCTTAACGCGATGATGAATTTCTCGAATCGTCGCATCTTTCGTAACAAGTTCACGCTCTCGTCGTCGTAGCTCAGTCACATTATTGAGCAGAACAATTGCTCCAGTCCGATCTTGTCCGGCGAGAATAGGAAGAACAATTAAATCAATTGTCCCTCCAGGGTTTTCAACTTCCACTCTACGAAGAGCGCGACCACTCAATCGACCTTTTAGGCTCTCATCACTTGCATCGACACTCTCGCGCGCGAGTTGGTGTGCAATCTCTCCTAGTTGATAACCGATAAGTTCATTACTCCAACCCATTCTGCTAAATGCAGAACGAGCATTGGGGCTGGCATAACTGATAGTTCCATTTACATCAATACGAATCAGCCCATCACCTACACGAGGCGTTGGATCAAATAACGAACCTGCATCTCTATAAGGAAAGTTTCCTTCAGCAACCATGCGATATAGCTCATGTGCGATTTCACGGTAATTGAGTTCTAACTTAGATGGTTGGCGCATTAAGTCAGAATTTCGATGGCGAGAGATGACAGCAATTACTTTCTCATCCATCAATACGGGAATTGTCTCCTCTTTAATCATGAGATCACCGAAAGGCTGTGGTTCTGTATCTCGAATAATCTCAGCGCTAGATAGGGCCTCGTCCAGATAAGTTCTTTCACCCCATCCAATCTCATCACCAATAACATCGTGCGAAAAGACAGTAGCTGCAGTTGTCGGTCTAATGTGCGCAACAGCGATGTAACCAGTAGGCCAAGACAAAGTATCTTTTCGGATAGGTACCCAGAGAATCAGATCTGCAAAAGATAAATCAGATAAAATTTGCCAATCCGCAACGAGTTCACGGAGTTTGTGAATCTCTTTGGCAGATATTGGGCTTCTTCCTTGGAGGTATTCTTCAATTGAAGCCATCAGAAATTAACCCTTTAGCCACTCTTCAATTGAGCCTGCAGCCTCTTGCGGTGCAAACCAGGTGAGATCATCAGCACTCTCACCAATAGTAAAGATTGCTTCAACTTGGGTCCAGTGCAACGGTGCTAAAAGAGCAGCGCTAATCTCATCAAAATCCCCGAGTGATTCCTCTGCCACTTCAAATGCAATGACAAGCGGTGCCCCTGACTTTTCATCGGCGAGATCAAGAGCATCCTCAGCTGCCAAAAGTGAAAGTGAGTATTCAAGTTCTTCTTCATCCATCTCGGGATGGGTTGAGCGAAAAATTTCAGTCGGTGCATAAACATCAGGAACATCGAGAATCAGCTCTTTGAGAAACTCCTGAACCTCATCTGCTGTCGATCCTAAATAAACGCGCATAGGGAAAGAATATCGGACTATCTCACCCCCCAGTTGCTACCTTTGCAGTATCTAGCGATTTCCCCGCGCAGCAAGCTCTTCGGTGCGTTTTGCGTAAGAGTCGCTGATGCTGCTCTCGCCCTCGATGCTGCGCGATCATCACGCGGAAGAAATGTTGTGAGGTGAGCAAGCTCTTGCTCTGCCCTTTTCTCTTGATTCGATAGCTCTTTTGGGGAGAGATTCGGAACAAAGTTGACGATATGAGAAAGCTTGGGCTTTACTGCCAAGCGCTCAAGCTCTCGTAAGTTCTTCTTCACCTCGCCAAGAGTGCGACTGGGTTGTGATGAGATTGAAATCAATTCAGTTGAAAAGTGGGTAGCCCAGGTAAATGCAAAATCTTCTACCCGTACCCCTGAAATCGCCTTTGCCGGTTGCCATATTTCTCCAATATCAATCAGTAGAAATTGATAGTGGGCCACCTCTTGCTCAATGAGAGAAAATCCTTCTGCGTTACTGGCTTCGAAAACTGAGAAACCAAACTCAGTCCGAATTACTTCTCGGTTGACCCCAAACTTCTGAAGATACGGAGAGAGAAAAGGGCTTCGTATGTGAGCGTCTATAAGCAATACCTCTGAACCCATTGCTGAGAGCTCTGCAGCAACATTGAGTGCGATAGTAGAAGTTCCGACGGATCGACCAAATGAAGTGAAGGTGAGAATGGGAATAGAAGGAAGTTTGGCCCAAGTCGGGCTACTTGCCTTGCTACCACCTCTCACGATTTCAGAGAGATCGTGATCGTTAGTTGGAATTTCAGAGAGCACGATCAAGGTGAGCAATGGCCAATATGAATTTAGATAGTTGGCATTGAAAGATGGGAAGTCGGCGGATGCAAAGAGAGTGACATCCTCATTATTAATTGCATCAAAGAAAACAATTAAGTCCTTGTAGGCAAGGGCCCTATAAATCACCTCCCAACCTTGTCTTTCGAGAGATGCTGCGATGAAGCTCTCTCCTTGCGCATCGCTAATTGCTGTGATCGCTCGCTTATTCTGACTATCCATCTTTGCCTACGACAACCAAACGGCCTTTACTGCTTGCGGCTAGGAGAATAGGTACCTGAGCTTGATCTAGCGAGATTGTTAAAGTGATTGTGTTGCCAAAATTTGAACCTTTACGGTCGAGATCAGAGATGAATACACCTGAGAGGATTCGCTTGGGCGCCATCGCTTCTTCGCCATTTTGGGCATCCAGGAGTTGGAAGATTGAGACCGAATCTCCCACCATGCTGGCCATAGGAATATCGCTCGACATTATTGCGATAGAGACTTGCTCTAGATTACTGCGAATATTGTCAATAAGGAATCGGGCATCCAAAAGTTCATTAGCCAAAAATGAACGTGTAGTAATTGATCCAATTGGGCTCATCTCAACGGTCAGATAGTTGTGTTCGTTTGTATCAACGCGTGCACCTATCTGCTTTAGATCATCAATTGAAATTTCACGTCCAGATGGAACTGGCCGTGCCATCGACCAATATTGCCCGGGTTCCTTTGCGGCGATCGAAATGAGAAAAGGTGTAGCAATCGCCAGGATAAATAGGGCGATAGCGATATGAAAACGGGTATTTGATTTCTTCTCTTGCTTATTCATGGAGGGACGGTATAAGTAACTTTCTATTCGGAATTCATTTATCCACAATCATCCGAAAGGATGAGGGAAAACTAGGTTCTGTTGCTGATGTCATCTCATCAACATCTGAGAATTCTTACCCCATGAAAATAGAGAGCGTAGAACTAGAGATATTTACCACCGATCAAAGTCAGGCAATCTGGGGCCATCCGGTTCTTGATTTATTTGAGCCGCCTGCAAAATTTCAACCGCAGAAGACCCGTCTTTACTCACTTCCCTCTCATTTTGGAGAGAGCTTTGATCCCGATGATGTCCCCGAGCCCACCTCAGCGAAAAATCTTCCAGAATTACACCGTTGGATAACTTCTTTTGCGGTGAGCACGGTAGAGGTCTGGGCCGGGCGAAGGCAGCCTGCTCAACTAGCACAACGCTGTCATCGCGTGATTTTCAATGAGCTACTCCGAAAAATTGGCTCAGTAAAAAGCATTGGCAGAATCAAATCAATTCATATCAGCGAACCACTCGATGGAATATGCGAAGCAGTTGTAATCATCGATTTCTCTGGTCGCGTACAGGCGCTATCGATTCGTTGCGAAGGTGTTGATGGTCGGTGGCTATGCACCTCGCTCAAATTACTTCAATAGAAAGATTTAGGCAGCGCCGTGACAGCGTTTGAATTTCTTGCCAGAACCACATGGGCATTGGCTATTGCGCGAGACTTCACCAGTTGTGACAGAACCGCTTTCACCGGGAGCGGTGTAGGTAAGTGGTTTTTCCTGAGCAGGTCCGGTAGCTACGCCCTTTGCAGCAATCTTTCCATCACTTGACTCGACAGTTACTTCGACATTAAAGACTAAGCTGGCAAGTTCTTCCTTAACTGCATCCATCATCGCAGAGAAGAGTTCATAACCTTCGCGTTGATATTCAACCAATGGATCGCGCTGGGCCATGGCACGAAGGCCAATACCTTCTTGTAGATAATCCATTTCGTAGAGATGTTCGCGCCATCTGCGATCAAGAACTGAGAGAAGAACTTTACGTTCTAATTCACGGAGAACCTCTGCGCCGAGCTCACTCTCTCGTTTTTCGTATGCAGCAGCTGCATCTTCAAGGATACGAGCTTCGAGGAAGTCAGCATCAAGTGCCGCTAATCCACCAATCTCGCTCAATAATTGCTCTGCAGTAAATGAGATTGGATAGACCAATTTCAGAGCGGTCCAGAGATCTGCAAGGTTCCAGTCTTCGCTAAACCCTTCAGAAGTCGCAGCGCGGACATATGCAGAAACTGTCTCAGCAACGAAATCCTTGACCTGCACGCCGATATCTTCGCCCTCAAGGACTAAACGACGCTCGCCATAGATAACTTCGCGTTGGCGGTTCATTACATCGTCATACTTAAGAACATTCTTACGAATTTCAAAGTTCTGCGCTTCAACCTGTGTCTGCGCTGACCGAATTGCGTTAGATACCATCTTTGATTCGATTGGTTCATCTTCCGGTAATCCTGCTGCTGATAAAAATCTCTCAACCAACGCTGAATTAAAACGCCGCATTAGCTCATCTTGAAGCGAAAGATAGAAACGAGATTCTCCAGGATCGCCTTGACGGCCTGAACGACCGCGAAGCTGATTATCGATTCGACGTGATTCGTGTCTTTCGGTACCTAGAACATAGAGCCCACCGAGAGCAAC
This sequence comes from Candidatus Planktophila sp., assembly GCA_044348425.1. GTDB lineage: Bacteria > Actinomycetota > Actinomycetes > Nanopelagicales > Nanopelagicaceae > Planktophila. Next base: position 1,709 of record JBIKSV010000067.1, on the reverse strand, counting down.
TACTTCTTCATGTTCAGTGGCGATTGCAGCTTTCTGCTTCTCAATCTCTGCAGGCCACGCCGCTTCATACTCGGCTGGATTATCAACGGGCGAGATTCCGCGACGTTGCAATTCAAAGTCAGCCATAAATTCAGGGTTACCACCAAGCATAATGTCGGTGCCTCGACCGGCCATATTTGTTGCAACGGTGACCGCGCCCTTTACACCTGCTCGAGCAACAATTGATGCTTCACGTTCGTGATGTTTTGCATTGAGTACTTCGTGTGGAACACCTGAACGCTTAAGAAGAGCTGAAAGCTCTTCAGATTTTTCAACGCTGACAGTACCAACCAATACTGGCTGGCCTTTGCGATGGCGTTCGACGATATCTGCAACAACCGCTTGGAATTTTCCGAGCTCAGTTTTATAGACAAGATCTGCTTCATCAATGCGTTGCATTTCGCGGTTTGTAGGAATTGGAACAACGCCCAATTTGTAAATTTGATGAAATTCAGCAGCCTCTGTCATTGCTGTACCAGTCATACCCGAAATAGTTTCGTAGAGACGGAAGTAGTTCTGCAGAGTAATTGTTGCCAAAGTCTGGTTTTCGTTCTGAATTTCGATTCGCTCTTTAGCTTCGAGGGCTTGATGTAGACCCTCACTGTAGCGACGGCCAGAGAGCATGCGTCCTGTGTGCTCATCAACAATTAAAAGCTCGCCGTTCATAACTACATAATCTTTATCCCGCTTGAAAAGCTCTTTTGCCTTGATTGAATTGTTGAGATACCCGATTAAAGTCGTATTGGCTGCCTCATAGAGATTTTCAATCCCGAGCAGCTCTTCAACTTTTGTGACACCTTCTTCAAGAATTCCGATTGTCTTCTTCTTCTCATCTACTTCGTAATGAAGTTCGCGCTGTAGCTTTGTCGCAATATTGGCAAACTCGACGTACCACTTGGTTGGCTTATCTGCAGGCCCGCTAATAATCAGAGGAGTACGTGCCTCATCGATCAAGATTGAGTCAACTTCATCAACTACGGCGAAGTAGTGATCGCGCTGAACACAATCTTCGAGAGACCACGCCATGTTGTCACGAAGATAATCAAAACCAAATTCGTTATTTGTTCCATATGTAATGTCACAGTTATAGGCAGCACGTCTTTCTACTGGCGTCATACTGTTGACAATCACACCAACTGTTAATCCTAGAAAACGATGGATGCGTCCCATCCACTCGCTATCGCGCTCTGCAAGATAATCATTGACCGTAACAACATGAACACCACGCCCAGCTAATGCATTGAGATATGAAGGTAATGTAGCCACGAGGGTCTTACCTTCACCGGTACGCATTTCTGCAATGTTTCCTAGGTGAAGTGCTGCACCACCCATAATCTGCACGTCGTAATGACGTTGACCCAATGTGCGTTTAGCAGCTTCTCGAACTACCGCAAAAGCCTCTGGCAATAAATCATCGAGGGATTCACCCTCTGCTAGCCGAGCTTTAAATTGGGCAGTCTTGCCCTGAAGGTCGCTATCTGAAAGTGAAGAGATACTTGCTTCAAAACCATTGACTTGATCGACTAGCTTGCTGAGATCGCGAAGAATTTTTCCTTCGCCGGCGCGCATAATCTTGTCTAGAATTTTTGACATCAAATAAATACCTTTCAGAAGGGAGCTCTCCCACCGCCATATCGTAGTGGTTGAGCCACACAAGCTGTAACTGCGCC
>JBIKSV010000013.1:0-23793 GCA_044348425.1 Candidatus Planktophila sp. | reverse complement strand
CTTTACAGATGTTTCATCAAAATCTGCCACCGAAAAAGTAACCACCTCAACTATCGGTCTTGGCACAGGCTATGACGAAACAATCCTTGAAGCACTCGCCCAAGGCGGGGGAGGAGCACACCGCTTTGCCGGCACCATCGACGAAGCAGTCGGTGCTATCGCAGCCGAAGTTGATGACCTGCTTGATAAATCAATCGTCAACGCAGTTCTTCGCGTAACACCATCTGCAGTCCTTGCAGGCGCCCCACAGATCGAAGTTCTGCAACGTCTTCCTTACTGGATTGATGGCGATACATATGTCGTGCAGCTCGGTGATCTCTATAGCGGTGAGAACCGCCGCTTTGTTATTGATATCCCAGTCCCAGCAATGGCCGCACTCGGTCTTGCCACGATTGCCGATATCACCATCGAATATCTCGACCTGGCACAGCGTCAAGAGATCTCAGTTTCGATGCCAGTAAATATCAATGTTGTTCCTGGTGATGTCGCATCAGGTCGCGTTCCAGATCCAATCGTGCGTGCCGAACGATTGATCCTAGAAGCTCAAACAGCTAAGTCGTTGGCTGTTGATGAGCTTCGCAATGGCAAGGTCAAAGAGGCTTCTAGCCGCCTGAAAGGCACAGCGGCCACCCTTCGTCGGGAAGCCTCTTTGATCCCTGTCACTGATGAGCGAAGTGCACAGTCACTCGAAATCATCCGCGCCGAAGCAGATGAGATCGATGTCTTAGCACAGACCGCAGAGAGTGAAGATATTCAGTATTCAAGTAAGCGAATGACTGAGTCTTATTCACGCAAGACCCGCTCTCGCAATATTCGCAACCAAGAGATCGACCCCAATATCAACCCCGATGATTTCATCAACTAAGGAGAAAAAATGTACCCACAACTATTTTCAGAGATTGCTCCCAATCTCTTTCAAGGCGGCACCGATGACCTCGATGTCATTCACCTGCCTGTCACTAACAACAACAAGCGCACCGATCTTCCCTTCGATGCAATCGTGACTATGTATGCATGGGCGCGACCCGCAGATTGGCAGGTGCAGGAATTTCGCTACGGAGTCCCTGATGCAAAGATCAGCGATATCGAACTATCGCGTCTGCGCCAAGCAGTTGACTTCGGTTACGACCGCTGGAAATCCGGTGATCGTGTTCTCGTTCGCTGCCAAGCAGGACTCAATCGTTCCGGCCTTGTCACAGCCCTCATCCTCATCAAAGACGGCCACACACCAGAAGCTGCCATCAACACCATCCGCACCCACCGCGGCGAAGATGCGCTGTTCAACATGAACTTCGCCAACTGGATAATCGAAGAAGGCCTGCGCTTCCTAGGTATGTCACCTTCACAACAAGTGGCTTAAGAAAAAATTCACTAATCTTCTAAAGGAGAAATAATTATGTGGCTGTTTACCAACACTGGTTTTGTAAGTGCAGTATCCAATGGCAAAGACCTGATGGTCCGCGCCCGTGATAAAGAATCTCTAGAGCCATTATCTGAGATTACCCAGCAAGAGATCATCAGTACCCCCAGCAACGATTACCCCTACCGCCTAATAATCTCTCACGAGATCTTCGCCAAGTGGGTCTCTCTCATGGCAACTGGAATCACATACAAAAACTTCAAATCAGAGGTTGCAGCTACCCGTGGCCACGACTTTGCTCACCCCTTAATGAAGGTCTGGAGCGCCATGCATGAGGTTGAGGATGCTGGGGCTAGGGGCTAGGGAGTTCCCTAGTATTTGTCAGACCTGATGCGTAACCTTCGAGCATCAATTCAAGAATTTAAGGAAGCGAAGTCATGAGGTTACTACTTTCAGTGTGAGAAGCTCAGGGATGAGGTCAAAATGAAGTATTGGTGGGTAAATCAGAATAAGACTTATCGACTTGAAGTAGATGGTGGGTACCTCTGGGCGCCACAATCAGGAGTCTGGCATCATGAATCCCTTCGCCAACTACAGCCGGGTGATCTAGTTTTTTCCTTCAAAGACACGTATATCTCAGCCATTGGTGTTGTTCAAAAGCAAGCTGAACCTATGGTGAAGCCAGACTTCGGAAGTCATGGCGAAAACTGGGCAAATTTAGGTTGGTGTGTTGATACCGAATATGTAGAACTAGAGAATCCCATTAAGCCAAGTGAATTAATGAACTTGATAGACCCTCTGCTACCAGAGAAATACTCACCTCTGCAACCGGGAAGTGGCAAAGGTAATCAAATATATCTGACAGAGATTCCTTCCCGATTGGGGGACTTGCTGTTCCAACTTTCGCGTGAAGATGTTCTTCATTTACATGAAGAGCTTGCCCCGGCTACGGATCAGGAACTCGAAGAATCAATTCAGTATGAAATTCTTGCCAAAGGTGTTCAAGGCAACCTTGAGAAAGTTCAACTTGTAAAAGCAAGACGGGGTCAAGGCATCTTCAGAACAAATGTCCGTTTAATTGAAAAATCCTGCCGCTTAACAGGCGTTCGAAATAAAAAACATTTACGAGCAAGTCACATCAAGCCGTGGAAAGATTCCAATGATTTGGAAAAGATAGATGGAAATAATGGACTGCTTCTTTCGCCGCATGTGGACCATCTCTTTGATCGAGGTTTCATCACGTTTCAAAATTCAGGTAAATTGATTATCTCCAAAGAACTAAACCCCACCGTCCTTGGCCAATGGTCTCTAGACAAAATAGAAAACGTGGGATCATTTAACAAGCGTCAGTCTGAGTTCATGGAATTTCATAGAGACTCAGTATTTAAAGCGTCCTAAAGATATTTAGATGGGTTCAAAGTTCAGCAGCTCCTAGTCCCTTTCTTAGTAAATCTCTCCATGGCACTTAAGGGTCTTGGCGCACGCGGTATTGAGGGACTTGGCTAAGACTTTGCTCACCCCCTAATGAAGGCCTGGAGGCCTTATTCATTATGATAAGGATGTTGGACTTAGATCTTGATCTTCTATTGCCAGATCTAGATACTTTGACCATGCTAAAAGCCGCCGATTTTCATCTCGACAAAAAAGTCGACAATTGGGTCCCCGCTCTTTCGATTGAGCACTATTTCACTCAAGATTTCGCTCTATCAATTCCACCTTGGCAGCGTGAATACACATGGGACTCGAGTGATGCAGATGGCCAGGTCCCTGTCCTGCTCGAAGATCTACGGAACTTTTATCTAAATAAGGATAAAGAAGAATACTTAATCGGTGCAGTTATTCTCTGCGACACGAATGATGAGAAGAATAAGCACCTGATTGATGGCCAGCAGAGAAGTTTGACTCTTTATCTTCTCCTTATGTGTTGCGAGAAGTATCTTCGAAAGAACAAAATTTACTCTCCAGGCGACTATTTATTCCAAACGCGCCTCCATAATGTGATTAATGCGTCCGAATTAGGATTCACTGCACGCGTAACCTTTAACCAAGAAAAAGCAAATGCAATCATGGTGAAGATTCATGACTGGGCTAAGGCAGATTCGCCCGAAGCCGATGCCTGGCTTAAGGAGATTGATTCGTATTCACAGACTCAAAAAAATCTTTTAACTGTTGTTCAGTTTTTTTACAAACAACTTGAAGAAGGAAAATGGATCGAAAAAGCTGAATTGATTCAAGCAATTGATAAAATTATAAAGGGTGTAAAGGTTATTCAATTGGTTCTCGATAATCAATCTGAGGCTATTGAAGTATTTGACCGAATTAACCATAGAGGAATGCAGCTCAGCGGTGCTGATTTGATCAAGAATCAGATATTTCAAATGGTCACCGATGAAAAATTTGAAGACATCTCTGTCAATTGGCAAGCCATGGTTGAAACGCTACGAAAAAATACCTCATCCAAACTTCAAGATCCCAAGTATTTACTTCGTGCACATGCGTGGACCTTGTGGCCAACAAAAACTACATACGATGAGCTAGCTGACAAGTACGTAAAAATTTATTTCCAAAAGGATAAGAATGACGCTGCGAAATTCTCGGATGATCTGAAGAAGTACGCTGAAACGCTCGGCGATTACTCGCAGCTTAAACATTCGAAGTACGGAAACCTGCCTGAGCTCATGCCTTCTAAGTTTTTGGGGTCTGTTCAGCATTACCCAGTCCTTCTGGCAGGTGCTTCGATTTCCTCCAAAGAGTCCTTCTTACATTTATATCGTCAAGTTAGCGCGAGAACAGCCCTATACGTACTCTCACAGGAAAGGCCCCCAAGCTTCGAGTCAATTATTCCAGAATGGGCGAACAACGTTCGAGAAGCGGGCGAAGACGTTTCAATTCAAGAGTTAGATACCATTTTTAAAGGTAAGCCATCTTTTCCTGATGAGATGGTTGATCAGATGCGTCGAAATATTGCCAATTGGCGGTATGGAAATAGTGCAGATAGAAAAAAGATTCGGACGGCAATTAGTTACATGTCTTGGGCTATGGATTCACTCATTGATCGTCATTTTGAGGTGACTGAGTATTTCGAAACCCGGAAACCTAAAGGCAAGGCATTTGGTTGGGATATCGATCATGTTGAGCCGACTGCAAGTAAGACAAATACCTTGTCACCTGAATTCAAAGATTCAATTGGTAATTTGGTGTTGCTTTCGCCAAAAGACAACCGGGCAGCAAAAAATGCGGATGCATTTGAAAAAACTCCATATTATGTGAATTCACTCTTGTATATGACAAAAATGATGGTGAACGAGCCAATCACTCCAAAGGTGGACAAAGTATTGAGTGGTCTTCTCGAGAAACTTGACGTTACCCCTACATGGAAATTAGACAATTGGGATGATGACTGCGTTGCATCGAGGGCAAGTTTCTACACTGAATTTTTGACCCAACTTGTTACGCTCAAAATCACGATTCCGATCGACAAGTTCAAGCCATAATCAACTTTAAATTAGTTGCTCTGAGCAAGGATTTCATTTAGAAAATTCTTGCGAAGGTAGAAGGCGTAATTTTTGTTGGATAGCGTTAATCCTTTGTATCTGACAGGATGATAGTTTCCGGAGGAATCTTTTCCATCTTTTGAGCGAATTTGTAGAAATTCATTGGGACCATTCAAGGTATGTAATTCCCCAGCGTTCTCAATTATTTGCTTTAAACCTTTGGCAATTGCCAAGTAATCTTCACCTAACTGAACATACTGTTTGCGATGCAATTCTTTAGAGAAGTACACCGCTCTTCCAACCTTCCATTCTTGCGGTTCAGGGTTGTCCTTATGTATTGGCAAGAATATGAAAGAACTAATCTTCTTTAAAACTTTTGAATTAGCCCAGGTAATGTCCGCTGCAATCTCTGGTAACACATGTCCAACCTGTGTAACCGCTAGGGTTTCTGCAGGCTTTCCCTTTAAAAACTTATTGCTCTTTAGTTCTCCATCCTCAAAATCCAACAAATCTGAACTAAGGTCTAATCCGATCGCCTTCTCAATGATTTGCCCTACAACTCCTTTATTTACTAAGTCTGGAGTCCCTAGATTTCCAATCAGCTCACCTTCGAGAGCAAGGATTTTTTTCAATGCTTCATCTAAATATAGTTTTGCCATATGTGGATTTCCTAGCTTACAAATCAGAATTTATAGACTGCAACCTTCATGAGTGAGCATATGTCGGAACTGAAAACTATGATAGTGCCATGAAAATTTCTCCATATTTCAAGAGCTCCAGGGCTTCCCTATATCTAGGGGATTGCCTCGAAGTCCTTGAGTCGATGAAGCCAGAAAGCGTGGACATGATATTCGCCGATCCACCATATAACCTCTCAAATGGTGGAACCAGCGTTCATGCCGGCAAACGGGTCAGCGTCGATAAAGGAGATTGGGACAAAAGCTCGGGTCCTAAAGAGGACTTTGATTTCCATTATCGCTGGATTTCCGCATGCAAGAGGGTGTTAAAGAAAGATGGAACTATCTGGATTTCTGGAACGTATCACAGCATTTATGCATGCGGATATGCCTTACAGCTCCAAGACTTTAGATTGCTCAATGACGTTGCTTGGTTTAAGCCAAATGCTGCACCAAATTTAGGGTGTCGAATGTTCACGGCAAGTCACGAGACTTTACTTTGGGCTTCCAAATCAAAGAAATCAAAACACACTTTTAACTACGAGGATATGAAATACGGAAACTTTCCAAGTGACTTCGTAAAGAAGGAAGGAAAGCAAATGAGGTCACTCTGGTCAATAACGACACCAAAGAGAGATGAAAAGACGTTTGGAAAACACCCAACCCAGAAGCCAGAATTGCTACTCGACAGGATTATTCTCGCTAGCACAAATCCCGGGGATCTAGTGCTAGACCCTTTTAGCGGGAGTGCCACAACCGGTGTTTCAGCACTGTCATTTGGACGAAAATATATTGGCATCGATTCGAATGAAGAGTACATTCAAAATCTTGCTATTCCCCGATTGCAAAATGTTAAACGGAAAAAAATCGAGCGAATCGAGCCAGCTTTAGACTAACTCGACTTCATGCAGGGGCGAGCTTGGTGAAACCTCAAAGTTCGTGCCGATTACCTCATAAACCGGCGCTCTTTTTGAGGCAGTAGCGGATATAAAGCGAGACATTAAAAGGCGGCGAAGTGTTACCACGCCTCCGAATATCTCACGTGTCTGTGGAGTATCGGAATTCGAGAGAATTACATAAACCCCGCGACTTGTTAATTCTTCAATTGTCTGTGCAAGCCGCTCTTGGTCATCTAGTCCAAAGTCATTTTTAGAGTACTGGGAGAATGAAGAAGTTAGGTTTAGAGGTATGTAAGGAGGATCGAAATAAACTAAATCATGCTTCTTGGCGCTTGAAACCACCTCGTGGAATTCTGTGTGTGAAATTTGCGCACCCTGTAGCCTGCGGCTGCATTCTTTGAGATTTGCCAAGTCATAAAGAGCAGGATTTTTGTGATGTCCATACGGAACATTAAACTTACCTTTTGAATTCACCCGCCAAAGCCCGTTGAAACAAGTTTTATTCAAGAATATTAGCCTTGCAGCGATATCAATAGAGTCCGATGGCTCCATTGCTCTAACAGCATAAAAATAATCTGCTCTATTTTTAAGAGGGAAAGGATCAGAGTCAATTTGATTTTCTGTTTTCTCGGGCGGCATCTCCAGACTTAAAAACTCTAGAGACATGGTGTCAAGTTTTGCTACTAATTGAGGGAGCGAGTCTCGAATGACAATATAAGTTTGAACCAGGTCTGGATTCATATCGTTTATGTGAATTCTGGATCCTGAAACACTTCCCTCTAGCATTTCATCTCCGAGTGAAAGCGCTAAAGCGCCCCCTCCTACAAAAGGCTCGAAGTACGTACCTTCATTCTCATGAAACCCAGAAGGGAAACTCTCGCTAAGCAGAGGGGTAATTTTTCTTTTACCGCCAGCCCATTTAAGAAATGGAAGGCAAGAGTCAGACATGTGGTGATTGTAGCTATAGGACTTGGAAATATTTCTCTCGGCGCATTTAACGGATCGCTTATCTTGATTTGTCCAGCTATTGACTCTCCAACTGCCACTCTTCGCCACATCCTTTGGATCCGGATTAGTGACTCCTAAGCCTTTTCCCAGACTTTCCCGCCACATTTGAAAAGCCTCTCGGGTATCGTCGCGCACCTACAGGAGGAATACATGAAGCCAGAGACAAAGCTTGGTCGTCAGCTGCAGAGCTTTAACAGGATTGCAGGGCTCACCCACCTTATTCAGGGAGTGACGCTCTTTTTGATTCTCAATGATGAGACGACTATCCCGGTGATCACTCGATTCTTTGATGAGACATCAGATGGTGTTCGCCCTGTGAGCGAGACTCTCTTTGAGTTCCCGATTGCGCTGATTGCTCCGATCTTTTTGCTGCTATCTGCGGCTGCGCATCTCTTTATCTCATCCCCACAGTATGTGCGTAAGTATGAGCGGAATATTCTCAATGGTATTAATCCGGCTCTCTATTTATCATCGGCTGGGGCACTCGATGCAATTACAAGAGGTAAGTGGCCCTCATCAACTACCCATTCAAGGCGGCTGGATAGAAGCGTTGAGTATCGGGGAATACCGGCTTCATTCCAACCCATCATGGCGTAGTACGTCTGAATCATCTCTTGGAACTTACCCTTATCAATAAAGTAATTACTCCATCTACCAACTGTGATTGGGTCAGTAAAGAATCTTTCTGGCAAGGTATCTTGATCAGCCGTGATTCCCTCTCGAATGTTGTAAATCTTGGTGAGATTGATTCGCCTCTCACCATATTCCATGACCTCATAGCTTGAACTTTCCCATCCGGTTATAGCACTGAGCATGGAACCCATCTCTTCCAGCGTCATAGAACGAGTTGGTGGAGCTGCAAAAATGCAGAGGCACAGTGCATCGGTTGCTGACCAAATCTGCGAGAGAGCTCTGTAGTTGCGCACTTTCTTGGGTCCTAGGTAATCCATAGGAATACGTTCCAAGATCACGAGAGTGTTGGAGCCTTGCATCGTGTGCGGCCATCCCAGTTCGGTGTCGTAATCCCAATCATGTTCGCAGATGTTGTAGCGCGGACCAATAGGAGCGGTGGCATACCCCAACGCCAGATTTGTTTGAGTGCGGGGTTCTGCAACGCACATCTCAAGTCCCTTGATATGCATTGCATAATGCGTGCTCTTTGGCCCCAACTTTTCACTTGTAACTTTGACGCCCTCAGCAAGCAAGTTCCCTGCACCTTTGCGTGCTGCAATATCCAGAATCAATTGGCGGATTCCGGCTGTATCTCCCCATGTAAGAGAGGGTGCAATCTCAGGGACCACAACCCCATTTTCTAGGCATTCAATCGCCATGGAAATCACGTAGCCAAGGGAGGTGGGATCCATTCCTAGCGTGTTACATAAAATATTTGATTCAAAGAGAAAATCTAAATCAGCATTTCCAATGTTGGCACCCATTGAGGCCATAATCTCTTGATGCATGGCACTTGCTTTACTCAGCCCCGGTTTATCTGCCATTGACTCTGGAGTAAATGATTTAAAGCAGTCATTAGGGCAACCTGGACAGGAGGCGTTACCTTTAAATCGAGACATAAACTCTTCAGGTGTGAAGTTCTCAACTCCCGGAAAAGCGCTCTCTCTGAAATTCTTTGTGCAGAGCGCCGCATCTAGTCCGTGGGTGTGTACCCATGCTGCAAACCCTGGTGGCTGGAATTGCCAGTCAGAGAGCGGATTACTTGGAATACGACTTGCATACAAGTCTGTTAATTCTTGAGCTTTAGCTGGGTCAGCTACCGGTGGTCGTTCTCCTTTTGCAATCACCAACGCCTTGAGGTTTTTCGATCCCATCACAGCGCCCATGCCCATACGTGATGCTTGAAAAGAACGGTTGGTCACAATGGATGCGAATCGGACTAGATTTTCTCCGGCAGTACCAATAACAGCAGTTGAGATGCCTTGACCATATTTACTCTCAAGAGCATCTACAGCGGCATCAACGTTCTTACCCCAGTATTCATCGCCATCTACAAAGGCAACTTTTCCCTGATTAATCTCAAGCAGTACTGGTCGTGCAGATTTACCTTTAATAACAATGACGTCAAATCCGGACTCTTTAAAGGATGCGCTAAATGGTCCTTCAACATGCGTCTCACCCATTCCATGTGTGAGCGGACTCTTGGCGCACACGGCAAGTGATGCAAGGCCGACATAAGGCTGACCTGCCATCACCGATGAAGCAAAAATCAGTGCATTATCTGGACCAAGTGGATCTGCGCCAGCCGGAGTTTCGCGGAGCAATCTTTCAGCTGCAAGTAACCCGCCGCCAGCGAAAGTACGCCAGTAGTGCTCGTGCGGTTCAGTAACAACAAAACTTTTATCAGTCAGATTGACGGTAAGAATTTTGCCGTTGTATCCACGCTTTACTTTTGAGTAAGCGTTTCGTACTGAAATTTGATTTTCGCTCATTCTGACCACTTTTACCGCAATAGATGGAGTACCCACGTAGTGTGTGAGATTTGCGAAAATATAGAGCTGAATGAACGAATGCGTCAATACTTATTGCAATAAATGCCGCAATTTGACAAAATAACCTACTGTAACGGTGCCCTTGCTGACCTTTACTGGCACTGAAGAAAGACCAGATGTTGCAGGTCCCATATTGAGCGCACCATCAACTTCAAACTTTGAACCGTGCGCATCGCAATACCAGCCATCTTCTTGCTTGATAACTGTCACGCCTTCATTTAAGACTTTTCTAAGACTTTCAGGTCCGATGATTAAGAGTTAGCGGATAGCATCCCCTTTTAACCAAGCTTCTTCCGCAATCTCTTAAGCCTTTTCCCAGACTTTCACGCCACATATCAAAAGCCTCTCAGGTATCGTCGCGCACCTACAGGAGGAATAAATGAAGCCAGAGACAAAGCTTGGTCGTCAGCTGCAGAGCTTTAACCGGATTGCGGGGCTCACCCACCTTATTCAGGGTGTGACGCTCTTTTTGATTCTCAACGATGAGACGACTATCCCGGTGATCACTCGATTCTTTGATGAGACACCTGATGGTGTTCGCCCTGTGAGCGAGACTCTCTTTGAGTTCCCGATTGCGCTGATTGCTCCGATCTTCTTGCTGCTATCTGCGGCTGCACATCTCTTTATCTCATCTCCTCAGTATGTGCTCAAGTATGAGCGGAATATTCTTAAGGGTATTAGCCCGGCTCGTTGGTGGGAGTACGCAATCAGCTCATCAGCGATGTTGGTTGTATTGCTGATGCTCGGTGGTCTTATTGAGCTATCGAGTGTTGTCTTTATCTTCACACTCAACTTCATCATGAACCTCATGGGTCTGATGATGGAGAAATACAATCAGCTCACCGATAAGACAATCTGGCTGCCATTTAATATCGGAGTCCTTGCTGGAATCGTGCCGTGGATCATGGGTGGTATCTACTTCTGGGTCTCAACTAGCAATATCGCAGATTCAATCCCGGTCTATGCCCAATTAGGTTTTCTTCTTACCTTCATCTTCTTTAATACCTTTGCAATCAATATGTGGTTGCAATACAAGAAGGTTGGAAAATGGAAAGATTATGTATACGGAGAGAAGGCCTACATAGTCTTAAGCCTTGTATCTAAGTCAGCACTGGGCTGGATCATCGTCTTGGGGACGATGGGGGTTTAGGGCGCGTTCTAACTCAATTCGCACTTGTTTTGAGGGTTTTACGGAATAGCGGATGGTTCAGGGTATCTCAGCTATCTTCTGCCTTCAAAAGTCTTCCAGTCATAGTCCACCGAGTACTTGAAAAAGAAAAGACAGTGGCCTTTTGAACGTACTTCCAGTTATCAACAGCATTAGCGCCTTGGGCCAGCGCTTGATCGGCAATCATCTCTTTAAGCATTTCTATCGAAATGTTTTGTCGATCCGATGAAGCTAATCCATTGCCTATGAACTTCGCTGACTCGATTTGACCCTCAGTGAAAAAAATTCCTTTCAGCTCAGTCCCTTTGCGCCCAAATTTCTCGATCAAACTAAACTTCCTTAGATAGGAAGATTACCAATTCTTGGCGTCCTCCACCGAATGAAGGAAACTCGGCTGAGACAACTCCTGTAACTTCCCAGCCTTCTTTAGCCAGTCCATTGAGAGCTTCTTCAACTTTCTCAGGATTGAACTTTCCGCCAAATGCACGGTCTTTTTGAGTCATTACTTTGTAAATCTTCATATCACTCCTATGGTCGATTTAAAATGAGTATATGCACACCTTCAAAGTAAACAAGGGTTTCGGCAACTTTATATTTTCACGTGAGAGAAACCGATTAGCGTGGAGTGATTGGCCTGTCCAAAAAGAGAGCAATCGCAATACAAAAGCCTTGAAAAACAATTGAATTTGGCTTACATCTGCGCCTCACCACACCTGGCCTACGCTCAGCCCCCTCTCGTAGCTCTTGAGTGGTGATTACTTTGGGGGATTTGGATCCCCAGCACATCTTGTAGGCCGTGAGTTCGGAGCCATCTATTGCTTACTCATTGCACACTCGTTATCGTTTTGAGATGAAGCGGATACTGACCTTGGCTCTTGCCTCAGTATTCTTAACAAGCACTTTCCTAGTCCCTTCGAACTCTGCCGCAGTTAAAGCGGGGGCTACTTGTAAGACAAAGGGGCAGGTAAAGATTGTTTCGGGAAACAAGTACACCTGCATTAAATCTGGAAAAACAAGTATTTGGAGCAAAGGTCAGAAGGTTGTAGTTAAGCCGACACCAACGCCTACCCCAACACCTACTCCAAAGGCAACGCCGATAAAAAGTATTACTTACTCACCACCATCTGTTGTCAGTGATGACATCGAGATATGTAAAATCAAGGAAGTAAGCAAGTCACGAGGATTTACTGGGGCAGGATTCCCAGAGTGGAAAACGTTGACGCCAAGTACAGGCACTGTGAAATGGGCTCTCTTGCCAATAGATTTCTCTGATCTGCCGGGTGAGAAGAATTTCAGATCACGAATTGATAACCAGATGAGACTCTTATCTGAGTGGTACTTAATTGTTAGTGAAGGTAAGTTCAAAATTGAGTGGGTGGTGGCAGATAACTGGGTAAGGCTTCCTGGTGTCACAGCAGATTATGTAATTCCACTTTCAGTAAATCTCAATAATGCACCAAACGGTCCGAAGTTCTTTAAAGCTGCAATGGATGCAGCAGACCCTAGTTTTGACTTTACCAATGTTCAAACAGTTAACTTCATACTTCCGCAGGGGCAAACATTTATTGGTGAGGGAACACAAGGGTTCCCATGGGATCAAGCAGTCAAAGATTATGTGAGTAATGAAGGACGGATAGCTTCATATTCGATTCCAGGTCAATTCTTTGATCTGCCAGGGAAAACATATTGGTCTTATTGGGCGCACGAGTTTGGCCATGCCATAGGTATTCCTCATGTCGGAGCCTCTCGTGGTGATACACCTCCATTTAATCCACTTGATTTAATGGGAGGCCAAGATGGGCCAAGTAGAGAATTAAGCGGCTGGCTGCGTTTTTTTGCACGGTGGTTACCAGATGAGAAGGTTTATTGTAAAGAGAGTAAGAATCTAACTGAAGTTGAGCTAACTCTTGCCCCTTTGAGCAGCGAAGAGCCAGGAATTAAATTAGCGATTATTCCTGTCAGTTCAAGTAAAGCTGTCCTGATTGAATCAAGAAGAGTGACAAAGTTTTCGTGTACAACACCAACTTTGCGAAACGGTATCTTGGTTTACATCTATGACGCGACACTAGGACATGGAGAGAATTTTCTTATCCCTGTAGCTCCAGAGGGTCGCGCATTGGAAGACGATTCTTGTGGAGAGCTAAACACTAGATCGGGACTGACAAAAGATGAGTTACTTCACGAGGGTGAGAAAGTCACAGTTGAGGGAATAACTATTGAGCTAATTGCCCATGGTAATTACGATAAAATTCTGGTCAGCAAGAAACCGTAGCTTTAACTTCTCTTACCTATACCCACTAGATAACTGATAGCAAATCCAAACCCAATTGCCGCATACACGTAGCTAAACCAGGTTAACTCCGCTGGGACCATCAGAGTTAGCACCCCAAGCGCTGTGGCGCTCAGGCACATTACTTTGGCCACATTTGCGACTCTGGAGTCCTCTGCTTGTTTTGAGTTATTCCACATGTTCCCGGCGAGAGCAAAGAGAGTTATTGCAATCATCCGCATTGACCAGATTAGTGGGTCAGATTCTTCGATCCCTAAGAGTTCTAGGAAGAGCGCGGGGAGTGCAAGTAGGAAAAGTGCAGAGAGTCCAAAGACTATGGAACCAGCTTGGAGGGTTTTACGAAGCAGTGTGTAGTTCATAAGCAGAGATTACTGCGTCGAGAGTTGGGCGGGGAGTTACTAAGTACTCAGCCCGGTCTCTGCTCCATTAATCAGCGCTGATTCGATTCCGAGAAGTGATTCGTTGACTGAGAGCTCATAGGTCAAGCTATAAACGTCACCTCTACTGGTCACGCTTACCTCTTGTGAAACTCCACCCTCTCGCAATGTGCATTTATCAAATGTGAATCCTTGGTTTTCAATCAAGATTGAGTACTGCGATCCGATGATGTAGATGAACTGATTGAGTGAGACTTGTCCTTGAAAATTAGCTGAGGCAAATGAGTAAGCCGTCTTCCAGTCCTGCTTCGATAGGGCGTTTATCTGTCCTGAAATATGTTGATCTACTAATTTCTCTTCAACGCTCGTACAAGGCCCATCAGCTAACTCTTCAAAGGCAGCCTTCTGTGAACAACCGGTGGTTAGTACCGCTAGGAGGCACCCGGCAATCAATCGACGCATTCAAAAAGTCTAGTTGCAGCAACATGACTTGTCCTCTTGTGTTCGGCTCGGATTTCAGGGGATTCCACGCCAATCGTCAATTTGTATGTGGTCTCTGGGATACTTAGAACATGAGAAAGAGCGTGATTGTTTTTCTGAGCCTAATTTTGTCTTCCTTCGGCCTGACTCCAGCATCTTATGCAGACAGTGCTAATCCACCGAAAATACAGAAAGTAACTCAGATAACAAAGGGCCCATATTCACCAGGAGACATGATTCAGTTCTCCGTCGAAGTAAGTGGTGGCAATCCAGGTTTAAAACAAATTCAGATATCAAGCGACTGTTTTAATACTGTTTGGTTTGCGGATCCAAAGGATTACATTCAAATCGGCGCCGAAGGGGATTTCGACCCGAGCTACATCAATGAAAAACTCATAACAGGAAGAATTGGTGGCTGTCGCTCAAAAACTTATATGGCGTCTGTATCAGTCGTGGATAAAACTTTGCTGAGTGATGGGTTATCTTTCCGTTCAAGTGATTTGAATTTTGAAGTTAAAAACAAGTTTTTACCAGCAGTGGGTGAAGTTCAGCCGGATCCCGACTTCATGAAACTACAGGCTCAAGACGATGTTTCTTGGACTCCATATGTAAATGAGGGTAAAGAGCATACGAGGATAAATAACATCGAAGTTTCAAAGGTGAGCGAGCTATTGACTTTGCCAGGTTTCAGTAAATTGGGGCAACCGATTGAGTGGTTTGTGTTTGTGCAGAACAATAACAACTGTCAAATCATTCGGCGGTTTCCGGGCGATATAGGAAGTTTAAAATTTATGGGCGTTGGCAAATGCAAAGTATTTTCCAGTATTTCCTTTGACGGCATTAAATTTAATGTTGGAGGGAACTATAGGCTTGGCGATGGTTTAGGAAGATACAACTTTGTAATTGAAAAGAAGAATGCGACTACTGCTAGCAGTTCAATTACATGCGTAAAGGGCAAGCTCACCAAGAAGGTGGTTGGGATCAAACCGGTCTGTCCGAAGGGCTATAAGAAAAAGTAAAAGCAAGGTAGGGGTTAACTCGACTTACCCTTCTTCCACTCGCTCTCGTGGCCCTCATCTGGATTATCGTGTAGGGAGCGATGGGGGTTTAGGCCAGGTGCGCGGATAAAGTGCGCAGTTGATTCAGTTCGGACACTATTGCAATTTGGTGCTTAGAGCTGGCATCGTTGGCAATATGGCGTTGTTATACGGTGAAGAAATCGAAGAGGGCCCTTTAAGTAAAGGGTTTCACGCTTTTGGAAAATGTGAAAATACCCTACTTGATATTGAGCACTCGCGAAGCGATAGTTATGGTGAGCTCTTGCTTTCAATCAGCTATAAGTTGGTTTCAACGCGAGATGCTGCTGAAGTTTATAACTCACGTAAGTTATATCAAATAAATGATGAAAGATTTGTTTATTTAGAAACGGGATACTGCGAGTTTCATGGCCACGATATAGATAATAAGAAAGAACTGCTTCAGAATCTAGAAGGCTTAATTATCGAAGCAAATCTTGATGTTCTTTTAGAGGCTTTCACCTTATGGTTGGTGGAAGTTGATCCAATTGGCTTTGAACTATTGCGTAGAATGAATAGAGATGGATTTATCGAAGAGTTAACTATTGAAGAAGATCTTATTGGTTATCATGACTCTGACAACCTTATGGATATCTGGCTCAATGATATGACTGATTATGCAGATTCTATGGAGTTAAAAATTGAGCTTAACAGTGAAAATCGTAGATTTATGAACTCACTACAAAGTGAAGTAAGTAGCGCTAATTCCCATACAAAGAGCGATTTCTTCGAAAGAAGTTTGCGAGAAGAGTGGGTTCATCCTTCTAGGCGAATTAGTGCTGACGCAGAAGAGTCAGAGGACGATGAAGATGACGAAGAGTTGCCAGATCTGACGGACGAAGATATTGAGCAGCTTAGAAGAGAAGCCCTTGCACGCAAAAAAGCGTCTGGACAGATTACGTTTGCAGACGTTCCTCCCGCACTGCAGCAGCTCATGCTTGAGATGATTCAAAGAGTTGAGGACAAAATCGGAGAAGAAGATGGTGAAGTGTGCTCGGCTGCTTTGAAGGGTTTTATTGAAGGCCGTTACAGCTACACCCAGGCCGAGATTTCCTCGCAAATGGCAAAACATTTACGGATGCTTACCTAACTCTGTCGTCGTCAGCCATCTAAAAGCTATCCGTAGAGGTAAAAAACACGCTTGGGTGAGAAACCTCCCTGTGATACTTTGCGGTCATTGTTAGTTCTGTAGGAGGAAAAATGAGCGAAGTGTTATATATCTGTGTGAAGTTCACCGCTAAAGATGGATGTAAAGAGGAGCTCAAGTCTCGCTTGATCGAGATGGTAGATATAACCGTCAAGGAAGACGGTTGCCTTTTCTATGACCTTCATGTTGATCGCGATGATGATTCTGTCTTCTATTACTTTGAAGGCTGGGCGAATAAAGAGTTGCATGCTAAGCATGCAGAGGCGCCTCACGTAGCAGCTCTCTTTGCAGACCTACCAAGGCTCACAACTGAAGGTGGTCGACTAGAGTTCATGCATAAAATCGCACCGGTTAAGAATTAAGAGAGAAGAAACCCATGTCATTTGTAATGTATTCAACGAGCTGGTGTGGGTTTTGTAAGCGCCTGAAATCTCAGTTAGCAGATCTTGGCGTCACATTTGAAGAGATTAATATCGAAGAGGTGCCGGGAACCGCAGAGATTGTCGAGAAGGTAAACGGTGGCAACCGAACTGTGCCGACCTTGGTTTTCTCAGATGGTGAAGCTATGACTAATCCTTCTGCCAAGCAAGTTGTTGAGAAGTTGGCTGAGCTGGGTTCGTAGAAAGAATTATTAACTTCAGCTCGATATCGTTAATTGCTTAGCGTGTTCTGATGGGGTTTGCCCTAGAAGATGTCGGGCAGAGCCGATACTTTTAGACCATGGATGAGCATTTTATTGAGCACCTCTCGGGTATCTATACAGACCTGATGGATTTAGAGCCTCTTCATCAACGATATAGTCCAGAAGTCTTGGTTAAAGAAGATGATGAAGTCTCGCTCAGTGCATTTATCCGGGCTTTCTACAAAGCAACACGAGTATCAGAAAACCAATTACTGATTGGCAACGAAGTCTTTTTTGAAGATTTTGGTGAATTAGATTTCAACTACGAGCAGCACCCTGAAATTGTTCTGCCTTATGGACCAGCTTTTCTGGCGCTGATTGGTGATCCTGATTTGGTTACAGAATTTGGGTTGCATCTCCATGAAAACCCGGGTGTTCGCCTGATTGTGGCTCATATGACAACAAGTGAGGGTGTGCTTGATCTACTTTCTTACGACCGTTGTTGCATGGTGCGTGCACAAGTTGCAGAGAATAAGAACACGGGCGACAGGGCTCTTAAAATGTTAGGACAAGACCCGTTTACTTACGTCAGAGAGTTGGCCATGACACGACTGGTCGGCTTTGACCCTATCTCACCAGAGTTAGTGAATGATTTTGAGATAAGTGAATGTGTTTGCAATACCGATATTGAGAGACACTCACCCGATGATGTCTTTTTTGACCTAGGGATGGATATCCCACCAGTGACCCAACGTTTTGATGAAGAGATTGCTGAATTTGGTAATTGGCAATGGGCTACGCAGCCTTTTCCAACACGATGGCAGGATTACATGATGAATGAAACAGTGGAATATCTCAAGGGCCCAGTACCGGATCAGTATTCATTAAATCATGCTGGTCATGGAGTTAATTCGTATTCACTTAACTTTAGATTCGCACTTGGCGATCTAGCAATCTTTGCTCAAACCGGTTGGGGTGGGGCATACATGCAGACCGATGATCAGGTGCGTAGGTGGGATGAACTCCAGCAGAGTTTGTGTGAAATTATGTTGGGAGCACCACTCGATGGTTTTGATTCAAGCTACATCCGAAAGTATTTGATTGTGTACTCCGACTTTAGGATTGAAGGCAAAATTGAGTTTTGGCAGAACGCTGACGGTAATTGGAGTCATCTAACTCAGCTCAGCTCTTTCGATGAGATTCAGGAGTACCTACAATCGCAATACGAAGATGTGGAATAACGATTAGCTTCTAAATTGCTTAAACCCGCACGACGCATTTAATAATCTCTTGCGCGCTGGCATTCTTGCCGAGTTCGGCCTCAACATTGGTCGGCACATCGCGCAGAGCGCATTGGGCCAATACAGTCATCTGTACAGCTATATCTGCCATCCAGTAAAAGGCACCTGCACCAAGGTCTTCAATTAAGTTTGCAGCTTCCGTGAGGATTTCATCATTGAACTTCTCTTTACCATCGATATCTTCTTGCAAGACTTTAAGGAGAAATTCGCGGATAGCTTCGGCGCTTTCTCGGGTGCGATTGCCTTCGGTGATGATCTCTTGAAGCTCGGCATCGATACGTGCATGGCGTAGGGCGGTGAAGAGGTTTTTGAACATAGATAAAGGCTATGTGCCGGGTATGACAAATCTTTACTTTCTGCATACAAAGCGACTATTTACTTAACGCTATATGAACAATGTGAACGTTGATTCAGAGACCTAACCTTTTGTCAGAAGTTTGAGTGAAGTTAACCAAAGCGACCCAGTCCTCATCATGTTGAAAAGTTAATCTCGCATCACTCAAGGGCCCCTTCCCGTGAGGAAAAGAAGTTCTACATAATCAACTAAACCTCACGGAGGATACTTTGAAACTCAAGAAAATTATTGTGGCATTTGTTGCAACTGGATTAGTTGCTCCTGTGGCAATTACTCAAATGTCTGCTGCTAGTGCAAACATGTATACAGATCCAGAAGAGGCTGTCACGCTCACTCTTTTGCATAACAACGATGGCGAATCTGCGCTATTGCCAGAACAGTCATACGCATTGCCTCAGGGTAAATTGATCTACGGAAGTGCTGCGGCATTCTCAACTGTCATGAAGCGTGAGATCGCTGATGCAAAGAAATCAAATAACGCTGTACTAACTGTCTATGCAGGAGATTCTTTCCTAGCTAGCAAGAACTTAATTTGCTCAGATCCAGCAAACCCTGCTTCTACTACACCGGTTTATGACGGCCTTGCACAATCAATGATGCCCTATGACCTACACGTATTAGGAAACCATGAGTTTGATTATGGAACAGCGTTCCTCAAGCGCTATATCGATTCTTTCACTGAAAAAGGACGCTACCAGTTCCTTTCAGGCAACATGGATTTCTCTGCTAACGCTGATTTGTCTTCGATTGCAGTGAAGTCAAAGTCAATCATTCGCGCAAGACTTACCGGTAAGAAAGTTGGAGAGTCCTATGTGCACAAGGATAAGAACACAGGGGCCCTCTTTGGTGTCGTCAGTGCCATTACTCCGCTACTGCGCACAATCTCTTCTCCAGGAACATCAAAGGTAACAACTGCAGATATCAAGGGCACAGCCGACTTAATCAATAAGCAGGTTGAGGCACTTGAGAAGCAAGGCATAAACAAGATCATTCTTGTTAGCCACCTACAAGGTGTTGCATACGACAAGGAGCTCGTAGCTCTCTTGAAGAATGTCGATGTTGCCGTCGCTGGCGGTGGAGATGATCTTTTGACTAGCCCAGACGTGGCTGAGAGCATCCAATTGATTCCGGGTGAAGGCAAGCCAGCTGGCAAGTATCCAGAGATGGTTAAGGATGCCAATGGTGTTGATGTTCCACTGATTACAACCAAGGGAAATTACAACTACCTAGGTCGCTTTGATGTCTCATTTGATGCTGCAGGAAAGCTGACTTCATATAACAAGACAACTTCATATCCACGACGCGTTGTGCCTTATTCAGCAGTTGCTGCGACCCTTGGAGTTAAGGATGCGGTTACTCCAGATAAGCGCATTGTCGAATCAGTCGAGAAGCCACTCAACGCTTGCTTGGTCGGCTTTGCTAAGCCAATTGCATCAAGCCAGATTGTCTTTGCCACAGATCGTGGCAGCGCAACAGTGCTAGGTGTAAGAACTGCTGAGACCAATGGTGGAAACCTTGTTACGGATGCATTCGTTCAGGCATATTCTGCTAAAGCTACTGCAGCTAATTTGCCTGCTGCAGGAAGTGCTAACCCAGTCGTCGCAGTACAAAACGGTGGAGGTATCCGTCAAGGTGGAGGAGTTGCTCTGCCAATCACAGGTGTTGCAGGGGCTATCAGCCGCGGTAATACCTTTGACCTGCTTCCCTTTGATAACCGCCTAGTTGCCGTGACAAATGTCAGTGCAGCCGATCTGAAAGAGATCTTCGAAAGATCTTGTTCAGTCAGCACATCAGGTGGTGGCCAGTTCCTTCAGTTCAGTGGATTGAAGGTCTCTTGTTCACGCACAGGTACTGCAATTGTGATTTCAACGCCAACAGGTGATGCATACGCTGGAAGCATCACAACAGCTGGTACACGAGTAAAGGAAATCACGTTGAGTGATGGACGCGCTCTTGTAAAGGATGGAGCCGTTGTAGCTGGCGCTCCAGCCGTCACAATCGTCACTAATCAATTTACTGCCGATGGTGGAGATAACTATCCAACATTCCAGAAAATGACAAAGGTCGGATTCGGAGTTTCTTACGAGCAAGTTCTTTATGACTATCTCTTAAGCTTCCCGAAGAACGCTGCAGGATTGCCAGAGATCCCAGCAACTGACGCTCGTTACAGCAAGTCAACAGGAGAAGGTCGCTTCACCTGGTTGCCATAATCTAGAAGAGCAGGAAATCCCCGCTAACTTGTGGCTCAAAAAGTGTCACGGTGTTAGCGGGGATTTTTTATTTTCTTGTTTCTAGTTTAGGCCTATCTGAATAGTTAGCGTGCCTCTATTATCGGGCTATGACTTTGGCCGTAGTAACAGGTGCATCTCGAGGGCTAGGAAGTGAAATTGCTTTAGCACTGGCAGAAGAGGGCCATCGGGTAATCGCGGTCTCTCGCGGCGGTACAGCTCTGGCTCATCCCAATATCAGGGCGATTGCTTGCGATATTGGTGATAGAGATGCTGTCGCAAAGCTGCATAGTGCGATTGAGGCAGAAGAAGGTGTTGTACAAATTCTGGTCAATGCTGCAGGAGTCTTTGGTCCGATTGCGTTAATTAAGGATTCTGATCCAAAGCAGTGGCTTGAGACAATCATGATTGATGCTGTTGCTGCTTATTACACAAGCCGTGTTTTCTTGCCAGGAATGCTTGATAAGAAGTGGGGTCGGATCATCAACTTAAGCTCTGCTGCATCACTTCATACGCCAGGTAAATTTAATAGTGCATATGCCACAGCCAAGGTAGCTCTCAATCAATTGACTCGTCACTTAGCGGCAGAGATAAGTGGCAGTGGTGTTACGGCAAATGTGATTCATCCTGGAGATGTGCGAACAGAGATGTGGGCTGATATCAAAGCAAAGTCAGTTGAACTCGGTCCTGATGGTGATGATTACCGCGCATGGGTTGAATGGGTTGATCAAACCGGGGGAGACCCACCGCAGAAAGCTGCAGATCTTGTATTGAAGTTAATCAACGATGAATCAGCCAGTATCAATGGTCAGTTCTGTTGGATTGATAATCCGTTGCAGGCACCGATTGAAAGTTGGGATGCCCCTAAAGAATCGCGCCCTTGGATTTGATCCGGGTTGGCTCCTGAGCCCCGTTGTCTCACCCCTTGAGAAGGCGCCGAAAAGTGGCCTAGCTCATAACAGTTTGATAACGCTGAGCGTGAATCAGGCTCAACACTCGAAATAACATAGGGGGAATGTTGATTTTTTCTGTTCATTTACCCTAGATTCTGAGCACGGTCTTACAGAAAGAACCCTGAAGGGGTCGATTCTGAGGACCAAAACTACCTATTCAGGAGGTACAAATTGATTAAGAAAAGCACAACACTCAAGGTTGCCGCGTTCGCGTCAGCCATGGGTCTTGTATTTGGCCTTGTAACGGCCACAAGCAGCGCGGCAGCAACAGATAAGACTTGGGCATGCAAGCCAACTAAGTCAAAGCCTGTAACTGTTCGCCTTATTGAATTCTTTGCAGGACCAGCACGTACGCCATTGCTTAACGCATACGCACGTCAGTTCGAGGCAAAGACTCCAGGCGTGAAGATAGAGATTATCTCTCCATCACAGGCCGACGCAGCAGCAAAGATCACACAGCTTCTACAGTCAAAGAATGTAGATATCGTTGAGCCAGGTTACGCGATATTAGGTCAGGCAATGTCTGCAAAGCAGCTTGCTAACATCTATCCATACTTCTCAAAGACAAAGGGCTGGGCAGGACTTACAGATTATTCTAAGTTCCAGGCTGAGATTTATGGAAAGAAGACAACTTACATGGTGCCAAGTGGTTACTATGTAAAGGCAGCTTTCGTTCGTCCAGAGCCAATCCAGGCAAAGGCTCCAGCAATCCTTACAAAGATCAAGGCTGGAACAGCAACTTGGAATGACATTCTTACAGCGAAGTCAACAAACACTGCTACATCTTCAATGTACGCAATGCGTGGAGCTCGTGCATCAATGACACAGGCAATCTTTGCAATCCGTGCCTATAATGCTCCGGATCTAAACCCTGGCGGATACTGGAACAAGAGCACAAAGACAAGCATGTTCAACAATGCTAAGTCTAAGGAAGCTCTTGATCTCATGATGAAGATCTGGCGTGAAGCATCACCAGCTGCATCTGTTGCATGGGGTTACCCAGAGATGGTTCAGGGCTTTGTTGATGGAGTCGCTCACTACCTAATCCAGGATAACGAAGTTATCCAGATTGTTGATGAGAAGTTTGCTCCATACTCAAGTGGCAAGTGGATCATGGCACAAATGCCTAAGGGTCCTACAGGCTACTCAGCTCAGGACGTAACTGGTGGTGGATGGTCTGTAGCACAGTCTTCAAAGTGCAAGAACATCGCAACTGACTTCCTTGACTTCATCACAACTGATCCACAGCACTCATCATTTGCTCGCGCATATGGTGTTGGTCCTGTGACAAAGACAGCATCCTCAGATCCATTCTTTAAGACTGGTGCTTGGGCTATCTACGACAAGATCGGTAAGGATGCTAAGGAAATCAAGCTTGACGGTTCTGACGTAGCCCAGATTTGTTACGCGGAGTTTGCCGTCCAGGCAGATAAGGATATGCAGGCAATGTATGCAAATACACTTTCAACCGCAGACGCGCTCAAGTCATGGGCAGAGTTCTGGGATACAAAGTGTATTAATCCTTACAAGAAGTAATTAACTCACTGCAGAAATTGCAATGTAGTTAGTAAACGGTGGCTAGTGAATAAATCGCTAGCCACCGTTTACACTTACTAAAGTGAATCATTAAAAGTCTGGGGAATTTACGCAGTGAAGAACTCGATTTATAAAGTTGAAAGAAAGAACGGCAAGAAAGCGCAGAATATCTTGGCGCCGCTCTGGTTTTTGATACCAGCACTTCTCTTAGTCGGAATCTTTATCTACTACCCAGTCTTTGCAACAGCCAACTTATCTTTCAAGAATTACAAGCTCTACGATCAGAGCAATATCTTCTATAACGGTCTCGAGAATTTT
>JBIKSV010000065.1:0-6730 GCA_044348425.1 Candidatus Planktophila sp. | reverse complement strand
GGCAATACTCATCATGTGGAACTGCCTCTAAATACGGAGTACCCGGCAGGCGTCTTGATCTCAATGTCTTTCGTGGCGACCCAAAAAGATTCCTTGAACTCGTAGATGGCACTTGGTCTGCGGGTGGAATCGAATTTATGCCATACAACGAGACCACAACAATCAAGTTGGATTATTTAACCGCGACCACTCACGATAAAGATGTTCTGGCTTCAGTTCAGGTCTTCAGACCCGATGGTTCACCAGTAGTAACTGGCGAGGTAAAACTTTTCATTCCGACCAGTGGTGAAAAGCTAGTTTTCAGGCAGAAGATTTTGCGTGTTGCCAACGGAATGTGGAAGATTGAGATTAAAGGATTGCCTGCCGGAACATATCTTGGTGAGTTTAGATTTACTGATGTAAGCAATACTCATCGAAAGAATAGAGTGCCAGTCACTTTTACTATTGTTCAGAATCCTGATCCGATTGTTGAGCCAAGCCCTGAGCCTGAAGTCTCACCTAAAGCACGCCCTGGCGATAGTTGCCGTGGACAGTTCAAGAGCTAACTAGCTGAGCTAACGCTTCAACTTCTGCATCAACTTGGGTGCGATAAGCGCTAATCGAAGCTTTCTTCTCTTTTGCGCCCCAGCCAAGAAGCGGAGCGATAATTGAAGCAATCTCATCAACGAGTTCGAGGCCAGCATGTGGGGCTTCAAAAGCAAGACGTGTGCGTCGAGAAATTACGTCATCAATGCTCATCGCACCTTCGTGTGTAACGGCGTAGATAATCTCAGCCTTGATATATGGAAGTGTTGGCTCAAGTAGCTGCCCAGACTTCTTATCGCTAGCGATTATCTCCAGAACTTCGCTGATCAAAGAACCATAACGATTTAAGAGATGGGTAATTGTTGATTCACTCAATCCATACTCTTGCGCGATAATCGAAACCTGCTGAGTGAGTGCGAAGTAACCATCTGCACCAACTAAAGGCAGCTTCTCTGTGCACGATTCAGCAACTAAGCGACGTAGATCAAGGGCAGCTAAATCGATGGCATCTTTGCCCATAACGCGATAAGTGGTGTATTTGCCACCGGCGATACTGACAAAACCTGGTGCGCTACGGTCAACAGTATGCTCGCGTGAAAGCTTGGTGGTTGTTGATCCCTTTGCATTTGCAACAAGTGGGCGCAATCCAGCGTAGACGCCAATTATTTCTTCACGCTTGAGCTGAGGTTCGAGAACTTTATTTGCTTGCTCAAGGATGTAATCAATATCTTCATCAGTTGCATGTGGGTATGCGCGATCACCCGTGTATGGCGTATCGGTTGTGCCCACAATCCATTTATCGCCCCATGGAATCAAGAAGAGTACTGAAATTGCTGTCTTAAGAATGATTCCGGTATCAGATTTGATGGCATCACCTGGGACAACAATATGAACACCTTTAGACATAGTTACGCCATATCCGGGAGTAATCCCGAACTTCTGATGAAGTTCATCGCTCCAGATACCAGCGCACATGACTACTGATTTGCTCGTGACTTTAATTTCTTCGCCAGTGAGAAGATCTTTAACTAGCGCTCCAACAACTTTCTTACCGTTGCGAATAAGTTCTTGAACCTCTACATGGGTAGCCACTACTGCTCCATGCCTGCGAGCAGTACGAACAATCGTCATGGTGTGGCGGGCATCATCGACCTGAGCGTCGTAATACTTGATTGCTCCAGTAACAATATCTGGGCGAAGCGATGGGGCAATCTGGTTAATTTTCCGTTGCGAAATATGTTTGTGAAATGGCATAGCGCGTTGGAATCCACGCAACATGTCATAGAGAGCTAAACCAGCTCCGACATAAGTACGTTCTTTGTACTTCTCATGTAGCGGGTAGAGAAAACCAACCGGCTTCACCAAATGTGGGCTCAGAGTTGCCACCATGAGTTCGCGCTCATGCAAAGCCTCACGGACTAACTTGAAGTCATATTGTTCGAGGTATCTAAGTCCACCGTGAATCAATTTACTGGAGCGACTTGAAGTACCAGATGCGATATCGCGCGCTTCCACCATGGCAACTTTTAATCCACGAGATGCAGCATCGAGAAGGGCGCCAGCTCCTGTGACTCCCCCGCCAATTACGAGAATATCGAACTCTTCATGGGCCAGGGCATCGAGAGCTTGCAGTCGCTGCTCTGGATTGAGCTCTGATGAAAACATGGCGGGTGTACCGATTTCTCTTTAGATTGAGTATCTTAAGGATATGGCATACATCGGGAGTTTGGATCAAGGAACAAGTAGTACCCGATTTATGATCTTTGACCACAGTGGCAAAGTTGTTGGGCAACATCAATTAGAGCACCGCCAGATCATGCCTCAGGCTGGTTGGGTCGAACACGACGCTGCCGAGATCTGGGATAGAACCCAAGAAGTTATCTCTGGAGCCCTAAAGCAAGCCAATATTTTAGGTTCAGACCTCGCTGCTGTAGGCATTACAAATCAGCGCGAGACAACTGTGGCATGGGATGTAACAACAGGAGTTCCATTACATAACGCAATCGTTTGGCAAGATACCCGAACCGCTGATTTCCTCGAATCATTGAGTACCGAGCAGCGCGCTTTGATTACAGCTAAGAGCGGTCTTCCTGTTGCTCCGTATTTTGCGGGAAGCAAGATGCATTGGCTCGCCAATAACTCTCCATCCGTTGCTAGCGCAATATCAGCTGGTAAAGCCCGCTTCGGAACAATAGATTCTTGGTTGCTCTGGAACCTCACCGGTGGCGTTCAAGGTGGCGTATTTGCAACTGATGTCACAAATGCCAGTCGTACCCTGCTCATGAATTTGGAGACCCTTGATTGGGATAGCCAACTGCAAGAAATCTTTGGAATCTCTCGCGAACTCTTGCCTGAAATTAAATCATCATCTGAAGTTTACGGAATGACCAACCCACATGGTCCACTCGGTGCTGCTGTTCCAATTGCAGGAATCTTAGGTGATCAGCAAGCTGCGATGGTTGGCCAAGTTTGTTTCGATCGCGGAGAATCTAAGACGACATATGGCACGGGAAATTTTGCACTTCTCAATACTGGTACCGAGATTGTTCGTTCACAGAACGGTCTACTCACAACTGTCTGCTACAAGTTCGGCGATCAACCCGCCCGTTATGCGTTAGAGGGTTCCGTCGCCGTTACTGGTTCTGCTATTCAATGGTTGCGTGATCAACTCGGCATCATCACTCATGCTGCAGATACTGAAATCTTGGCATCAACAGTTATGGATACAGCAGGTGTCTACTTTGTTCCGGCATTTTCAGGTCTCTTTGCACCATATTGGCGCAGTGATGCGCGAGGCGTGATCGTTGGCCTTACTCGTGCGGCAACAAAGGCACATCTTGCACGTGCAGCTCTTGAAGCAATCTGTTATCAAACTCGCGATGTAATGGATGCCATGGTTGCCGATAGTGGTGTACCAATGACAGAGATGCGCGTTGATGGTGGCATCACAGCAAACTCTCTATGTATGCAGATGCAGGCAGATGTAATGGGAATTGATATCACTAGGCCTCTGATTACGGAGACGACTGCTCTCGGTGCTGCCTACGCGGCTGGATTAGCAGTTGGATTTTGGTCGAGTACAGATGAGCTGAAAGTGCTCTGGAAACAATCGCGACGTTGGCATCCCACTTCAACCGATCAATCTCGTGCAATTGGTTATGCCGGATGGAAGAAGGCGATTGAACGCACCCTTAATTGGGCTTAGCAAGCTACATAGCCAAGATAGAGTAAGCACACTATGAGCGCGGTAAATGAGATTAAAGAGCTATCTGCAGGTGTGACACGAACAGATCGCACCATGAATGATGGACGCACAATCCGTTACTACGACACAGCCGGCCAAATTCGTACAGTTTTAGATCAACGACCATCTGAAGAACAACCAGGAATCGGCGAACTTCGCCTTGATCCACTTCTCAACGAATGGGTCGCGATGGCGGCACATCGCCAAGGTCGAATCTTTCTTCCCCCGAAAGAGCTCTGTCCATTGTGTCCAACGACTGGCGAGCTACTTACCGAAATACCTGAGCATGATTATGAAGTTGTGGTCTTTGATAATCGCTCACCTTCACTACGTCCACCTGATGGTGATTTCGCTCTTCCTGATTTAGCCGGTTCAGATACCGACGAAGGTGTTGCAGCAGGTAAGTGCGAAGTAATCTGCTTTACCGGTGATCATGGTGGTTCATTTAAGACTTTATCCCCACAACGAGTTCGCACTTTGCTAGAGGCTTGGCGTGATCGCACTGCAGAGCTTTCGACTCTTCCTTATATCGAACATATTGCACCTTTCGAAAACCGCGGTGAAGAAATCGGTGTAACTCTCGCCCACCCACACGGACAGATTTACGCGTATTCATTTATTCCACCACGCACAGCCAAGATGCTTGCAGTCGCCCGCGCACATAAAGAAAAGACCGGCAAGGTACTTTTCGATGAGATTCTTGCTCGTGAAATCCGTGACGGTGTTCGTGTGATTGCTCGCAATGAACATTGGATTGCCTATACGCCTTACGCATCACGCTATCCATTTGAAATCCATGTTGTGCCCCTGACGCCGGTAGCAGACCTCACCGAACTTTCTCCTGCAGCCTGCGACTCATTCCCTGCAATTGCAATCGAAGTTATGCAACGCCTTGATGGGGTCTTTGGAATTGATATGGCCTATATCGCTGCTTGGCATCAAGCACCTGTGCGCCATGGTCGCGATCTCTTGCGTCTGCATTGGCAGATCACCAGCGTGCGCCGAGCGCCAGGAAAGTTAAAGTATCTTGCAGGTTCTGAATCTGCGATGGGTGCGTTCATTATGGATATGAAGCCTGAACAATCTGCTGCCCAACTAAAAGATGTAAAGCTGTAAGAATTTATGTCATCGCTAGAGAGCGCTTTCCATGAACTCTATGGAAGAAAAGCAGAAGTACTGTCTGAAGCACCTGGTCGCGTAAATCTCATTGGAGAACATATCGATTACAGTGAAGGATTTGTTCTGCCTTTCGCGATTGCAGACCGCACCTTTGCCGCGATTGCTCGCAACAATGTTGGCCTTGTGCGAATAGCTTCACAACAACGCAAGAAGCGCATCTTCACGATTGATATCAAAGATGTACATCCCGGTAGTCCTGGCGATTGGGAAAAATATGTCCTTGGCGTTCTCTGGAGCCTAGGCATTAGCGAGGGCGTAGATATTCTTGTTGATGGCAATGTGCCAGCTGGAGCCGGTCTCTCATCCTCGGCAGCCCTTGAATGCTCTGTTGCAGTTGGGCTCAATCTTCTCTTTAACCTCAATCTTTCTCTTGCCGATTTAGCGCGAGCAACACAAAAGGCTGAAAATGATTACGTCGGTATGCCATGTGGAATCATGGATCAATCTGTCTCGCTGATGGCGCAAGAAGGTTCAGCGCTTCTCTTAGATTGTCGCGACCTGACCACTGAATCAGTTCCGTTTGATGTAGCCTCACAGGGTCTCGAGCTTTTGATTATTGATACTCAGGCACATCACGCGCTGGTCGATGGTGGATATGCTGAAAGACGCGCCTCA
The DNA here is from genome assembly GCA_044348425.1 of Candidatus Planktophila sp. Lineage (GTDB taxonomy): Bacteria > Actinomycetota > Actinomycetes > Nanopelagicales > Nanopelagicaceae > Planktophila. The sequence goes on along the minus strand of JBIKSV010000065.1, from coordinate 1,167 downwards.
TGTGAATCCGTTGCAGCGAAGTTTGCAATACCTTCTATGCGCCATCTCACCTTAGAAACACTAGAAGCTCGTCGCGCCGAACTCAGCGAGAGCGAGTATTTGCGCGCGCGTCACGCTGTTACAGAGATTAAGCGGGTAGGCGATGCTGTCATTGCGCTAAGGGCATCTGATTTTGTTGCACTCGGAAAACTCATTAATCAATCTCATATCTCTCTTCGCGATGATTACACCGTCTCTTGTCTAGAACTTGATCTGGCAGTAGATGCAGCAATAGCCGTGGGCGCTCTCGGTGCACGCATGGTGGGCGGCGGTTTTGGCGGAAGCGCGATTGCACTAATCAAGGCAGATCAGATTGAGGCCGTTAAGGAATCAGTCAGAACTGCATATGCCGAGCGAAACCTCAAAGCCCCACGCTTTTTTACCTCGCTACCGAGTGCTGGTGCGAAAGCAAGCCTTAACCAAAACTAGTAAAAGAGCTCTGATTAATCAGTACTACTAGGCACTGAGCCAAGAGTGATTCTAAATGTGCGCTGACCACCGGTAGGCATATCGACAAGAACAGAGACTGTTGCACCGGGTGCGTAAGAACGAATTCTTACAATCGCTGCCTCGACATCAGCTACACGTACTCCATCGATTGCACGAATAACAGCACCGACTGGAATACCGGCCTTCTCAGCTGGATCTCCAGGGCTCAAGGTAAGAATCTTTGCACCAGGCCCTGTATATCTCTCATCAAACTGTCTCACACCTAAGACTGGACGAGTTGATTTTCCGGTTGCAATGATTTCGTCGGTAATACGTTTTGCTTCATTAATTGGAATCGCAAATCCGAGCCCCATACTTCCGGAAGAAAGTGTTGCAATTGCTGAATTGACTCCAACTATCCTGCCTTGTGTATCAACAAGTGCGCCACCTGAGTTACCCGGATTAATGGCAGCATCAGTCTGGATTGCATTTACATAAGATTGAATATCTGCATCTCCCACAGACACTGGGCGATTAAGGGCAGAGACGATTCCGCTGGTTACTGTGCTGGCAAGACCTAGGGGTGATCCGATTGCAAGAACATCATCACCAACGCTGACCTTTGAAGAATCTCCCAAGATTAGTGGTGGCAAATTACCGAATTGTATTTGTAGAACTGCTAAATCGTAATTGGCATCT
>JBIKSV010000064.1:0-6839 GCA_044348425.1 Candidatus Planktophila sp. | reverse complement strand
GCCTCTTGCCTTCGCCCATTCTTGCCATGCATCGAGTTCACGTCGAGGTGTATCAGCGCCACCTGGCATAACGACCGCACCTACGTAAGGTGCTTGGAATACTCTAAATGGAGTCTCACTAAAGAAGTCAGTTACTTCAACTAATTTAAGTCCAAAGCGAAGATCTGGTTTATCAGAACCATAATCACGCATCGCATCGTGATATGTCATGTGTTTAATCGGAGTTGGAATTTCGTAACCGACTGCTTCGCGCCAGACTTTTACAAGAATCTGCTCTGCAACAGCTAAAACATCTTCTTGATCTACAAATGACATCTCGATATCAAGTTGCGTGAACTCAGGTTGACGATCTGCTCGGAAATCTTCATCTCTGAAACAGCGAGCGATTTGATAATAACGCTCCATACCCGCGACCATGAGAAGCTGTTTGAAAAGTTGTGGCGACTGTGGCAATGCATACCAACTGCCCGGCTGCAGGCGTACTGGTACGAGAAAGTCTCGCGCGCCTTCAGGAGTAGAGCGAGTGAGATAAGGGGTTTCAATCTCATGGAAATCTAGCTCTTCCATAACTCTGCGGATTGCCGAAGTTACTTTAGAACGCAATCGTAAGTTTGCGGCTGGTCTTTCACGGCGCAGATCGAGATATCGATATCGCAAACGAACTTCTTCGCTTATCTCAACATCATTTCCTGAATCAATCGGAAAAGGAAGTGGTGCAGATTCACTAAGAACGACAATCTCACTCGCAAGTACTTCAATATCGCCAGTTGCAATATTCGGATTCTCATTTCCTGCTGGGCGCAAACGAACCGAACCGGTGATTTGTAGACACCATTCAGCGCGCAAGGAACCTGCTAGGGCTTCGTCACTGATGACAACTTGAACCGAGCCTGTGCCATCTCGAAGGTCGATAAAGGCAACTCCCCCGTGATCGCGACGACGCGATACCCACCCAGCGAGCGTTACTTCACTGCCAGCGTGTGCCGCACGTAAAGTTCCAGCATCATTCTTTCTCAACATGGTTCGCTCGTCCTATTTCTCGGTGGTGGCTTGCTTAAAGCCCTATCCGTGCGTGGGTTAGAAACCCAGAGCACCTTTCAATTCGCTCATCTTAACCGATGATGATGTTCCATCATTCATCCGCTTTAGCGTGACGAGCCCACTTTCCAGCTCTGCGCTACCAATTACGACCAGAAAACGAGCACCACTCTTATCCGCACCTTTTACAGCGCCCTTAAGCGATCTATCGCCAAAGGAGACTTCGACCATCACTCCCTGTCTTCTGAGATCGGCTGCCAAAGTGAGAACTGAAATCTTTGCACTCTCATCGAGGGCGACGAGGTAAAGATCTGAAGTGAAACTCTCCGCAGGCAATGTGTTCTCTGAAATAGCAGCGAGAAGGGCGCGATCGACACCGAGGCCAAAACCGATACCAGAGAGTGGTTGACCACCGAGGGTTTCCATCAATCCGTCGTATCGACCACCACCTCCGATTCCACTTTGGGCTCCCAGTCCTTCATGAACGAATTCGAAGGTAGTTCCGGTGTAGTAATCGAGACCGCGAACCATTCTGGGATTGATCACAAATGCAACACCCAACGCCTGCAAATACTCTTGCACCTTAGCAAAATGATTTCGCGAATACTCAGAGAGATAATCCAACAAGATAGGCGCCTTCGACATCGCATCTTTAACTTCGGCTCGCTTATCATCGAAGAGACGAAGTGGGTTGATGGCAGCTCTTTCTCTCGTTGCCTCATCGAGTTCAAGTGTCTTTATGTAATTAACTAAATCAATGCGATGGGCGGCTCTGGATTCATTATCGCCGAGTGATGTTATCTCCAGTCGGTAATTTTTGAGTCCAAGATTCTTAAAGCCCTGATCAGCTATTGCGATTACCTCTGCATCAAGTGCTGGATCATCGATGCCAATCGCTTCAATGCCGACTTGATAGAACTGACGATAACGCCCAGCTTGAGGTCGTTCAGCACGGAAGAATTGACCCGAATACCAAACTTTCACCGGCAATTGTCCGCGATCGAGATTGGATTCGATCACCGCGCGCATCACCCCAGCAGTACCTTCAGGTCGGAGTGTGATTGAACGTCCACCTCGATCTTCAAATGTATACATCTCCTTGGAAACAACATCAGTGGATTCACCAACACCACGATTAAAGAGGGCGGTATCTTCAAAGACGGGAAGTTCCATTAGCTCATAGCCCGCTAACTTTGCAGGCGAGATCAACTGATTGCGTACCCACTCAAAGCCACGCGATTCTGGCGGCAGGTATTCACGAACGCCCTTGGGCGCTTGAATCTTCTCGTTCTTCATCATCTTCCCCTCAGGCCAATTCTCTCAAAAATGGGTTGTACTTGCGCTCTAATTTGATTGTGGTTTCACTGCCGTGACCAGGTAGAACCCTAATCTCATCATCAAGAGGCAGCACCTTTGTGCGTAAAGTCTTCTTCATATCACTAGCACTCCCAGATGGAAGATCGGTCCTTCCAATAGAACCAGCAAAGAGCACATCTCCACTTATAAGAATTTCATCATTGACCATAAACATCAGCGAGCCTTTTGTGTGGCCAGGTGCATGAATCGCTCGCAGGTTTAGTCCGATAAATTCGAGTTGAGCGCCATCTTTAAGATTTGCGACATTGCGCGGTTCTTCGAAATGCAGAGCGCCAAGATGGCTCGCGAACTCTGGGCTAAGGATTGCACTCGGCTGCGCGATATAGGGTCTATCTTCAGAATGAATATATGTAGGAATGTCATAACCATCAGCTAAAGGCTTGATTGAAAATGTGTGGTCGAGATGGCCATGAGTTAAGAGAGCAGCTACTGGCTTTAGCCCTTCCTCTGAAATGATAAGTTGGACTTCATCGCAGATTCCACCATCTTCAATAGATGACATCTGTGCGGCACCGGGATCGATAATGATGCATTCACCGCGAGCCTCATTGGCTATTACCCAACAATTCGTGGCAAACATCGGGGCTACATATGAGCGTACGAGCACGTCTTGCGCCCCTTTCATACCCCTGATTTGAGGTGATTTTCCTCGCGAGTAGGGACAGGGTACCTTTTACTCACTCGATTTAAGCTGATTAAGGCTCATCTCCGAGCACCATATCGATGACAACGAAGGCTGGAAATGCCGACGCGCTGAAAGGGATCTCATGACAACGCCACACAACCCATCCGAACTAGCAAAGAACCACACCCCCGCCCCTAGCGCTGCAACAGCTCTTATCGGTGACCCATCTCGTTTCGGTTACGTGGGTGAAGATGGAACAGTTTATGTAAGAACCCCACAAGGAGATAAGGCGGTTGGTTCATATCCCGGCAAGAGCGCAGAAGAAGCTCTCTCTTACTTTGTTCGAAAATTCGAAGCACTTGCATCCGAAGTAGCACTTACTGCAGCGCGCATCACTAGCGGTGCAATGGTTCCCCAAGATGCATATGAGTCCGTTAAAAAGCTAAGAGCTCAGGTTGCAGAACTCAATGGTGTGGGAGACCTTGCAGCACTTGCTGCATCTGTCGAGCAAATTGAGCCACTCATCGAAGGACATCGTGAAGCTTACGAAGCAAAGAAGGCAGAGGAACTCGCTGCAAAAGCTGCTCGCCGCGAGCAAATAATTGTTGAGAAAGAGAAGATTGTTGCTGAGGCAGAGTCTCTAGCTCTTTCAGAGTCTTGGAAAGCAACTGGAGATCGCCTAAAGGTGCTTTTAGAAGAGTGGAAAGCGGCTCCTCGTTTAGATAAGAAGATCGATGCAGATTTCTGGAAGCGCTTTTCAGCCTCAAGAAATAAGTTCGATAAGCGACGTCGCGCCCACTTTGCTCAACTCGAAACTCTCACCGAAAAGGTTTCAAGTGAGAAGGAAGCCCTCGTTCTAGAAGCAGAAAAACTTGCGAGAAGTACCGATTGGGTAAGTACTGCTCGTCGTTTCAAAACTCTCATGGATCTCTGGAAAGCTGCCGGGCGCGGGAAGCGTTCTGATGACGCCAAGCAATGGGCACGTTTCAAAGCTGCTCAGGATCAATTCTTTACAGCTAAGAACGCTGATCTGGAAAAGCGTGAAGTAAGCATGGCCGCTAATCTCATTAAGCGTGAAGAATTACTGCCAAAAATTGAAGCCCTCCTTCCCTTTACCGACGTTAAGGCTGCTAAGGCTTCGCTTCGCGAATTAATGAACGAGTGGAGCAAGATTGGAATTACCAATCGAGATAAGCGAGCAGCACTCGATGCTCGGGTTGCAGTCGTAGAAGACGCAATTAAGAGAGCCGAAGCTGAACTTTGGCGAAAGAGCGACCCTGCGGCAAAGGCACGTGCCGCAGATGTCGTAAAACAACTTTCAGAATCGATCGCAAGTTACGAGAAGGCTGCATCAAAGGCAACTGCCGCAGGCAACGAGAAGAAGGCGAAGGAAGCTACCGAATCTGCCGCTGCTCGTCGCATCTGGTTGGCCGAAGCTGAAAAATCTCTCGCTGAATTTCAGTAACAGCTAGAGCTTAAGTGCGATAAACATCGTAGACACCTTCGATGTTCCGTACTGCCGAAAGAACTGAATCTAGGTGCTTTGCATCAGCCATCTCGAAGGTAAATTTCGATATGGCTACTCGGTCCTTTGAGGTACTCACTGCGGCGCTCAAAATATTCACCTGCTGCTCTGAAAGTGTCCTTGTCACATCAGCCAGTAATCTCGCTCTATCTAGCGCTTCGACCTGAATGTTCACTAGAAAAATACTTGCAGCTCCAGCTAACCATGAAACTTTAACTACTCGTTCGGATTGATGAACAACAAGATCAGCACCATTAATGCAATCTGCACGGTGTACCGAAATTCCTGAGCCCTTGGTAATAAAACCCATAATTTCATCGCCTGGAACAGGGGTGCAACAGCGAGCTAATTTCACCAGTACATCATCAACACCCTCAACTTTGATCGCGCTACTCGATCTCTTTGCTGCAGAGTTGGAGGTTGGAATCACTTCGATAGATGGTTCCGGATGTGAATCTTCTATCCCTAGCGTGTGCACCAATTTTTCAATAACTGAGGCAGCAGATATATGGCCATCACCAACAGAGCTATAGAGTGAATCAATATCTGCGTAGTGAAGTTCGTGAGCTAATTCAAGAAGTGAGTGTCCGGCAAAGATCTTTTGGAGTGGCAAGCCTGCTTTGCGCATCTGACGAGCAATTGATTCGCGGCCAGCATCAATCGCTTCCTCGCGTCGCTCTTTACTAAACCAAGCTTTGATTTTCGAGCGAGCCCTTGGGCTCTTCACAAAATTAAGCCAGTCGCGACTTGGGCCAGCTGAATCTGACTTATTGGTCACGATTTCTACAACATCACCGTTGGATAACTTTGATTCCAGCGGAACAAGCCGTCCATTGACCTTAGCTCCTGCGCATCTGAGTCCCACATCTGTATGGACAGAGAAAGCGAAGTCAACAGGAGTGCTACCACCAGGAAGAGCCACAACGCTGCCCTTCGGAGTGAATACGAAAACTTCTGGAGATCCTAAATCAAAACGAAGCGCTTCGAGGAACTCTGATGGATCCTCAGTCTCCTTCTGCCATTCATGCAGTTGACGCAACCAGAGCATCTCTGGGGATTTGTTATCGGTGCCTTCTTTATATTTCCAGTGAGCGGCAATACCAAATTCGGCGCGACTATGCATTTCATAGGTTCGGATCTGAATCTCAATTGCTTTGCCATTTGGACCAATAACGGTTGTATGCAGCGATTGATAGAGATTGAACTTTGGCATCGCGATGTAATCTTTGAATCGTCCAGGTACTGGGCTCCAGCGAGCGTGTATAGAACCAAGAACGCTATAGCAATCCTTAACATCATTAACAAGAACTCTGATTCCTACAAGATCGTAAATATCATTGAATTCGCGACCTCTGACTACCATCTTCTGATAGACCGAGTAATAGTGCTTCTTTCGGCCAGTGACGGTCGCAACAATAGAATCCTTAAGAAGGTCAGCTTCTACCGTCGAGATTACTTCGGCGGTCAATGAATCCCGCGAAGGAGAGCGCTCTGCAACAAGTCGAACAATCTCTTCATGTTTCTTTGGCTCAAGAACTGCGAAGCTCAAATCTTCGAGTTCCCATTTGATGGCATTCATTCCGAGTCTATGTGCCAATGGGGCATAGATATCGAGAGTTTCGCGTGCTTTACGTGTGGCATTCTCAGATGAGACATAGCCCCAAGTTCGAGCATTGTGAAGACGATCTGCAAGTTTGATAACTAAAACTCGAATATCGCGAGACATAGCGATGACCATCTTGCGAACTGTCTCAGATTCTGCCGTCGGCCCGTAGGTAAGTTTGTCTAGTTTTGTTACGCCATCAACGAGATTGGCAACTTCATCACCGAAATCTTTTCGCATCTCTTCAATTGAGTACGGCGTATCTTCAACGGTGTCATGGAGAAGGGATGCAACAATCGTCGTGAGATTTAATCCAAGATTAGCCAGAATCAGTGAGACGGCTACCGGATGAGTTATGTACTCCTCACCCGATTTACGTAACTGCCCCTTATGCGCATTATTGGCAACATCGAATGCGCGGAGTAAGAGCGCCTCATCGACCTCGTCATAGTGCTCTCGCAGAGATACTACGAGCGGATCGAGGAGGGTGTGCTCTGCCATAACGGACTTGCTCTTACTTGCGGCCCTTACGTTTTGGTTGGTTCCGTGGTCCACGACCTTCGATTGGACGAGAAGGTGCAGCGGCAGCTACTACTGGCGCTCCCCCACGTGCTTCGACTCGCTTGCGAAGGGCAATCATTGCTGGCTCTTTCTCTCGCAAAGATGCAAGG
>JBIKSV010000063.1:0-6944 GCA_044348425.1 Candidatus Planktophila sp. | reverse complement strand
GTTGGACCTTTCTTAGATTTACGAACTGCGCCACGCGGTTTTGAATTTCCAGCCATTATGAGCCACTTCCTTCAGTCTTATGTGAAATCGACCATCGTGGCCCTTGCGCTGTATCTTCAATAACAATCCCTAAAGCTTTAAGGCCATCACGGATTGCATCAGAGCTTTCAAAATCTTTACGCAAACGAGCAGCTTCGCGTTGTGCAAGAGCTAGCTTGATTGTTCCATCGAGTGCTTGCGTGAGTTCATCACTTGAACCTTGTGAAGCATAGGCAGGATCAAATGGATCGCAGCCTAAAACATCGAGTGCCCCACGAATTTCATCTGCGGACTTTGCAACAACCTGTAAATCACCGGCAGCAATTGCAGAGTTTCCAACACGTAGAGCTTCAGAGATCGATGCCAATGCAGTTGGAACCGCTAAATCATCATTCATGGCATCGCTAAAAGCCTTGCCCACCACTGGTGTTGGCTCTTTGCCAATTAACTCAACAGACCGATTTAAAAAGGCTTCGATGCGACGGAAGTTTGTTGAAGCCTCTGCCAGCGCTTCGTGTGAAAATTCGAGCATCGAGCGATAGTGCGCAGAACCTAGATACCAACGTAATTCAATTCCACGAACGCTCTTGAGAAGTTCGTGGACCTGTAATGAATTACCTAAAGATTTAGACATCTTCTCACCCGATGCAGTGACCCAGGCGTTATGCATCCAGCGAGCTGCAAAACCAAATCCGGCTGCCTCTGATTGTGCAATTTCATTCTCGTGATGTGGGAAGACCAAATCGAGGCCGCCACCATGAATATCAAAACTCTCTCCGAGATAAACCTGCGCCATCGCAGAACACTCTAGGTGCCAACCAGGACGACCTGGTCCCCATGGAGTTGGCCAAGAAGGATCTCCAGGCTTCGCCGCCTTCCAGAGAGCGAAGTCACGAACATCTCTCTTAAATGTTTCATCAGCATCTGCTGCTGGCATTAAATCATCAAGCTTCTGGCGCGAAAGAGTTAAGTACGATTGAAGTTTGCGAACTTCAAGATAAACATCGCCATTACCAGGTGCATAAGCTGCACCTCTTTCGATAAGCAGCTGCATTAGTTCAATCATCTGTGTGATGTGACCGGTTGCTCGTGGTTCATAAGTTGGGGGCAATACGTTGAGAGCGCTATAGGCATCGGTAAATGCTCGCTCGTATTTCATGGCCACTGCCCACCAAGGCATTTCTTCATGAACAGCCTTATGCAAAATTTTGTCATCGATATCAGTGACGTTGCGAATAAAAGTAACGTTGTATCCGCTCTTCATTAACCAGCGTCGCAAGATATCGAAATTCACACCTGACCGAACATGGCCAATATGTGGAGGCGCCTGCACTGTCGCGCCACAGAGATAAATGCCTACTTCGCCCGCCTTGATTGGGGTGAAAGGAGAGGTTGTTCGCGTAGCGGTGTCATAAAGATGTAGCGAACTCATTAGGCAATTCTAACCTGCAGAGGGTAATTACTTAAAAACTAGCGCTGTTGCTATCGCCGCGATGCCCTTACCTTCACCGGTTAAGCCCATTCCATCGGTAGTTGTCGCAGAAATCGAAACCGCAGCGCCACCAAGTGCAGTCGATAGAGCTTGAATCGCCTCTGCCCGACGCGCACCGATTCGTGGTCGGTTACCAATTATCTGAACAGTTACATTTGAAATCGAGTATCCCTGTGCTGAAATAATTTTAAGAGTCTCAGCCAAGAGAGTAGACCCTGATGCACCTGCATACTCTGGGCGCGATGTTCCAAAGTTACTGCCGAGATCTCCAGTTGAAGTTGCTGCAAAGAGCGCATCGCAAATCGCATGTGCTGCTACATCACCATCAGAGTGTCCATCGACGCCGACTTCATCGGGCCATAACAATCCGGCGAGCCAAAGTTTGCGTTCTTTATCTGCACTGAAGGCATGTGCATCAACACCAACGCCGGTGCGAAATTCTGAAGATGTTCCGATAAAGGTCATTGCAATTGCAAGATCTGCTGGCGTAGTTATCTTTAGCGCAGATTCTTCACCAAGAATCACCTTGACCTTATGTCCCAGTTTAGAAACGAGAGTTGCATCATCTGTTGCGTCGCTAGCTTGCTTATGAGCTTCGTGAAGAACAGATGCGCTAAAACCTTGTGGTGTTTGGACTGCGCGAAGTGATGCACGATCTGGCGCCGATAGAACATAGCCATCACTATCTACAACATTGACCGTATCTACCTCGGGTAGTCCAGGAATAACAGCAACCTCACCTGATTGCAATGAAGTGATAACCGAATGCGCTAAAGCAGTACTCGCTAATGACCGTGCTGCATCGTGGACAAGAATAAATTGGGCTGAAGAATCTGCCACAGCGAGCGCAAGCCGCACTGATTCAGAGCGAGTTGATCCGCCAGCGACTACAACAACATCGTCACCAACAATAGATTTGATTTCTTCTTCATAGCCCGCTGGAGCGGTCACAATTATTTGTTGAACAACAGGTGCGATTCGAGCGATTGCATGTTCCAGAAGGGTCTTATCGCCCAGGTGAATCAGGGCCTTAGGTATCTTTGCTTTAAATCGTTCGCCACTGCCTGCTGCGGCAATAATTGCGACGATCATCGATGAGCTCTCGCTAATAAGTTCTCGCGAAAATTAAGAGGCGAGAACCTCGTCGAGGAGAATGGCTGCCTTCTCTTCATCGGTGCGCTCGGCTAGAGCTAGCTCTGAAACAAGAATCTGCTTTGCCTTTGAGAGCATTCGCTTCTCACCAGCTGAAAGACCGCGGTCAAGATCGCGGCGATAGAGATCGCGTACAACTTCAGCAACCTTGATTACATCTCCAGATGCAAGCTTCTCGAGGTTAGCCTTGTAGCGGCGTGACCAGTTGGTTGGCTCCTCTGTATAAGGCTGGCGAAGTACGTTAAATACTCGATCTAATCCGGCTGAATCAACAACATCGCGAACACCAACAAGGTCAACATTATCGGCTGGAACGCGGACTGTGAGATCGCCTTGGGCAACCTTCAAAACTAGGTAGGTCTTCTCTTCACCCTTAATTACTCGAGTCTCAATTGCCTCGATAAGAGCTGCTCCGTGGTGGGGATAAACAACGGTTTCGCCGACCTTAAATGTCATGAAATGCCCTTCGCTAAGCCCGAATGAAAATCAGTTGCGATTCTTTCGAGGGGGTAATTCTACCAGCGTTCTTTCAATGAGAAAACCCCAATTAGGAGCCTGAAATGCGCGGTTCATAAGGGCTTTAGAGGCATGAGATAATCGCCCCATGCGCAAGTTTCAAAAGGTTGCAATCTTCTCTATCTCAACAGTTCTCGCACTTACATTGACTTCTTGTGCGGCTGGACCAAACGCAGAAACTCGTTTGACCAATAAAGTGACTGATGGAAACGAAATTGTTCTAACCGAAAATGGAAACAACATACGCGTAAGCAATCTCTTGCTTGTTGCAACAAATGACAGCGCAGCAGTAGTTGTGGGACATATTGTTAATCGCCTTGAAGAAAATGACGCCTTGATCAGCATCTCTAGCAATGGAGTCCCTGCAGTCATAACTGGCGAGACAGTGTTGCGCGCTAATGAGCCTCTTCATTTTGAAGGTGAAAGTGCAAATGTAAAGGCAGTAATCCCTGGAGTTAACCTTGTGGTTGGTACCAACGTTAAGCTCACACTCGGTTTTGCTCGTGCTGGAATCGTGACTGTAAATGTTTTAGTGCGTGATCAGAGTGAAATCTACGCCGATATAACTTCTCAGCCTTCTAGCTTGTAACCCATTCCGCGAACAGTCTGAATTAGCTCTGGGTTTGCTGGGTCTTTCTCAACCTTTGCGCGTAGGCGCTTGATATGAACATCTAAAGTCTTGGTATCTCCAACATAATCGCTACCCCAGACACGGTCAATTAACTGCATGCGAGTAAGCACTCGACCAGAGTTGCGCATCAGAAATTCAAGTAGCTCGAACTCTTTTAGTGGCAGCGCCACTTGTTCGCCATTGACGCTAATTACGTGGCGATCGCTATCGAGACGAATTGGTCCAACGCTCAATACTCCGTCAGCGCTTACTGCATCTCCGGTTTCACCACGGCGTAGCACCGCGCGGATACGGGCGATGAGTTCGCGAGAAGAATAAGGCTTTGTTACATAGTCATCAGCGCCAATTTCAAGGCCAACGACCTTATCAATCTCAGAATCTTTTGCAGTCAACATAATGATTGGAACAGATGACTTGGCGCGAATCTGGCGACAAACTTCGGTGCCTGAAAGGCCAGGCAACATGAGATCTAGAAGGATTAAGTCAGCGCCGTTCTTCTCAAAAGCCGCGATTGCAGCAGGACCGTCTTCGGCCATCTCTACCTCGAATCCCTCTTTACTTAAGAGGAACGAGATTGCCTCAGCTAGGGTCTCTTCATCTTCAACAACAAGTATTCTCGACATTATTACTGTGCTCCCTCGTCATTGATTTCATCTGCGATAGGCAGACGAATTGTAAAAGTGCTTCCGACACCTGATGAGCTCCATACTGAAATCTCTCCACCATGATTTGCGACCACATGCTTCACAATTGAAAGACCTAAGCCGGTACCACCTGTAACTCGTGAACGAGCAGGATCAACGCGATAGAATCGTTCAAAGATGCGATCCTGGTCTGCATCAGAGATTCCAACACCTTGATCAATAACTGAGATTTCAATGATTTGGTTATCAACCGCGGTATTGACTGTAACTCGCGTGTGATCAGGGCTGTAATTAATGGCATTCTCAATCAAATTGTGAAAAGCCATAATTAAGTGAGTGCGGTCTCCCACGACTGAAACGTTAACTACAGGGCCACGCGAGATTTCAATCTCTCGGGTTTGAGCCAACACTTGGCATTGATCGATTGCTTCATTGACTGCTTCATCTAAATCAACCTGTACGGCATCAAGTAAAGGATCTGCATCTTGCAAACGTGAGAGGTCAATAATCTCTTGTACAAGTGCTGAAAGTCTTTCGACTTGGCTCTGCATCATTGATGAAAACTTATTTACTTGAGGATCATTGCTGGCTACCGTTACAGCTTCTGAGAGCGTGCGCAGTGAGCTAATAGGTGTCTTTAGCTCGTGAGAGATGTTGGCAACAAAATCTCTGCGGACTGCATCAATTCTTTCAGCTTCTGATTCATCTGCAAATGTTGCGATTGTTGTCCCCTGTGTCGGCAATAGCGCGACCTGAACAGATAATTTACGGGTTCCTTCACCAATTGGTCCTAACGGAACTTCAATCTGACCATTTTGTGGAAGTCCTGTGCGTCCTGCTTGGCGAACAAGTGTAAGAAGTGAATCTGAGGCAAGTTTGCCGTTACGAATCACTCCTAAGACAACTGCACTCGGTGAAAAATATTCAACACGATTTCCTGATCCGAAGATAACCGCAGCAATATCTAAAATTGCAAGAGTCTCTTGAACTTCTTCTGTTGCAGACCCCTCAACAGGTTGAGCTACCACTTTCTTTCGAAGCAGTGACTTGACCATGCTTGAATCTTAAAGCTTTCTCAAGGAGGTACCAGGTCAGAAGTTTAGAAAAATGGCCGATTTACCTAGTATTCACGCTCTATATGGGGCGCGTTCATCTCTCGATGGTGGGAAATATCCTCAATCCCTAATATCCTTACCCTATGCGCGACGCCTTCCATGAAGACTTAGATTCCATTAATCAGACTCTCGTTGATATGTCTACCTTGGTTTCTAATGCAATGGCTAACGCCACAAAGTCGCTCTTGCAGCCTAACCTTGAACTTGCTGAGCTTGTTATCGCTGAAGATGACAAGGTCGATGCTATTCAGCACGAGCTCGATAACAAGACTCTCGATGTCATGGCCCGCCAACAACCAGTAGCGAGCGATCTTCGTAATCTCGTGACATCACTTCGTATGAGCGCTGACTTTGAACGTATGGGCGATTTTGCTCACCACGTTGCCCGCATTGCGCGCATGCGCTACCCACAGAGCGCCGTCCCGGCTGAGCTCGTACCAACGATTCAGGCGATGGGCGATACTGCGGTTGCCTTAATTAATAAGGTCACAGGGCTACTTCAGAGCCGCGATATCAACGTTGCTCTCGAAGTTGAGCGTGATGATGATGAGATGGATCGCTTGCACCGCAAATTGTTTGAAGTTTTGCTCGATGATTCTTGGGCACACGGAATTGAAGCTGCGATTGATATGACGTTACTCGGTCGTTACTACGAGCGCTGCGCTGATCACACAGTTTCAATCTCTCGTCGCGTTTACTTCCTGGTTACAGGCGAGTACGCCGAGAAGACTTCGTAAGCTACTTCTTCTTACCCTGATTAGCCACTGCTTCAATCGCTGCTGCTGCCGCAACCGGATCTAAATACTCTCCACCTTTTTTAACTGGTGTGAAATTAGTATCGAGTTGGTAGAGCAATGGAATACCTGTTGGGATATTCAATCCAGCAATATCGGTATCTGAAATCTGGTCGAGATGCTTTACCAGGGCGCGAAGTGAGTTTCCGTGTGCAGTAACCAGAACAGTTTTGCCAGCCTTTAAATCAGGAACGATGGCAGAATCCCAATAAGGCAACATACGTTCGACAACATCTTTCAAACATTCAGTGCGCGGTAGGTCGCTACCTAAATCGCTGTATCGCAAATCTTGATCTTGCGAAAATTCGCTGCCGTCAACAATCGGTGGAGGTGGCACATCATATGAACGACGCCATAGTTGAAATTGCTCTTCGCCGTATTCAGCCAAAGTCTGCGCTTTATCCTTACCTTGGAGCGCTCCGTAGTGGCGCTCATTAAGACGCCATGAACGCTTTACTGGGATCCAATGACGATCGCATGAATCAAGTGCGAGCTGAGAAGTATGAATTGCACGGCGCAGCAGTGATGTATGAACTACATCAGGAAGAAGATTGCGCTCTG
>JBIKSV010000062.1:0-7014 GCA_044348425.1 Candidatus Planktophila sp. | reverse complement strand
GCAATCACCATGGTTACAACCCAGGAACGCGATATGAATTCGCGCCAACCCTCGCGCAAATCATCCAGGATTCCGGGGCTCTCAATGCGACTCTTTGCATTTAACTTGAGGTTCCACACTATTACGCCAGCAATAAAGAAAGAGAAGCCATCGATTAAGAGTGCCCATCCAGGACTAGTCAAAGTCACAATTACGCCGCCGAGCAAAGTTCCAAAGACAACGCCGATATTGCTCATTAATCCAATAATTGCATTTCCTTCTTGCAATTTTTCTTTTGGCAATATCTCGGGAAGCACGCCCGACATAGCAGGCCACCAGAGAGCATTTAAAACTCCAAAGAGTGCGCCCATCACGGCCAGCAACAAGATGGAAGAGAAACCGGCAATTAAAGAGATTGCGCTAACTGCAACAAGGAAACTTCCGATAATGTCGCTGCCACCCACGATGCGATTGCGCTGAAAACGATCGGCAAATACTCCGCCGAATAACATAAAGAGAATCAAGGGAAGATAGCGCGCACCCATCACAATGCTGAGATCGCCGCCATCTGCGCCAGGCAGACTTAAGACCCCGTATGCCAAAGCGATTGGCGATAAGCCGTTTCCGACATTTGATATGAGGCGAGCCGTTACCAGCATGGAGAAACCCTCATGCGTACTGAGGTTCTTTAACTGTGCGAGCATTGAGACATAGTACTTCTAATCATTAGAAACAGTTCACCCTTTATTCATCTCCCACCCTTAAGCTAACGCCATGCAGAAAGCTCTCGCAGAATTTTTTGGTATAGCAATCCTGGCTTTAACAGTTGTCGGCTCTGGCGCCATGGCGCAAGATCTCACAACAGATATCGGATTACAGCTACTGATTAATGCCGCAGCAACGGGTGCTGTGCTGTGGGTAATCATCAATCTTTTTGGCCATATCTCTGGGGCTCACTTCAACCCGCTCGTAACTCTTTTTGCGTTGGTACGTCGTGAACTCTCCATCGTAGATTTCATCACCTTTGCTATTGCACAGGTACTTGGCGCCATCGCTGGTACAGCACTCGCAAACCTACTTTTTGATTTTCCTGCCTTCGATATCTCAGAGAGAGTCAGAGAAGGATCAAATATTCTCTTGAGCGAAACTGTTGCGACCGCAGGGCTAATTTTCTTGATCTTCCACCTCATCAATTCGGCCAAATCCAATTTGATTCCAGCAGCCGTGGGGCTATGGATCTTTGCCGCCTACTTCTTTACCTCTTCCACTTCTTTTGCAAACCCGGCAATAACGGTTGGTCGTATCTTCACAAAGACATTTGCAGGTATCTCACCAGAATCTGCACTGGTATTTATACCGTTCCAATTTTTGGGCGCTTTCCTAGGTTATGGGTTAGCCCAATTACTTAAGCAATCAAGTGAGAGAAAGAGCTGATATGAGTAACGAAAATAAGAAGACGATTCTCTTTGTTTGCGTGCATAACGCTGGGCGTTCCCAGATGGCGGCAGGTTTTATGCGTACCCTTGGTGGTGACCGAGTCGAAGTTCTCTCTGCAGGCTCAGCGCCGAAGGATTCAATTAATCCGATAGCTGTCCAAGCCATGGCCGAGCTCGGGATCGACATCGCAGCTCAGCAACCGAAGATTTTGACCACAGAATCTGTCCAGGCATCGGATGTAGTTATCACTATGGGCTGCGGAGATGCCTGCCCGTATTACCCAGGTAAGCGCTACGAAGATTGGAAACTCGATGATCCAGCTGGCCAAGGTATTGAGCCTGTGCGCATAATCAGAGATGAGATTAAGGGGCGCATCGAGGCCTTGCTGGCGGAGCTTCTTTAGCTATCACCCCCGATTTGAGCGTAAAACCTCAAAAAAACTTAAAAATTCATGCGAATTACTCGCAAGTAATAGAGAATTTTTCTCGATTAACGGTCACAATTTCTCCTATCAAAGGTCAGCGTGCCCGAGCCGTAAGGTTTAGGAGCGCTTGTGGCCTGAGATCTTACGGGCCGACCGGCCCGCACTGATGCAAGAGTCAGGAAAGGCTCAGGAGATATGTCAGTAACACTCGATAATAACCAATGGAACCTCGTTTACGCGATTTTCTCATTCGGTTTAGTTTCAATGCTTGCAACAACTGTTTACACCTTGATCTCACAGAATCGCGTACTTCCTAAGTACCGCAACGCTCTCGTGATGTCATCAATGGTTACATTCATTGCTGCGTACCACTACTACCGCATCTTCAACTCATTCTCTGAGTCATCAGCAGATCAGGTTGTGAATGTTTCAGGTGCACAGGGTTCATTCAATGAGGCATACCGTTATGTAGATTGGCTTCTTACTGTTCCACTACTTCTCGTCGAGGTAATCGCGGTTCTTGCACTTGCAGCAGCAGTTGCAAAGTCATTGATCATGCGCCTCGTACCAGCAGCAGCTGCAATGATCGCTCTTGGTTACCCAGGAGAAATCTCAACAGATCAGAACACACAGGTTCTCTACGGTGTTCTTTCAACAATCCCATTCCTTTACATCCTCTACGTACTATTCGTAGAGCTTGGAAAGTCATTGGATCGTCAGCCAGCTGGCGTAGCAGAGACAGTTGGACGTCTACGTCTTCTTCTCATCGCTACATGGGGTGTATACCCAATCGCTTACATCTTCAACATTGTTGGAGATGAATCAGCAGAGTCATTCGTTGCAATCCAGGTTGGTTACACAATCGCGGATATCTTGGCGAAGTGCGTATTCGGTCTCACAATCATGAAGATCGCACGCATGAAGTCAATTGCAGAAGGAATGCCAGCAGATCACTAATTAGTGAGTTGTTAGTGGCAAGGGCGTCGGGATTCCGGCGCCCTTTGCCATTACCATTTGTTTATGAATTACTCGCGTATCAATAATTACCGGATGGCTGCCTATGGCGCCTTTGCAGTTGGACTTATAAATCTGCGATATCAAACCGGCTCAGATCAGAATCTCATGAAGAGCCTCGCCCTGATTATTCCGGGAGTTCTTCTCCTGGCACTTACATTTATTGATGCCGGCAAGAATTGGTTGGCCACAAAGGCCGCAGCACAAGTAGTAACCGTAATTTGGGTACTACTTGTGCTGTACAGCTTTATTCTCTAGCTAATCCGGAGTTATCAACTAGAAGTTTTATTTGGCGGCGTCAAAACCAATCTGAAGATCAGCCTTGAGGTCTGCAACATTTTCAATACCGAGGCTAAGGCGAACCAAGCCAGGCGTGACTCCTGCCGCCAACTGCTCATCAGCTGATAGCTGGGAGTGCGTTGTTGTAGCAGGATGGATAACCAATGAACGGACATCACCAATATTTGCAACGTGGCTAAAGAGCTTGAGGGATTCCACAAACTTCCTGCCCGCTGCAACCCCACCCTTGAGCTCAAATGAGAGAACCGCGCCGGAACCCTTAGGTGCATACTTATTTGCGAGTGCATGCCATGGTGAAGACGCCAGTGCTGCAAAGTTAACTTTCTCAACACTTGGATGCTTCTCTAGCCAAGCTGCAATCTCTTTTGCATTCTGAACGTGGCGTTCCATGCGAAGTGAGAGAGTCTCAAGACCTTGTGCCAAGAGCCATGCGTTAAATGGAGATACCGCTGCTCCGACGTCACGGAGAAGTTGTAGGCGTATCTTGAAGATATACGCCAAGTTTGCGCCAAATGCAGAGCCGACGCCAAGCGCCTGCGCAAAGACAAGACCGTGATAGCTAGGGTCTGGCTTATTAAATCCAGGAAAGCGATCTGGATATTGCGCGTAGTCAAACTTTCCTGCATCAACGACTGCACCAACTACCGCATTGCCGTGACCAGATAGGAACTTGGTTGCAGAGTGAACAACCACATCTGCACCAAAATCAATTGGCTTGATAAGGAATGGAGTTGCAACGGTGTTATCAACGATTAATGGAAGACCCACTTCATGAGCAACATCTGCGACTGCGCGGATATCTAGAATCTCGTTCTTTGGGTTAGCGATTGTCTCGCCGAAGAAGGCCTTTGTATTTGGGCGAACAGCCTTACGCCATGATTCTGGATTGTTGGCATCATCAACGAAAGTTACTTCTATACCAAACTTTGGAAGTGTGTAATGAAAGAGGTTGTATGTGCCGCCATAAAGACTTGGGCTTGAAACAATATGGTCGCCAGCTTCTGCAACGTTAAGAATTGCAAAGGTTGTCGCAGCCGAACCTGATGCTAGAAGCAATGCCGCAACTCCACCTTCAAGGGCAGCAAGTCGTTGTTCGACTGCATCTTGAGTTGGGTTCATGATGCGCGTATAAATATTTCCCATTTCGGCAAGACCGAAGAGATTCGCAGCATGCTCTGTATCGCGGAACTGATATGCAGTTGTCTGATAGAGCGGAAGCGCGCGTGCACCAGTTGTCGGATCAGGTTGCTGACCTGCATGAACTTGTAGCGTTTCAAAAGAATATGGTTCTGTCATGTTAACTCTCCAATGAAGGGACGTTTATGGGACGGTACTGCAGGAGAGAAAAGTAACAATCTTTGCCAAAATCTTCTCGAGAGGAACTCGTTCTTGCGACCTCTTCGCATCTCAACAGCCTAGCATTTCAACCAGGCAGGCTCAATTGCGGAACGAAATATCCTGCTTCTTCATCTCAGCGACGAGTATCCGAATCGCATTTGGCCCCATGCCGTGAAGTTCTTTGAGGGCAGCCAGCGATACCTTGCGAAGATCAGAGATTTTGTAGAGACCGTCATCAATAAGAGCTCGTCTGGCTGGCGCTGCTAATCCAATTTCTCGCCAAGCACCATCGACATCTGCATAAGCATCTTCTTCAACATCGCCGTGAATCTGTGCAATTCTCGATGCGGCTTTTTCTGCTCGTCGTTCTGCTGCAGCACGCATAGCCTCGGATTGGAGTTTCTTTACTTTGGCTCGCGATGGTTTTGCCATAGTTACGTTCCTATAAATAGCTAGAAATAATTTGTGCGGGAGGCGGGACTTGAACCCGCACGCCGGAGCACCAGTTCCTAAGACTGGCGTGTCTGCCATTTCACCACTCCCGCGTCGTGCAAGTGGAAGGCTAAGAGTACGGCTTACTCACCCGCTTCCCAAAATCAAGCCTCTCGTAAACTCGAGCCTCCCAAAAATCAAGCACGATAGACTTGCGAAATGTCCTCACTCGCCGATGAACTCTCAGCTCAAATCCTTGGGCTTGTCGTCGCAGCGATTGAGCGAGGTGAAATCAACGCAACTGCTCCCGAATCGATAACCCTTGATCGCCCTAAAAATCGCGACCATGGGGATTACGCAACCTCTATTGCACTTCAGTTAGCCAAGAGCGCAGGCAAGAACCCCCGTGAAGTTGCCGAGATATTGCAGGGCGCCATCTCTAAGTTAACAGGAGTCGCATCGGTTGATATCGCAGGACCTGGTTTTATTAACATCACTCTCAATCGCACAAATCAAGCTGAACTTGTTCGCACAATTCTTACTGCAGAAAATTCATATGGCCGAGGAAATTCGCTCAATGGAGTCTCAATCAATCTTGAATTCATTAGCGCCAATCCAACCGGACCACTTCACCTGGGCCACACTCGCTGGGCCGCAGTTGGCGATGCGTTAGGCAGAGTCCTCAGTGCAGCAGGTGCAAAAGTTTCACGCGAGTTTTATATCAATGATCGCGGTCGCCAGATGGATCTCTTTGGTCAATCTGTTCAGGCGGCAGCAACAGGGCAAGCGATTCCAGAAGATGGATATCAAGGTGAATATATAAAGGATTTAGCGAGCCAGGTCGTTGCGACTAATCCAAACATTGCAACCGTAGAAGAGTTCCGTGAGGCCGCCTATCGCTTGCAATTACAAGAGCAACAAGGCGTACTCGAAACTTTTAAGACTCATTTTGATACATGGTTTAGCGAACGCTCGCTTCACGACAGTGGCGCAGTTGACCATGGCTTAGCAAAGCTCCGCGCAGAAGGACATGTCTTTGAAAGCGATGGCGCAATCTGGTTGCGCACAACCGATTTTTCAGATGATAAAGATCGCGTACTCGTTAAAGAAAATGGCGAACTCACTTACTTTGCATCTGATACTGCTTATTACATCAATAAGCGCGAGAGAGGCTCAGATATCTGCATCTACATGTTAGGTGCTGATCATCACGGCTACGTAAATCGTTTGCGTGCTGTAGCTGCATGTGCTGGAGATAATCCTGATTACAACATTGAGATTCTGATTGGCCAGCTTGTAAAAATCATGGAAGGTGGCGAAGAGGTCAAGCTTTCCAAGCGCGCCGGAACAATCATTACTCTCGCCGAACTGGTTGAGAAGGTTGGGGTAGATGCCGCTCGCTATACCTTGATTAGATATCCAGTTGATACACCGATGGTTATGGATATCGATATTCTGCGCAGAAATACCAATGAGAATCCGGTCTATTACGTGCAGTACGCCCATGCCCGTATCGCGGCGGTTTTGCGCAATGTGGCAGAACTTAAGATTGCTTATAACGTAGCTGATTTTGATCCATCGCAGCTCACTCACGATCGCGAGAATGAACTTCTTGGCGCCCTTGCTGAATATCCACGAATTGTTGCAACTGCAGCAGAACTTCGCGAGCCACACCGTATCGCTCGATATCTTGAAGAGCTTGCTGGGGTTTATCATGGTTTTTATGCAGATTGCCGCGTACTTCCAATGGGTGACGAAATCGCTGCGCCAATTCATTCCGCCCGTGCAAATCTCTGCGCTGCAACGATGCAAGTTATCGCCAATGGTCTTGAATTGTTGGGCGTAAGCGCACCGGAGCGTATGTGATGAGCAACCAAAATATGTGGTCAAAGAATGTCATCTTTAAAGATGGCCAGCTGTATCTATCAAATATTGCTGCAACTGAGTTGGCAAAAGAGTTTGGCACCCCAACATTTTTCTTAGATGAAGAGGCATTTCGTACTCGCGCACTTGCGTGGTCAGAGGCGCTAACAGCTGAATTTGGCTCACAAGCCGGTGGAGTTTTCTATGCCGCAAAATCCTTTATCTCA
>JBIKSV010000061.1:0-7029 GCA_044348425.1 Candidatus Planktophila sp. | reverse complement strand
ATCCTTCAAACAAATGCCGGCCTTGGCCGCCTTGGGGATGGAAAGTAAATGCGCATTGCTCGAATTGGTGAAGTAGGAAAAGAGAAGCCTGTAGTTGTTAAAGGCGACCACTATGTCGTTGTGGATTCGCTTATCTCTGATTGGAACCGCGAAAGCCTGGCCAATGGAGGCTACGAAAAAGTTGCTGTAGCAGATCTGACTGGGCTACCAACAATTGCTAAGGGCAGTGCTCGAATCGGCGCTCCTATTGATCGCCCTACTAAGGTAATTTGTATCGGCCTTAACTATCTTGGTCACATTAAAGAGACCAATGCTGACACGCCAGCTGAGCCTGTGGCATTTATGAAAGCCCCCGACAGTGTTGTAGGACCTAATGACGACATCATTATTCCGCCAAATAGCACTGCCACTGATTATGAAGTTGAACTAGCAATTGTTATTGGCAAGCGTGCACTTTACTTAGAATCACCTGATCAGGCTCCTGCGCATATCTTGGGATACACCATTGCCCAAGATGTTTCAGAGCGTCACTGGCAGCTAGAACGTTCTGGACAATGGATGAAAGGTAAGTCTTTTCCAACATTTAACCCAATCGGACCTGAGATCGTAAGTGGTGATGAAATCAATCCGAGTAATTTACGTCTATGGTGCAGTGTCAATGGCGTGATGAAGCAGGATTCGAATACTGATGACCTACTTTTTGGAATCAATCACATCGTCTGGTACTTGAGCCAATTTATGGAACTTTGCCCGGGAGATGTCATCAATTCTGGTACGCCTTTTGGAGTCGGACTCGGCTTTAAGCCTCCTGTCTATCTCAAGGCAGGCGATCAGATTAAGACTGGCATTGAAGGCATCGGAGAGATCTCCAATACTTGCGTTGCAACTACGCGCTAATTCCAGTACTGATCAATCAGTGTGAAAAACTTCGGGAATTGACGCCCACCATTCACCTTCGGCGCGAGTTTCAATCGGCCTCTGCAAAGGCTCGCAGATGCTCCACCACTCTTGAGTTTTAGGATCTGCAGCCATCTTCGCCATATCTGCGGCGTAGTCAGTTCCTGTGTACTCGTAATATGAGAAGAGAATCTCACCAAAGCGATAAATTGAATAGTTCTGAATATTTACCTCTTTGATTTTCGCCAGAATTTCTGGCCAAACTGCTGCATGTAAACGCTCATACTCTTCTCGGTTAGCAGCTGGCATTCCAATAACTGATGCGTATCGTTGCATTTTCTTCTCCCTTGTAGCGCCTGGTTAGAGATTTTCTAGAGGTTGTAAACAGATTTGGCTGTCTTTGATTTAAGCCAGCTCTTTTGCTCTGGGCTCAATTTATCGATGACTTCAAGCTGGGCTTTCCATACTTCCACATAGGTATTACCCAAAACAATCACTGGCCAATCACCGCCCATCATGATTCTCTCAACTCCGAATGTCTCAACCATGAGATCTACATATGGCTGCCAATCTGCAACAGTCCAGCTATCTAAGTTTGAGGCGGTATTGAGACCAGATAGTTTTGTGTAGACATTTGAGAAAGCTGCAACCTCTTTCATTGATGTTGCCCATGGCTCCATCTCTTGCGCAGCTATTGGGGGCTTAGCAAAGTGATCAATAATGATTTTTAAATTTGGAAACTTCTTTGCCAACGTAACTACATTCTTAGTTTGCGCAGGGCTTACTGAGACATAGTCCATAGTTAAGCCAGCTTTTTCGATATACCCAAGCGTTTCGAGAACTGCAGGGCGAAGTATCCAAGTATCATCACTGTTGTACTTTGGATTTGAGAAATCATGGCTCAGATTTCGAAAACCTTTAATCAACGGGTTCTTCGCAAAAATCTCGATGGCAGCGCGCGCTTCTTTTGGACGATCAAAAGGAACCCAACCCACTACCCCACGAACAAAGTCTGAATTAGCAGCTACATCCAACATATAGAAAGTATCTTCATAAGAATCTGCCGCTTGCACCAGAATTGAGGAAGTGACCCCTGATGCGGGAATCTCAGGCGCTAATCGCTCGGGTGTGAAGTCATCAAAGAGAGGACCGTAGGAAGGTTCTATCCAACTGTATTGGCGTTCACTCATCACCCAGAGGTGTTGATGTGAATCGATGAGTTCTTCTTTACTCATAAGACTTTTCTCCTCTCATTTACGAATCTGTCCTAGAGAATTCCATAAGAGTTCCACACTTCACGAACACTTTTACCTGCCAAGAGATCTTTAAGAACTGTTTTCTCTGCCAGCGCTCGTGCATTTGCAATCTCACTTACTTGTTCGAGCAAGTGAGCCGGTACTACAACTACGCCGTCAGAGTCTGCGATGATTCCATCACCTGATGAGATTTTTACGCCACCGCAAGTAATCTCTTTACGAACCGATGAGAGCACCATTCGTCCTTTGTAATCATAAGGTCTTGATGCCTGGCCGAAAGCCGGAAAATCAATTGTTAAGATTTGCTCGGTATCACGAAGTGGTCCATCCGTAACAACACCATGTGCGCCACGACCTTTAGCCGCAGCAGAGAATAGTTCTCCCCAGAATGCAGAGAGACAAAGCCCTCCCGTTGCAATCGCTGCAACCTCACCTGGTGCCAGAGTATCTAGGTAATCGATTGCTGGCCCATAAGGATCTTTATCATCAAATTCTGATTCTGCAACAAATTGCGCAGTGGCCGCTAATCCAACAATCCTCATACCTTGCTTGAGTGGACGTACTGAGATATCCATTGCCTGATGTCGAATTCCGAGAGTGTCTAAAGCGTCTGAGACCATCGCACTTCGTACGCGGTTATCGAGGTTCCACATCTGCTTCACATCCCTAAGTTACTGAACACTGGCAAGGTCGGTCCATACCTGGCTGGCAATTGGTTTATTGAATTCATCAATATTTGAGAGGACTTCTTCTTGGCTGCGACATCCGACAAGAACTGTCTTAACGGCAGGATGCTGGAAAGGAAATTGCATAGCTGCGGCACGTAAAGAGACCCCATGACCATCGAGTACCTCTCGGATACGTAGCGCCCGCGCGATGAGTTCATCCGATGCCGCTTCGTAATCAAAAGTTGCACCCTTGACTGGGTTAGCAAGAATTCCTGAGTTGAAAACACCAGCCACGACAATATCGACACCACGTTCTAGCGCAGCTGGTAACAATTCTTTCGCGGCCCCTTGATCGAGCAGTGAGTATCGACCGGCAATCAGCACTTGGTCGATATCTGTTTCACGAACAAAGCGAGTAGGGATTTCAGATTGGTTCATACCGATGCCGATTGCTTTGATGATTCCTTCAGAACGCATCTTCTCAAGCTCTGGGTATGCCTGACTAATGGCAATATCTGCATAATCATCTGGATCGTGGATGTAGACAATCTCTACATGGTCCACACCCAATCGAACGAGTGAGCTCTCTATGGATTTTCTAACCCCTGCGGCGGTGAAATCCATCTTTCGTTCGACAGTGTTATCTGCATCTAGAAAGAAGCCATCTACATCTGTTGTCGATGGAACAAGTAGGCGACCAATCTTTGTAGATATAACAATTGAAGAGCGATCTAATGAGCGGATTGCTCTGCCGATTCGGGTCTCGGAGACACCTTTGCCGTAGTGCGGTGCGGTATCCAAGTAAGTAATTCCGTTTTGGACCGCTGTTAACAATGTATCCGTACAAGCCTTATCTGTAACGGAACTATAGAGTCCGCCAAATGCTGCAGTACCCAAAGCCAATCGCGATACTTCAACGCCAGTACGCAGCTTTACTCGATCATCATGTCTCATTTGAGCTCCCTTAAGTACTTGCGGTGGTTGAATGGTGACTTACTGCCGCACGTCCAGCCTCTAGGCGCGCTACCGGCACACGAAATGGTGAGCAAGAGACATAATCCAAACCCACGCTATGGAAGAAATCAATGCTTCGCGGATCTCCACCGTGCTCACCACAAATGCCGAGCTTAATTTGTGGTGCCACCCCACGAATCTCATCACACGCAATCTTTACTAACAGGCCGACTCCATCTTGATCGAGTGATTCAAAAGGACTAAATGGCAGTAACTCAAGATCAAGATATCGAGGCAAGAATGAAGACTCGACATCGTCGCGGCTAAAGGCCCAGGTGAGTTGCGTTAAATCATTGGTTCCAAAGGAGAAGAAGTCTGAATAGTCCGAAAGTTTTGCAGCAGTAATTGCAGCTCTTGGAGTTTCAATCATGCTTCCAATACTGATGTGCATCTCTTTACCAGCACTTTGCAATACTCGAGATACCTCTTCTTCAAGAGAAGAACGGAAATAGAGAAGTTCACGCTGCGATGCAACTAGCGGAATCATGATTTCAGGTTGTGGGTCATACCCTTGATCACGCACGTGTAGTGCAGCACGAGTTAGAGCGCGCACCTGCATAGAAAATAGATCAGGAATCAGAACACCAAGTCGAACACCACGAAGCCCCATCATTGGGTTTGATTCATGCAAGCGGTTAACGGCGCGGTTAAGTGCAAGCTTTCTCTCATCAACTTCTTGGCCACGCTCTTGCAAGAGTGCGATTTCGACGGCGAGACTTGCCTGGTCCGTCAAGAATTCATGAAGTGGTGGATCCAATAACCTTACCGTCACTGGCAGTCCAGTCATTGCGCGAAGAATTCCAACAAAGTCACTGAATTGAAGTTTCTCCATTTCAGCAAGGACTTCGCTGCGCTCTTCATCGGTGGTGGCCAGAACTAAAGTCTCAACAAGAACACGACGATCTCCAAGGAACATGTGCTCTGTTCGCGTTAATCCAATCCCTTGGGCTCCCATTTGGCGCGCAATCTCAGCATCTTCTGGCGTATCGGCATTAGCGCGCACGGACATTCTTCGCACTTTATCTGCATGAGAGATGATCCGGTGAATGCTACGAATCAGCGCTGAAGAAGTTGGCGCACCTGGATCGACAATCCCTTGCACATATTCGGTTACAACGCTGGGAACAACGGCAACTTCACCAAGGAATACTGCCCCGGTTGTTCCATCGATTGAGATGAGATCGCCTTCGACTACTTTTACATCGCCACATAGAAAATACTTCTCATCTACATTGACTTCAATACTTTCTGTTCCGCAGACCGCCGGCCGGCCCATACCGCGGGCTACGACTGCCGCATGCGATGTTTTTCCGCCGCGAGCGGTAAGAATTCCTTGGGCAGCAACCATTCCGACTAAATCATCAGGATTTGTCTCACGCCGAACAAGAATTACTTTCTTCCCTGCTAACGCTTGATCGGCAGCATCGCGCGGATCAAAGACGACTGCGCCAACAGCTGCCCCAGGAGATGCTGCGATACCGCGAGTTAGTTCTTTTGGAGCCGATGCTTTATCGAACTGCGGGAACATCAATTGGACTAGTTGTTCTCCATCAACTCGAGTGAGTGCCTGATCCATCGTAATGGCACCTTCATCGACAAGTTGTGTGGCAATTCTAAAGGCGGCTTCGGCTGTTCGTTTTCCAACACGAGTTTGCAGAATCCAAAGTTTGCCTTTTTCTACTGTAAATTCGATGTCACACATATCGCGATAATGATTTTCCAATAAAGTCATTATCTTTTGTAGCTCACCATAAGCTTCGGGATTTACTTCTCCTAGATGAGTAAGCGGGAAAGCGTTTCGAATACCTGCCACCACATCTTCACCTTGAGCACGAGGTAAATAATCGCCATAAGCACCTTGTGCACCACTGCCGGGGTCTCTTGTAAAGCAGACTCCAGTACCCGATGTATCACCGATATTTCCAAAAACCATCGCCTGCACATTTACGGCCGTACCCAAATCTGCACTTATTCGTTCTCTTCGACGATAGAGCTGCGCTCTATCGGAATTCCATGAGTGAAACACTGCCTCGATTGCTTGAAGCATTTGATCACGAGCTTCAAATGGAAAAGGCTTTCCTGTGTGCTTCTCTACGATCTCTACAAAAGCATCACCGACTTTTTCAAGATCTGTGCCAGCCAGATCTGCCATAGTCTTGCCACCTGCAGCCTTAATAATTGGTGCGGCAGTCTTGGTAAAGACATCTCCTGGAATCTCGCAGACTGTTTTGCCGAACATTTCAATAAATCGACGGTATGAATCCCAGGCAAATCGATCATCACCGGTTTGCTTAGCAAGTGTTGCGGCGACAGATTTAGACATTCCAACATTGAGAACTGTCTCCATCATTCCGGGCATTGAAAACTTGGCACCTGATCGCACCGAAACTAAAAGTGGGTTGGCTGCATCTCCAAAAGATTTTCCGATTTTTTTCTCGAGTGCAATTACTGCGGCATCAATATCTGCAAGGAGTGCGCTACCTAGACCGCCGGTTCGCAAATATTCTTGACAGACTTCAGTGGTGATCGTGAAACCATCAGGAACTGGAATTCCGAGGGATGCCATTTCGGCAAGATTGGCCCCTTTTCCGCCCAAGAGGTCGGACATGGTCCGATTGCCTTCACTAAATGCATAGACTTTCTGGTCCATCACTGTCCTTGTCTCCAAGGCGCTAAGCCCTATTGTCGAAATCCTAGAGGTAGAATACTATTTCGTATAGTATTTTTTATCCGCGGAGGTCTCGATTGAAAATTACCGCCGTTGAGGTGATTCTCGAAGACCGCCCTGGCATGTCACCCCCTTTTGTCTGGCGTAAGAATCTGCCTGGCTCAGATGGACCAACGACCGGTGCTTGGCTAGCAATAGAAACGGATGCAGGAATTACTGGCTTTGCCTCTGCTCCACGCGGTGTGATTTTTAAAGATTACGTTGACCGTCGCTTTCGCGCTGAACTGATTGGTCAAGATCCATTGCAGCGTGAATATCTCTGGGAGCGCGCATGGGAGCTCGATCGTATTGAAAGATTCGCCCCAAACATGGCACACGTAGTTGATGTAGCGCTTTGGGATATCGGTGCCAAACAAGCCGGGTTGCCGGTCTACAAATTGCTCGGCGGTTTTCGTGAATCTCTTCCTGCATATGCATCCACCGTTACATATTCAACAATTGAGGAATTTCTAGATATTGCAGATCA
>JBIKSV010000012.1:0-25224 GCA_044348425.1 Candidatus Planktophila sp. | reverse complement strand
TGCCATCTACAGTCAGGATGGCAAACTCATCGCAGATGGTGCTCACCTTCGCACAATCTCTACTGACCACGCCGAGATTGTTGCTCTTAAGAAAGCTGGTTCATCAGCAAAAGGCGCAACGCTAGTTGCATCCCTTGAGCCTTGCAATCATGTCGGCACAACTCCGGCCTGTGTTGATGCAATCATCAATGCAGGTGTTGCAAAAGTTATCTATGCAGTAGCAGACCCCAATCCGATTGCAGCCGGTGGCGCAGAGCGTTTGAGAAGCGCTGGGATAAATGTAGAACAGAGCGCAGATAAGAATTTGGAAGAAATCCAAGGAGCATGGCTTCATCGAATTAAACATGGACGCCCGTATTTCATCTGGAAAGTAGCGACAACTTTAGATGGTTACATTGCAGCAAGTGATGGAACCTCACAATGGATCTCATCAGAGGCTTCACGAGCTGATGTTCAAATCCTACGTTCTCAATCTGATGCGATTCTTGTCGGTACCGGAACCGCACTTGCCGATAACCCCACTCTGAAACCACGAATTGAGGGATCAGAATCGCCACTTCGAATCGTCATGGGAGTGCGTGATATTCCAGCAGGTTTCAATCTCCATAATGGCGATAGTGAGACGATTTTCGTTAAGAGTCATGAAGTAGATGTTTTACTTCAGTCAATTTCGGGCAAAGCCATCAATCAAGTACTCGTAGAGGCTGGGCCAACTCTAGGAACAGCACTTCTTGCAGCAGGGCTTATTGATGAGATTGTTATTTATCAGGCGCCCACCCTCTTAGGTGCAGGCAAGCCGTGGGTAGAAGATCTAGGAATAAGCACTCTGGCAAGTGCTGCACCTCTCACTCTTCTCACTTCAAACCAGATTGGTCCAGATCTTAAATCGCGCTACAGAGTAGGAGCTAATTAATGTTTACAGGACTCGTGGCAGAACTCGGAAAAGTGCTTGCGATTACTTCGGGGGAGAGCTCCTCTGTACTCACTGTCTATGCACCACAGCTGACTCCAGAACTTTCAGTGGGGGATTCAATTGCAGTTAATGGCACATGTTTGACTGCTACATCTTTGACGGCAGATAGCTTTACAGCAGATGTAATGATTCAGACATTGGCTCTTACCTCTCTTGGAAAGCTCACGGTTGGATCTCCGGTAAATCTAGAACTCGCGGCCCGTATGGATATGCGAATGGGCGGGCATATTGTTCAAGGCCATGTTGATGGGGTTGCCACCGTTATCTCTAGGACTCCGGGCGAGAAATGGGAAGAGTTTGTTATTTCTGTTCATTCAGATTTAACTCGCTATATCGTCAATCAAGGTTCAATCACTGTTGATGGGGTGTCGCTGACTGTCGGAAACATTGATGATGCTACAAATTACGTCACACTTTGGCTGATTCCAGAAACCCTCGCTAAGACCAACCTTTCTCAAAAATCAGCAGGAGATATTGTTAACATCGAAGTAGACATCTTGGCCAAGTATGTCGAGCGCCTTATCTCCAGGGGTGGGGGAGCACAATGAGTATCAAAGATGCATTAACAGAATTTGCTGCGGGTAAATTTCTCATTGTTACTGATGATGAATCTCGCGAGAATGAAGGTGATCTCATTGTTCTGGCCGAGAAGGTAACCCCAGAGCAGACTGCATTTATGGTCAGACATACAACAGGCATTCTTTGCGTTGCCATTGATCGTCCTACTGCCCGCCGCCTTGATCTTCCACTGATGTTTGAGGCAAATCAGGATAAGAGAAAAACTGCATTCACAGTTTCGGTTGACTTGATTGATGGTATTACGACGGGAGTCAGTGCCCTTGAGCGCACCCTCACAATTCGAGCACTCGCTAATCCGCAAACCAACGCGAATGATTTTTCAAGACCCGGTCACATCTTTCCTTTAATTTCTCATCCAGAAGGACTTGCCGCACGCAGTGGCCATACGGAGGCTGGCGTAGCCCTTGCGCAATTAGTTGGCGCCGCACCCGCTGCATTGCTCTCAGAGATTGTTGCAGAAGATGGGTCCATGGCACGGGGAGCAGGATTACGCGCCTTTGCGACTGAACATCAAATACCGATGATTTCGATTGAAGAGCTCACTACTTACTGGAAGTCCAACTACAGAGAGAGCGTTCATGCAGGGCAAGAGCTTAATTGGGTGGATGTTCAGCTCCCTGAAGGTCTGTGGCAGATGGCTACGTATTCTGCACTTAAATCTCGCGATCATGTAATTGCGCGCTTTGGCAGTTCAAGTATTGAGCCAATGGTGCGAGTGCATTCAGAGTGTTTCACCGGAGATGTTATGGGGTCATTGCGCTGTGATTGTGGGGATCAACTTGCGATGTCAAAGAAGCTGATTGCAGCCCATGGCAGCGGTTACATCATCTATCTGCGCGACCATGAGGGAAGAGGGGTTGGCTTAGCTGAGAAGCTAAGGGCCTACCAGTTACAAGATGCTGGGCTAGATACAGTTGAGGCGAATGTGAAGCTGGGACATCCGATTGATAATCGACAGTGGAGCGATGTAGTTGAAATTCTGCATGCTCTCAATCTTTCAGCATTTACCTTGCTGACGAATAATCCTGAAAAAGTTGGAGCGCTGGCGAGCTCAGGATTTAATGTGATACAACAAAATCTTTTAACGGAGATTCATGAATTCAATCGACAATACATTGAAACTAAACGCGTAAAACTTGGACATGAAAGAGGAGAGAAGTAATGGCTGGAAAAGCACCTGAAATAAAGATAAAGAAGCACCCAAAAGCAAAGGTTGCGATAATCTCTTCATCATGGCACCCCGAACTCTGTGGCGATCTCATTGCAGGTGCTAAGCGCGCTCTTGAGGCAGCTGAAGTAAAGAAGATTGAGGTTATTTATGTCCCAGGTTCCTTTGAGATACCGCTTGCGGCACAACACGCATTTGAAGATGGCTTTGATGCCGTAGTTGCTCTCGGATTGGTGCTTAAGGGTGAGACCCCACATTTTGATTATGTCTGCCAAGGTGTGACACAAGGTGTGATGGATGTGCAGCTTAAGTTTTCAAAGCCGATTGGCTATGGAGTGCTGATGTGTAATGATCTTGATCAAGCAATTGCTCGCTCTGGAGTACCAGGGAGCAAAGAAGATAAAGGTTTCGATAGCGCCATCGCTGCCCTCGCTCTTCTCTAGCCTTCGAATCGGGCTGAGCCATCAATACGGTTCATTATTGCGTGATATTTGCCATAATCGATAGAATTCTTGCAAATATGAGTGATGAGGTTAGACTTCCTTCGTGAACCACACCTCTGCTGGAGCCGCATTTCGCCAGGCCCTCGCGCAAGAGAGCCCGCTGCAGATAGTCGGGACAATCAACGCCAACCACGCCCTGCTGGCTAAGCGAGCTGGCTATCGCGCCATCTATCTCTCTGGTGGTGGAGTTGCGGCTGGTTCGATGGGTATTCCAGATCTTGGAATCGCAACTCTAGATGATGTCCTGACAGATGTTCGAAGAATCACCAATGTTTGCGATACCCCGCTTTTGGTCGATGCAGATACTGGATTTGGAGCATCGGCTTTTAACATCGCTCGCACCGTTAAAGATTTGATTAAAGCGGGGGCCGCTGCGATGCATATTGAAGATCAGGTTGGCGCCAAACGTTGTGGACACCGCCCCAACAAAGAAGTTGTCTCTACAGCTGAAATGGTAGATCGCATTAAAGCGGCAGTGGACGCGCGAACAGATGAGAACTTCACAATTATGGCGCGCACCGATGCTATTGCAATTGAAGGCATAGATGCGGCAATCGAAAGAGTCCACGCATATATCGAAGCAGGCGCAGATTTGGTTTTCCCAGAAGCGATTCGCACACTTGAGGATTACAAGAAGTTTAGTGGCGCTGTCGCAAAACCAATTCTGGCAAACATCACTGAATTTGGCATGACCCCATTGTTCAATCGTGATGAGTTAGCTGCTCACGGAGTTGGCATGATTCTTTATCCACTCTCCGCTTTTAGAGCAATGAATAAAGCGGCAGAGAATGTCTATGAGGCAATCCGTCGTGACGGAACACAGTCTGGGGTTATAGACACAATGCAAACTCGCGAAGAACTGTATGAGCGAATTGATTACTACAAGTATGAGCAGGCTTTAGATAACTTAATTGGCGACAAGTAGAAGTTTGCTGGAATCTAAGGGGGATAAAGTGGTCGATTTCAAGCCAAAGAAATCTGTTGCGCTCTCAGGTGTTCCTGCCGGAAACACCGCGCTTTGTAGTGTTGGAAAAAGTGGGAACGATTTACATTACCGTGGCTTTGATATCGCTGATCTCGCAGCACATTGTGAATTCGAAGAAGTCGCTCACTTACTAATCCACGGAACTCTTCCTACCAAGACCCAGCTCGATGCTTATAAAGCCAAGCTCAAGAGGCTTCGCGGACTTCCTGATTCAGTTAAAAGTGTTTTAGAACAGATTCCAGCAAGTGCTCATCCCATGGATGTCATGCGAACAGGTGTATCTGCGCTCGGTTGCGTTACACCCGAGAGCGCTGACCATAATGAAGTCGCAGCAAAAGAGATTGCCGACAAGTTAATTGCCTGCCTTGGATCAATGCTTGTCTACTGGTATCACTTCGCAAATAGCGCAAAACGTATTGAGATTGAAACAAATGATGACTCAATCGGTGCTCATTTTCTTCACATGCTCCACGGGCAAGCTCCTAGCAAGCTCTGGGAAAGCTCAATGCACGCCTCTCTTATTCTCTATGCAGAGCACGAGTTCAATGCTTCAACTTTTACTGGCCGAGTAATTGCCGGAACAGGCTCTGATATGTTCTCAGCGATTACTGGCGCAATTGGCGCACTACGTGGCCCAAAGCATGGTGGCGCTAATGAAGTCGCCCTTGAAATCCAAGAACGTTACTCATCTCCTGATGAGGCCGAGGCTGATATTCGCGCCCGTGTTGCCAATAAAGAAGTTGTTATTGGTTTTGGCCATCCCGTCTATACAGTCTCAGATCCCCGAAACGAGATCATCAAGAAAATTTCACTCTCACTCTCTGAAGATCAGGGCAATACTGAGCTCTACGCAATAGCCGAACGCATCGAATCAGTAATGTGGGAAATCAAGAACATGTTCCCTAATCTGGATTGGTTCTCTGCTGTTTCATATAACCAGATGAAGATTCCAACTGCCTTCTTTACGCCAATTTTTGTGATTGCACGTACAACGGGATGGGCCGCTCACGTAATTGAGCAACGTATCGATAATAAAATCATTCGCCCTAGTGCAAATTACACAGGTCCAGAAGATCGACAGTTCATCCCAATAGAGAAGCGATAGGTGCCATGTCTGCTCATGTAACAAAGTCCAACCTTCCTTACGATAAAGAAATCGTGGATATTGTTGATTACGTTATCAATTATGAAATCAAGTCACCTGTGGCATATGAGACAGCCTGGAACTGTTTCATGGATACTCTAGGTTGTGGACTTGAAGCACTTGAATACGAAGCCTGCACCAAGCTTCTTGGACCAGTTGCACCAGGTTTAACCGTTGCCAATGGTGTCAAAGTTCCAGGCACTAACTACGAACTCGATCCCGTACAAGGTGCATTTAATATCGGCGCGATGATTCGCTGGCTAGATTTTAACGATACATGGCTAGCGGCAGAGTGGGGCCATCCGTCAGATAACCTTGGTGGAATCCTTGCTACAGCTGACTGGTTATCACGCACATCAAATAAGAAGTTCACTGTCGGAGATGTCTTTACTGCAATGATTAAGGCTCATGAGATTCAAGGGTGTATCGCCCTCGAAAACTCATTTAACAAAGTCGGTCTAGACCACGTAATTTTGGTAAAGGTGGCATCAACTGCTGTTGTCGCCCAGATGATGGGACTTACTCGCGATCAGATTCTTGCCGCAGTCTCTTTGGCTTGGGTTGATGGTCAATCACTCCGTACATATCGCCATTTTCCTAATGCTGGTTCACGTAAGTCATGGGCCGCTGGAGATGCCACATCACGTGCCGTGCGTTTAGCACTCATCGCTTCAACCGGTGAGATGGGTTATCCAACTGCGCTTACTGCAAAGACATGGGGCTTCTATGACTCATCTTTCCGCGGCAATCACTTTAAGTTTCAGCGCGAATACGGCACATATGTCATGGAGAACATCCTCTTTAAGATCTCATTCCCTGCAGAGTTCCACTCTCAAACAGCGGTAGAGGCAGCAATGACTCTCTACGGAGAGATGCAAGCTGCTGGAAAATCTGAAAGTGATATCAAGAAGGTAACCATTCGTACCCACGAAGCTTGTATTCGAATTATTGATAAGAAAGGTCCGCTCAATAATCCTGCCGATCGCGATCACTGCATTCAATACATGGTTGCTGTCCCATTGATTTTTGGTCGCCTTACTGCGCGTGACTACGAAGAAGATATTGCAGCTGATCCACGCATTGATGCGTTGCGCGAGAAGATCATCTGCGTTGAAGATACTGGCTATACCGCTGATTATCACGACCCAGAGAAGCGCTCAATTGCCAACGCAATCACTATCGAATTTAACGATGGATCTACTCTTGGCGAAGAGGCTGTCGAGTATCCAATCGGACATGCCCGCCGCCGCACAGAGGGAATCCCACTTCTGATTGAGAAGTTCAAGATCAACCTTGCTCGTATTTATGACAAGGCGCAGCAGGATAAAATCCTTGCCCTCTCACTTGATTATGAAAAGTTAGCAAATACACCCGTTAGTGAATATATGGATCTACTCGCTAAAAAGTAAGGGCATTAGCTACGAAATGGTGGCTGAGGCACTAACTCTTCATGCAGTGGTGGATTCGCAGGAAGTGAAGCGTTGAGCTGAGCAACATCATCACTTGTAAGAGTGACGCTCAGACCGGTCCATGAATCAAGGATTGACTCTTTGCGAGTAGCTCCCGGAATCGGAATTGAAACTGGATTGGTCGCAAGATGCCAAGCGATCGCAATCGCAAACTTGGAAACATTATGTCGAGCAGCAACTGCTTCAAATGCGTCAAAGGATGCATTTTCAAGGCTTGCTGCGTTATCGATGCCACCGAGAGGTGACCACGGTAGAAAAGCGATTCCGTGTTCATTGCAGATTTCTACAACATCAGCCCAAGCGCGTGAGCGTGGTGACCACTCATTTTGAACTGATACGAGACCGCCTTGTGCTGGAGTTCCACCAATTTTAATTGCGCGACGAAGCTGCTCTGCGTTGTAATTGCTGACGCCGATATTCTGCACAATTCCGTGTGCCTTGAGCTTCATAACATTTTCAAATTGCTCTTCAAATGGCATAAAGTGGTTAAGGCGATGGTGTTGCCACAATTTGATAGTGCTTAACTGCATCTTGGCAGCAGAGGCTTCAACAGCGCGATAGAGATAATGCTCTGATGCATCTCGTCCAGATTTTCCAAACCAATTACCTTCTTCAGGTGCGCGTGTGATTCCACCCTTTGTGGCAATTACAATTTCTTCTTTCTGTGCAGTAGTTCCGCTCCATGAGCGAACAGCTTCAGCCGTCAGAATTTCGTTATGTCCCACTGAGTTCCAAGTAGGCGCATAGATATCAGAGGTATCCAGTAGTCGCACACCGGCATCGAGGGCGGCATGAATCACACCCAACGCTTTATCGCGCTCATCAAGGATCCAGGCTTTGCTTGGTGGCATACCTGACATCGGCATACAACCTAAGCCGAGAGCAGGAATCGAATATGGACCGAGTGTGCGCATTTGAGTCATAGAGGAAGTATGGCCATTGAACTGTTAAAGTGCCACAGATGAGCGAGATGTCGGCCGAGGTACGCAAAGCACTCGATGCTGCAATTACGGCAATTGGTGGAAAGCCTCGCGATGGCCAGATTGAGATGGCAGAAGCAGTTGCAAATGCATTAACTGATCGCCATCACTTAATGGTGCAAGCTGGCACAGGTACCGGAAAATCTCTTGCCTATCTAGTGCCCGCATTGGTTCATGGCCGAAAAGTATTAGTTGCCACAGCAACGTTAGCTTTACAGCGTCAACTGGTTGAACGCGATTTACCTGCAGTTGTTCCGGCCCTTGAAAAAGTTTTGGGGCGAGAGATTACCTATGCAATTTATAAAGGCGTAGGTAACTACATCTGTCTCGCCAAGATGAATTCTGAAGAACCTGATCCTGATGGTGAAATTCTTTTAGAAGCGTCTTATCTTGAAAAAGATGCCAAGCGCTTACATGACTGGGCGCGAACCGAAGGAGTATCAGGTGATCGTGATGATGCACCTGAAGTCGATCGCCGAGTATGGGCGGCACATTCACTTTCAGGGCGTGAATGTGTAGGTGCAGATAGCTGCGCGTGGGGCAGTGGTTGCTTTGCAGCAAATGCAAAGGCGAAGGCGCAGACCGCCGACGTTGTTGTCACAAACCACACTTTGTTAGCCATTGAAATTGTTGATTCTCATCCGATATTGCCAGAGCGTGATGCAGTTATTCTTGATGAGGCCCATGAGTTTATGGATCGCACGACGCAGGCGGTTACCGAAGAACTGACCTCATCACGAGTGCAACGTGCAGCTGCTATGGCCCGTAAATATATGCCAGGTAAATTCTCAGATGAATTTACGAATGCGGCAGATAGTTTCCATGATGCGATGGCAGATTACGGCGAAGATGTAAAAGGTGATTTTGCCAAGCAAGGGCGGCTTGAAGAGATTCCACAATCACTCGAGCATCCCATCCGCAAGATCCGTGAAACAGCAACTGCGGTGGCGCAGTCACTAGCTTCCGATGAAGAGATTCTCGAACCAGATGCGCTAGCGGAGCGGGCACGCGTAAAAGGTGCAGTACAAGAAATCTCAACTATCGCAGGTAAGTTATTGAAAATGGGGGAGAGCCATGTGCTTTGGTATGAGCCAACTTTCTCAACACTTCATCTCGCGCCCCTATCTGTCTCACAAGTTTTACGTAGCAATCTCTTAACTAAGACTCCTGTAATCGCAACCTCTGCAACCTTGACTGTGGGCAAGGGATTCGATGCCATGGCAAAGAGCATCGGCTTTATTGTCGGCGAAGATTCTGATGAAGAAGTTAAAGATAATGAAATCGATCCAGCCAACCTGCAGATGCTTGATGTTGGTTCGCCATTTGATTTTGCTAATCAAGGAATGCTTTATCTGCCCAAGCATTTACCTGAACCAAGTCGCGATGGCACCGCACCCGAAATGCTAGAAGAGCTGGGCGAACTCATCGATGCAGCGGGCGGTCGCACTTTGGCGCTCTTTAGTTCATGGCGCGGAGTAGAGGCAGCCGATATTTACTTACGAAAAGTTTTGGCGGAACGTCCGATTTCTATCATCACGCAAAAGCGCGGCGATGCTGTAGCGCCACTTGTTGAAAGATTTTCATCAGATGAGACTTCAATCTTGCTCGGTACGATGTCGCTCTGGCAGGGCGTGGATGTTCCCGGAAACTCTTGCATCTTGGTAGCAATCGATCGACTGCCTTTCCCTCGCCCGGATGAACCAGTTCTAGCGGCGCGCTCTTCTCAGGCAGATGCTTCGGGCGGAAGTGGCTTTATGCAGGTATCGGTACCGCGAGCTGCACTATTGCTGGCGCAGGGCGCAGGTCGCTTGATTCGTAGCATCGATGATCGAGGGGTCGTTGCAATCATGGATTCGCGCATTGTCACCAAGAGATACGGCCAGACCCTGCTTAATTCGATGCCTCCGCTCTGGCGTACCAACGATAAAGAGACGGTAAGAAATTCACTGAGACGCCTGGCAGAGAGCATGGA
The DNA here is from genome assembly GCA_044348425.1 of Candidatus Planktophila sp. GTDB lineage: Bacteria > Actinomycetota > Actinomycetes > Nanopelagicales > Nanopelagicaceae > Planktophila. The sequence goes on along the minus strand of JBIKSV010000012.1, from coordinate 15,451 downwards.
AGACTAGGGCCATGCCTCGCATTAAGACTCCAACGCTTGCCGATCACCGTGATTGGCGACGCAGTCAGCTCATAGAAGCTGCTGCTGCGATTGCGCTCGAATCCGGGGGAGCAGCGGTTACCGTTGCAGCAGTTGCCCAACGCGCTGGACTATCTCGCACATCTGTCTATGAATACTTTGCGAGCAGCGCTGATTTAGCTGCAGACCTGGTCATCGAAGAGCTCGAGAGCTTTGCACAGACTCTCGCGAATGCATCGAATGAATCTGCCGACCCACTTGAAGCAATTGAGTTGTGGATTAAAGGTTCATTGATTTATATCGCTGATGGTCGCCATTTGCTTGCCAAGGCATTTAACGCCATTGATTTACCGCGAGATCGAAGCGCTGCCATCGGTGCTGCGCACCGCGCATTACTTGCACCTCTACGTAGTCGTCTCGCAGACCTTGGAGTGCAAGATATTGATATGGCTCTTGCTTTAATTCAAAGCATCACAGATAGCGCATCACGTCGCATCGAAAGAGGCGACGATGCAGAAGGCGTCATCACATCAGTAACAACCTTCTGCATCGCCGGTATTAACTCTTTACGGCGCTAGTTTCAATTTAATATTGACCTTACTTGATATTGACTCGGACCGTCGTGTTGAGCGGTAGCCACATCTGATCTTTTCCAGCAGCGTTTGCCGTCAAAACGCAGCCTTTACCTTTTCCGACAGTCAAGATATTTGACTCTACTTTGCATTGCTTGGAATTGCTCTTATAAGCGATTGGTGTTCCAAAGTCTGTAGTAGCTGGCAATGTTCGAGTTGCATTCTTCTTGATTCCGAAGGTAGTCAGAGAGAGCTTCTGATTACCTGGCACCAAGATAAATGGGAACCCTACGTTAGCTGCATCGTATGTTGCATTTCCTGCTGTCGTTGCAGTCAAGCGACATGTTCCGCTGCCCTTGAGAGCAATTAAAGAGCCATTGGCAAAGCTGCAATCATCTGTTGCCGATGCCAGGGTTACAGGAAGGCCCGATGCGGCTGTCGCGGTAATGACTGTCTTCGCGCGATATCCCAAATTGTTCGGGACATTGCGGATCAATACAGCACCATTAAAAGTAACGGTGACGGTATCTGATGTCTTTGCAACGACTGCAGCAGTACTCGCTAAGAAAGTTATTGGCTTAAACAAATCTTCTGAAGTGTCATTTTGTGCCGAGCGGTCATAGCGGAAGAAAACGCCACACTCTTCAACTGAGCAATCAATTGATTTGGTTGCTGTTGAGTACTGGGCTTTGAGAGTAAAAGAGATAGGGCCCTTGGAAGAGGTGGAACCTTGCCCACCATTAGCTGTTACCCAAGCAAGATCAAAGCATGTGTCGCTAGCAGGACGCTCTCCAGCTACCTTTGCCTTAACACATTGGAAGATATAGAGCCCAGATTTTGCAGGAAAGTTTGTAATGCTTCCAGTAATCAAAGTTCCAGCTGGATCAAGATTGGTCAGTGGGCGACTTGACCAGGTAAATGTTTCAGCATGAGCTGGAGCTGCGACCAGTGTTGAAGCAACAGCAATTCCTAGAGCTGAGATGATTCTGATGAACTTATTCATGTTTCTCCTTCGTTGAATCTAATTAGTTGAATCTGGTTGGATAAATCTGCTTACTTAAACTTGATTGGGATAAAGATGTCGCGAGAGCGATCACCTTCGCGAATATGGTCTGCTCTTACAGTGATGGCACACTTAACTTTTGTGCAATCGAACTTGCCGATACGTTTGGTGATATTGACCTTTTGAGAAAAGCGCCCGCCGGGTAGGTATTCAATTGCCAAACTACGTCCATAAGGTGGGGGATTAGATGAGATCCAATAAGAGGATTCACCAACACCACTTTTATTGACGCCACCTCCACATGGCGTTGGTCTCTCACCGGTTTTAGGAACAACACAAAGGGCTAGATAAATTCCTACAGTTTCATCGAATCCACGGCCAGTGACGGTGACCATAGTTGCCTTTGTATAAACGCTCTTATTAATTGAGATTGAAGATCCATTAGTGTTCTTTGCTGTCACGGCGGCATGGGCTGGCGCGATGGTTACTGAGGCAAAGAGAATGCCCAATACCGATAATGTGAGAGCGCGGGGAACCATGTCCATAGCGTAGATAAACCTCTTTGAGACCTTATCCGACAACTCACCGCAGAATGTCGGCTAAGAATCTGAGAGAATTAACCTTATGAGAATTCGTGCGGTAGGTTTGCTCTGCGTCGCACTGTTTACATTGACATCATGCTCTTCAACACCACAGAGCGCGATAGAAATCACATCGGCTTCGGCGGTTTCGATACCTGAAAATACTGAAGAAGTTGCATCCATCACTCGTATCGTCGCTCTAGCAAATGGCAGTGCAGAGATTATCGACGCCATGGGCTTTAAGAAGTTAATTGTCGGACGAGATATTGCAAGTACTGATCAGTCCCTCAAAGAGATTCCTGTTGTCAGCACAGGGCATCAGATCAGCGCCGAGAAGATTATTGCTCTTAAACCAGAGCTGGTCATCATTGATGAATCTGTCGGCCCACAAGAGGCAATCGCAGCTGTTCGTAAGGCCGGTATCCGCGTTGAACTCATCAACGAAGTCTGGAGCGTCAATGACATCACCAAAAAAGTGGATGCAATTGCTCAGTTAATTGAATTGCCGCAAAGTGGCCAGGCGCTCTCCAGTGCAATCACTTCTAGCATCTCTCTCGTAGGTAAGCAGTTATCTGATTCGCCGCGAATCGCATTTCTCTACTTGCGCGGCGGAAGCTCTATCTACCTTCTTGGCGGAAAAGGCTCTGGAGCAGATTCGATGCTGAGCGCATTAGGAGCAACAGATGTTGGTGCACAAATCAGTGCGGTGCCATTCTCACCATTTACTGCCGAATCTTTTGCAGTCGAAGATCCTGAGATTTTGTTGGTGATGTCAAAAGGTTTGGCATCGGTCGGTGGGGTAGAGGGCTTAATCGGACTCCCCGGAATTGCGCAAACTACCGCTGGCAAAAACCGAGCAGTGATTGCAATCGATGATTCACTTCTGCTCTCCTTTGGGCCGCGCACTCCAGATTTATTGCTCAAGATTGCTGAAGCGATAGAGAAGCTCAAGGCGTGATGTCAGTTCGCGGCCGCAGGTATTTACTTGTGGCAATTCTTCTGGGCATATCAGGATTTGCACTCTATGCCTTAAGTGTTGGTAGCGCTGAAATTGATTCACCATGGAAACACATTTTTTCACCGTCGTTGCAGGGTGCATCCCATGATGTTATTTGGGATATCAGATTTCCCAGAGTGCTTGCTGCTCTACTGATTGGAGCGGCTTTAGGAGTAGCTGGTGCTATTTCTCAAGCAGCGACGAATAATCCTTTGGCAGATCCTTCAATTATCGGCACAACTGCGGGGGCAAGTTTTGGCGCTGCGATTGCAGTGATACTTAGTATTGCCTCAATAGGAACTTGGCCGGTTATGTTATTTGCATTCTTGGGCGCGCTCTTTGCATCCCTTGTAACATTCGCAGCATCGCGAAGTGCGATTCAACTCGTTATTGTCGGAATAGCCACATCGGCTCTGCTCAGCGCTCTGGTTGGTTTGCTCTTAACAATTGCCGATCGCCCTGACGCTAGATCCATAGCTTTCTGGTCACTAGGTTCATTGGCCCTTGTATCCATGTCATCAATCTCGCTCTTAGCACCCGTAGTAATCGTCGGAGTCATTGTTGCTTGGTACATATCCCAAAGATTGGATTTATTAGCACTGGGAGATGCAGAGGTTCGCTTTCTCGGAAAGAATCCACAACGGATGCGTTTAGGTGCTTTCTTAATTATTTCACTTCTGATTGCAACAGCGGTGAGCACTGTTGGCTCAATTGCATTCTTAGCCCTGGCAGCACCTCACATCACTCGCTTGTTGATTGGGCCGAGCAACCGTCCGCTCGTGATTGGTTCAGCAGTAATCGGTGCAGGTCTCTTACTGATAGCTGACACAGCAGCCAGAGCGATAGTGCCACCATTTGAATTACCGATTGGCTTAATCACTTCATTAATCGGTGCGCCGATTTTGATTCTGGTTCTGCGTAGAAGCAGTGAGGTCTGGCGATGATTGATATCAAAGATCTCACTCTTGGATATAGCTCTCGCATTGTCCTAAAGAACTTCTCGGCCCATATATCGGCCGCGTCGATTACTGCAATCGTCGGCAGTAATGGCGCTGGCAAATCAACACTTCTTTCGGCAATTGCCGGCGCACAAATCCCACTTTCAGGTTCGATATCTATAGATGGTAAAGATATCGCGACAATCAGTGCTAAAGAGTTCGCAGAGATAAGAGCCGTTGCCCAACAAAGTCATAGTTATTGGATGGCATATTCTGTTGCGGAAATTCTGCACCTTGGTCACGAAAGCATTGCAACTTCTCGTATTGAAGATGTAGCGAAGAGCTTTGGTATCTCAGAGATTTTGCAGCAGAGTATTACCTCTTTATCAGGGGGACAGTTGCAAAGGGTAGAAATTGCACGAGCATTTATGCGCGACTTGCCACTCGTTTTACTCGATGAGCCTTTTGCCTCTCAAGATTTAGCATCACAAGAAGCGCTGATTAAGCGCTTTCAGGAAGAGCGCAGAAACGGAAAAACCATTGTCTTGGTTGCACACCGTGAGAGAAGCTCTTTAGCTTGGTGTGATCAGATTATTGATCTCGGCCAATAATTGGGGCCAACTTCTTGCAAAACTAGGGTGCAACGGTAGGCGAGTTACATCATCGAACTTCACCCAACGAACTTCGTGTGATTCATCGTTGAGTTCATGTCCCTCTAAATCAATATCTGCTACAGCAATCACTGTTGAGTAAGACCAGATGCCATGATCATCGGAGAAAGTAGTAAGAACTTTTAGGCTATCGGGATTGATTCCGGTCTCCTCTACCGCTTCGCGAATCGCAGCTTCGAGAGTGTTTTCATGAGAATCACGAGCACCACCAGGAATTCCCCAGGTATCTCCGTTGTGCACCCATGGTGCGCGGTGCTGGAGAAAAATCGAACCATCACGCACTAGAAGTAAACCGGCTGCACCAAATTTGCCCCAATGTTTGGAGCCACAGGTACATTCAATCCACCCATCACCGTCGCGCGAAGCCATGGATGTAGCGTGTCATAGATATCCACAGATGCGAATTTTCGCTGCCAGGTCGAGTGTTCTCATCTTTTAATCTCCCCGCTATGTACCGATTTCCGCGATTCACAGATAAATCACTACCCATCACCATTGCACTTACCTTGATCGTTGGCATGAGTACTACACCAATCGCACAGGCCAGTGATTGTGAGATCAAGGCCTGCATAGAGGTTTATATCCAGGATGGTCGCATCGTCATCGAAGGACGAAAAGGCAAAGGTCCATCATCAACAACTGCAACGATTCCGGCCCCACCACCTGTTAAAAAGCCGTCTGTTAAAAAACCATCAATTGCAAAACCAAAGGTAAGTAAAAACCCCAAACCAGCAGTAAAGAAGATCGCACCAAAAGTTAAGAAGCCACCAAAGAAGAAGGTGGCTCGCACAACAGAGACCAGTGCAACATCTTTGGCCGATAAGTTAATTGAATCGATTCCAACATCAGGTATCTCTTATCAACCCTCGTTCTCGCCATTAATCAAGACCCCTGTCTTCTTCTGGAGCGATGTCCCGGAGATAGTTACCAAGAAAGTTGAAATTCTCGGTGAGATAGTCAATGTGCGATTGCGCCCAATCTTCATCTGGCACTACGGAGATGGCGTTGTCTATATGACTCGCGAAGTGGGCGCTGCCTATCCCGAAGGAAAGATTCAACACACGTATTCCAAACCAGGTCACTACCTCATCGAGCTCATCACAAATTGGCGAGGCGAGTTCACAATCGATGGCATCACCGCACCGATTCCAGGAAATCTCACCACAGTTTCAGTTCTACCTATATCCGTTGTTGCCGCCCCTGTCCGCTTTGTGAATTGAGAGAGAAAATGCCCACATTAACTTCTGCCCATGACCTTGTTACAGCCGTACCTTTTTTGATTGGTTTTCATCCTACAGATTCGCTCGTCCTGATTGCCGTAAAGGATGGTGCAATCGGAGTAGCTATGCGGATTGATTTACCAAAAAATATCAATAGCGATGAGATAGACCTATTGGCCCATCACTTTATCCGCGATCAGGCGCAAGCTGCGCTTCTTGTTGCCTATATGCCGCAGGATCGAAACGATGGAGATTCGCTCTTGATCTCACTTGGTGCGGGGTTAATTCGCAACGGCATTCAAATCCAAGAATCTCTATTAATCAGCGGCGGGCGCTATCGCTCAATCATGTGCCGTGATAGTTCATGTTGCTCACCAGCTGGCAAAGCTCTACCAAATATCGAGGATTCCGCAATTGCTGCCGAGCATGTGGTTGCCGGAATTCCGATGCCCTACGGTGATATCTCAGAGCTCATTGATTCAATTGCAGCGGATCCAATCTCACTTACCAAAAGTTGGGCAACTGTTGTTGACAACTTTAAAGTCGATGAAGATTCACCTGACATTGGTGCGTTACGTCGTGACGGTGTTGAGACGATGGAACTTCTCTTAGATGAGTTTCGCATTGGACGAGGACCCACAGATCAAATGCTCGTTGCTCGCATGATTGGGCGCATGAGTGATGTGCAAGTACGCGACTACGCCATGGGGGTCCATCAAGAAGATACTTACGATCTCTACTTTGCAATGTGGCGAGAACTCTTGCGACTCTCTCCTGTTGGTTCCATCGCACCGATAGCCTGCCTTGTCGCTGCTATGGCTTACGAAAATGGTGATGGAGCCTTGGCACAGAGAGCCTTAGATCGCGCCATCACCGACGATGCCAGTTATCCCTTAGCAGGCCTGCTCCGCCGCGTCTTTAATGCTGGCTGGCCACCGCAATCTTTTGCACAAATGCGCGCTGAGCTACACCCAAAAGTTATCGCGACTATCTTCGAAACCAACATTTTAGATTGCTGAGGCTTTAGGTTAATATTGGGCTAGGTCACGAGTTCTAGAGTTCAAGCCCCGGCTATCTAGACGGCAACCCTCCACCGCGGTGGGGTGCTCCGGGTGACGACCAGGTAGGCCAACTAAGCCTGCAAGTGCGCGAACGGAAATGTTATGACCAAGAAGAGTATTAATCCCAATAACTCGCACCCGGGGCCCGACGTAACTGGCGCATGGCTTGAAATAAATGATCCCGGCGAACGTAAGTTTCAAAAGATTGGCTTTCTCCTACTTGAAAATGGGGAGACCTTGCCTGATGTCACTATCGCTTATCAATCATGGGGAACGCTCAACGAAGCACGCGATAATGCAATTCTTATCAACCATGCGCTAACAGGTTGGTCAGATGTTCCTGCCTGGTGGCCATTGATGGTTGGTCCTGGACTTCCCTTTGATACCGATAAATATTTTGTTATCTGCCCTAACGTCATTGGTGGATGTCAGGGGTCAACAGGTCCATCAAGTATCGCCCCAGATGGCAAAAGATACGGTTCACGTTTTCCTGTAATCACCATTCGAGATATGGTCAATGCAGAAGTGGCATTTAGCGATGCTCTCGGAATTTCAAAGTATTTACTATCGGTCGGCCCATCACTTGGGGGAATGCGCTCGCTTGAATGGGCGATACAACTTCCGCATCGCGTTGGTTCAATCTGCACGATTGGTTCATCTGCGGTTGCTACCGGAGACCAAATCGGAACCGCTTCAATTCAGATTCGTGCAATTAAAAATGACCCACACTTTAATAAGGGCGATTACTACGAGCAGGCCCGCGGTCCAGTTGATGGAATGGGAATCGCTCGTCGTATCGCACACCTGACATATCGCACTGAGTCAGAGATGGATATTCGATTCGGGCGACAGCTTCAGGGAGATGAAACCGGTCGTTATGCGGTCGAGTCATATCTTGATCACCAGGCTGCCAAGCTGGCCCGTAGATTTGATGCCAATACCTATATTGCTCTGACTGAGGCGATGAATTCGCACGATGTGGGACGAGGCCGCGGGGGAGTAGCCGAGGCGCTGGAATCCATCACCGTTCCCGTGGTTGTGGTCTCAATCGATACCGACCGTTTGTTCCCACCTCGACTTCAGGTTGAGATATCTGAGCTTGTGCCAACGGCCGAGCCGTTGATTTCTATCTCATCAGATTTTGGCCATGACGGTTTCTTGGTTGAATCTGAGGCAGTGGGAGAAGCAATTCGCCACGCTTTGGCTATTGCCGAAAAATCACGCTGAATCCCTTGATTTATCTGGGTATAATATAGGTATTGCATCGAACGGTTCGAGATAGAAGATCTCGAGAGTGGTTCGAAAAAACCAAAGGACAATTGTGGCTTCTACGAGTGCGCACAAAAACAAGGCAGCTAAGAAAGCTGTAGCGAAAAAGGCTGTTACCAAGAAGCCTGCAGCTAAGAAAGCCGCACCAGTAAAGAAAGCAGCAGCCAAAAAAGCGGCTCCAGTAAAGAAGAGCGCCGCAAAGAAGGTGGCTGCAAAGAAGGCAGCACCGGTCAAGCCAGTTAAGCCGGTCAAGCCAACCAAGGTTGAGTTAAAGAAAGATCTCACTGCCAAAGATGTTCAGCAACTTGTTGATTTAAAAAATGCTATTGCGCGCCAAAGAGAGATTGTTGATCTCCTAGCTGCCAGCGGAATCGATAACTATCGCAAAGCGGTCAAGAAAGAATTTATGGCGCTCGCTCTCGAAGCGCGTCAACTAGATGTATTTATTCCAGAGGCAACAGCAAAGGCACAGAAAGCTGGCCTAGGCAGTGCAAGTCGCATTTTGTCCAAGGCGCAGTTGGCACTTATTGCTCCAGCTCCAGAACCAGTTAAAGCTGATGATGTAGCACCCGCCAAGGGTTCAAAGGCAATTATTCTTGATGAGGACGGCAATGAGATTGTTGTCGAAGAAGTAGAAATCGAAGATCCAGAGACGCTGATTGCAGAAGCTGCCGAGATTCTCGATGCAGAGGGCGAAGGCGTAAAACCACGTGTTGTTGATGTATCCGAGGAGAAGAGCAAGTTTGAAGAAGGATCATTCTTACTTCTTGACTCAGAATCAGATGATGATGAAGAAGATAAGAACGAGCGCGAAAAGCATAAGAAGGACCTCAAGAACATCAATATGATTCTTGAAGCAGTCAACGGTCAGATTCAAGGCCGCGAAGTTCCTGCCAAGCACAATATTGATCAAGCCGAAGCTAAGGCGTTGACCTTTAAGCAGATCACTCAGATGTTCACGATGAACACCTTTACTGACAAGTCAGCAAAGTTGATCGCCGAAGCAATCAATCAGGGATACCTCAAAAATCTTGAAGATCTACAGTATTACTTCAATGAGCAAGCTCGTTTTGTTCAGACAGAAATCAAGCGCCTCCCACCAGAGCAGACAGTTCTCACCGCAGGTGCAACTGCTGACCCTGTTAAGGATTACCTCAAGCAGATCGGTCGCGTTGCACTGCTTAATGCAGAGCTCGAAGTAGAGCTTGCAACAAGAGTTGAAGCTGGTCTCTTTGCTGATGAGATGCTTAAGAACGAGAAGAAGCTTGATAAGAAACTCAAGCGCGAACTCGAATTTATTGTTGAAGATGGAAAGCGCGCAAAGAACCACTTGTTAGAAGCAAACCTTCGTCTCGTGGTCTCGCTTGCTAAGCGTTATACCGGCCGCGGAATGTTGTTCTTGGACTTGATTCAAGAAGGAAACCTCGGACTCATCCGCGCAGTTGAGAAGTTTGACTACACAAAGGGTTACAAGTTCTCAACATATGCAACATGGTGGATTCGTCAGGCAATTACTCGTGCGATGGCAGACCAGGCTCGCACAATTCGTATTCCAGTTCACATGGTTGAAGTCATCAACAAGTTGGCACGTGTACAACGCCAGATGTTGCAAGACCTAGGCCGCGAACCGACCCCAGAAGAGCTCGCTAAAGAGCTCGATATGACACCAGAAAAGGTTGTCGAAGTTCAGAAGTATGGTCGCGAACCAATTTCACTTCATACACCACTTGGTGAAGAAGGAGATTCTGAGTTCGGAGATCTCATCGAAGATTCTGAGGCAATCAAGCCAGAAGAGTCTGTGACATTTACTATCTTGCAAGAGCAGTTGATGCAGGTGCTTTCAGGACTAACAAGTCGTGAAGCCGAAGTTATCAAAGCTCGTTATGGACTTACAGATGGTCAGCCAAAGACACTTGATGAAATCGGAAAAGTTCACGGCGTAACCCGCGAACGTATTCGCCAGATCGAGTCAAAGACAATGTCGAAGCTGCGCCACCCATCACGTTCGCAAGCACTTCGCGACTATCTCGATTAAGCCATAACCATGTCAGAAAGCCAACCAGCCAATCCGGTCAAGGCTTTCGTAAACCCAAAAAGCGGTTCAATCCGCATCACTGGCACAGTCGACTTTGTCGATGCCGAAGGCAATGTTACTAACACCGTCGAGAACCCCAAGTTCTGCGGCTGTGGCCTTTCAAAAGAGAAGCCCTTCTGCGATGGCTCACATAAGGAGAAGACCCAGAGTTAATTTTATTGGCAGTCGGGTTATCACCCCTTAAACTCAGGCCATGAAGCGGGTGCATCGGTTAGGACTCTCACTGACATGCATGTTTGCTCTGCTTGCTCCAATAGATGTGCCTTCGGCAAGCGCTAATTACTCCTTTACGTCGCACACTTTCACAAATTGTTCTGCAACAGGAAAGACAGGCCCCACACAAACTGCATGTCGGAGTGCATATTCAACAACGTGGGATGAGTCCAATTCTAATTTCACGGTTACTGCTGGGATTCAGTATTGGGTAGTGCCAGTCACTGGCCGTTACCGAATTACAGCAGTAGGTGCTGGTGGAGTTTCACCTGGTGGAAAGGGAGCATCAATGCGTGGAGAGTTCACGCTCACTGGTGGAGAAACAATCAAGATTTTAGTTGGTCAAACTGGAATCTCGGCATATGGCGGCGGCGGAGGCGGCGGATCGTTCGTCGCGACCAACACAAATACTGCATTGGTAGTTGGAGGCGGTGGCGGTGGGCGAAATTATGCTTCTGGAAAATCAGGAGCGGATGCATCAATTATCCCAAATCCTGATAACTCGACTGGGCAACCCACGGCGCCAAACATGAGCGGCGGGTGTGGAATGAATGGTGGTGGTGGTGCAGGCTTTACCACCAATGGCAGCAACGACGCGACCGCATTTATTAATGGGGGATCAGGCGGATCAACTCAATTCGGTCATTGTGTCACCGATGCACCAGGCGGATTTGGTGGTGGTGGTGGTGGTGGAAACGGCGGTGGAGGTGGTGGAGGTTATTTCGGCGGTACCGCGGGGGCTAATGAAGCAATTTACTCTGGTGGAGGCGGGGGAGGTTCCTACAACAATGGAACCAATCAACTGAATGCCTTGGCAAATAATGTTGGGGCGCATGGAAGCGTCACAATTGAATCTATCGGTCCAGCCCTGATTACTTTTGCCCCGCGAACATCAATCACAAATCAAGCATCTATTGTTTACGATATTTCCTTTAGTGAAACAGTCACAGGGCTTGCAGTCGGTGATTTTTCACTCTCTGGAACTGGATCTTCAACCTGCACCATCGGATCTCCTTCAGGATCTGGCACCACTTACACAGTCACTCTCTCAGGCTGTTCTCCCGGAACAGTAATTCTGACGATGGCTGCAAATGCCGTCACCAATACGGTGCCCCAAACAGCCCCCGCATCTAATACAGCAGCTGCGACTGTCACCATAGATCAGACCGCCCCCACCATCTCAACCGTTACCGCACCTGCCAATAAGACCTATATCCCGTCTGAGACTCCGACATTCACTATTGCCTTCTCTGAATCTGTGACCATTACAGGAACACCACGTCTGACGCTCACCGTTGGCACACAAACCCGTTTTGCCAATTACCTTTCAATGACAGATTCACGCACCGCGCTCTTTCGATATACCGTTGCATCGAGCGCCACCGACTTTGATACAGATGGCATATCAATTACCACAAGCCTTGATCTGAATAGTGGAACAGTTGCAGACCTTGCTACCAACACTCTTTCTAATACATCGTTGAGCGCCCCGACACTGTCATCAGTCCTCGTTGCACAACCAGCTGCTGCTCCCACTATCGATTCGATTACTGCAACCTCTGGAACGCTCACCGTCTATTTCACACCAGGGGCTTCCCGTGGATCTGCTATCACCACGTATCACTATGCCACTAATGGGACCACCTTTAAGGTGCGCGCATCAGGAACGACAGCATCGCCATTAGTTATCACAACGGTTTCAACTGGATCTGCAAACTTAGTTAATGGGACTGGCTACCAGATTCGCTTGCTGGCGATTAATGGTGCAGGAACAGGTGAATCATCAACAGCAGTCAATGAGACTCCAACTGCAGTATCTGTCACCGGTGATTCCACACTGACTCTCACCTATGGAAATAGCGCATCAACATCTTCCTACTCTGCAACCGGCGGTACCAACACCTTCACATGGTCACTGGGTTCTGTCATCTCTGGCGTGACACTCTCGGGAACAACAGTGACTGCCTCAAATACTCTCGCTGCCGGCACCTACTCACAGACCGTACGAGCAACCGATGGCAACTCACAGGTCGGCACGAGATCTCTAACGATCACCGTCAATAAAGCTTCCACATCAATTTCGATAGCACTTCCCAATGGCGCAAGCAGTGCAGCACTTGGCGGGGCAGTCACCATCACCGCCACCGTCTCCAGAGCAGGCGCCGTTAACTTTAGATTAGGTGGCTCAACAATCTCTGGCTGCGGATCAGCATCTGCTGCATCGACTACTGCAACCTGTTCCTGGACTCCGGCATCCTTAGGGTCTGTCTCTCTCACCGCCATATTCACACCGACAGATTCATCTAACTTTGAGACATCAACGACGACAACTCTTTCCATCACTGTTGTTAACGGAGTCTCCACCATCACTCTCTCACTTGCAGGAGGAGCAACAACTGTCCCTAGGGGTCAATCGATCAACATCATCGCAAGCATTGATCAAGCAGGAAGAGTGACTTTCTTGATTGATGGCAAGAGAGTTCCTGGCTGCATCAACCGCCTGGCAACAATCGGCAACATCTCCTGTTCTTGGAGGCCAGCAGTTCAAAAGCCAGTGATGATCACAGCCAATCTCAATCCAACCAATGTCGTCTTTAACAACTCAAGCTCGCGGCTCGCGGTCCAGGTCACACGAAGAACGGGCGCCCGCTAAGTCTTGGTTGGGCAGTATTTTCAGCTTTTTCGGGGCCATTTGGAGCATCACCCCTTAAGCTCGGACTATGAAGCGAACTTTTCGGGTCAGCCTTGTGCTCTCGATTGTTGCCTCAACTCTCTCGACAATCTCAATTCAAACAGCAAATGCAGTTTCTGCTAATCCATCTGCCGTCTGTTCCGGCGCAACCTGCACGGTAACTTTTACCTATACCGGTGATTACTATCTTTGGAGTGCTCCTTTAACGGGATCCTTCACTTTGGAAGTGTGGGGCGCAAAAGGAGGTGGCACAGGATCTTCCTATTGGGGTAATGGCGGGAATGGTGGATACTCAAAAGGCAACATCTCACTGACAAGCGGACAAAATCTTTATATATATCCTGGCCAACAAGGGTTTCAATCGGCCACTACAAATTCATTTAACGGTGGCGGAAAAGGAAACCCGAATAGTAGTTATGGGAATGGCTGGACAGGTGGCGGCGCAACACATATTGCAACTGCATTAGGAGCGCTCTCATCGCTCTCCGGAAATCAATCTGCAGTCAAAATAGTTGCTGGCGGCGGTGGCGGTGCTGCAGGCAGTCAAGGCGAACCTAGTTACAACATATTTGTTACTAATGGAGGCGCTGGCGGCGGTAGCAGCGGAATTGCTGGTGCTAATTCTTATAATGATTCTAATTACCGAGGCGGTGGCGCTGGCGGAACGCAAGTAGCGGGCGGAACATCTAGTGGCGCAGCTGTGTCGGCAAGTTTTGGGCGCGGAGCTGATGCGTCAACTGATGCAGCTGATGCGATTCAAGGCGGCGGCGGTGGCGGAGGCTGGAATGGCGGTGGCGCTGGCATGCACGCAGGTGGCGGTGGCGGCGGAGGATCAGGGTACGTCGGCGGAGTAACTAGCACAACGATTACGGCAGGAAATGCGACGATGCCAAATCCAATCGGCGGAACCATGACAGGAAATTCGAGTAATGGAGTCGCACGAATTTCATACCCCAATGGCCCATCTGTCTCCAAGTTTTCTCCAATACTGAAAATCACGAATTCAGCCAGTATTTCTTTCGATCTAGTATTTAGCGAGACAGTAACAGGCTTAATCGCGGGCGATTTCTCACTGTCAGGTACTGGGAGTTCAACTTGCACCATCGGCGCTCCGAGCGGAAGTGGGGCTTCATACACAGTTCCTTTAACCAACTGTTCTGTTGGAACTGTCATTCTCACAATTGGTGCTAATTCAGTTATTAATTCAGGCTCCCAAACAGGGCCATCCTCAAATACAGTTGCAGAAACTGTTGTTATAGATCAAACAGCACCAACCGTCTCTACGGTAAGCGCCCCCGCAAATTCCACCTATAGCAATAACCAAACACCCACATTTACCATGGTTTTTAGTGAATCCGTGACGGTAACAGGAACTCCACGCCTAACCCTCACCGTGGGAAGTGTTACGAAGTATGCAAATTATCTTTCTATGTCAGATAGCAAGACTGCGCTATTTCGATATACGGTGACGACCGACCCGCTTGAGTTTGATACAGATGGAATCGCTGTTTCCACGACTTTAGACCTCAACAGTGGGTCCATCTTAGATTTGGCCACGAATACGATATCGAATCTATCTTTCGCTGCACCGACCTTGACTTCGGTTTTCGTTGCTCAATTACCCGTGGCACCAACTATCGATTCGGTTGTCGCAACATCCGGCACCTTAACTATCTATTTCACACCAGGTGCAGCTCGTGGATCTACAACCTCAAGTTATCAATATACAACCGATAACAATACCTTTAAAAATCTGTCTCCAGTATCTACAGGATCTCCAATGGTGGTTACCACAATATCAAACGGTGCTACAAATTTAGTAAATGGAACTGGCTATCAAATACGAATTAGAGCAGTTACAAATGCCGGAAACTCATCCATTTCGAATCTAGTCAATGAGACACCGACTGCAGTATCGGTCACCGGTGATTCCACGCTTACTCTCACCTATGGAAATAGCGCATCGACATCTGCATACTCTGCAACCGGCGGCACCAACACCTACACATGGTCACTGGGCTCTGTTATCTCTGGCGTGACCTTAAGTGGGACAACAGTTACTGCATCGAACACTCTCGCTGCCGGCACCTACTCTCAGACAGTGCGCGCAACCGATGGCAA
>JBIKSV010000060.1:0-7149 GCA_044348425.1 Candidatus Planktophila sp. | reverse complement strand
TGATAATAAAAGTTCGTATCTCGCGTGGATTGCTTCCGCCATGGGCAGTTTTGAGATCACCTAGTTTGCGACCATCGCCAGCAACAATGGTTGATAGCGCTTCCCACCATAGACAACCTGAAACTGAGGCAACCTGTACATAGCCACAGATATATGTTTCACAACTCTTTACCTGCTTAGCCAGATATGGCTGTGTAGAGATAACTCCAACAATTTCGCTGAGTTTTGATGGAACCTTGGCATAGACATCTTCTGTAACAGTAAATCCTTTAGGTGGCCAAGCAGGAGCTGGCGCAGGTGTCAGGCTAATCCGCTTCTTCTTTTTCACCGGCTTCTTCTTAACTACTTTTTTCTTAACTGGCGCTTTCTTTGTGGCACTTGGTGTCGCTTTTGCGCTAGCTGTCGGCTTCGCAGTTGCCTTCGCTGTAGCGGCGGGCTTTGGCTTAGCAGTTGGCTTCGCTGTCGGCTTTGGCTTAGCAGTTGGCTTCGCAGTAGCTGTCGGCTTCGCTGAAGTTGTGGCTGCTGTAAGAGTCGGAGCATTAGAGAGCGTGAAGAGGAGTGAGAGGGCCAGCAGGAGCGAGAATCTGCCTTTAAGGGTGGCGAGCGGCAGGATTAATCGCGATCCCACTTGAAGGTGCGAATCGCGAGTGCGGTTCCGACTACGAGCCATATGGCAATAATGGCAAAGGTTCGCCCAGTCTCCCAATTGCCGACAATTTCACGCGTGGCAAATGAGTCAGGGAGAAAGACTGAACGCATTCCTTGGGTCAACCATTTGAGGGGGAAGATTGCCGCAATCTGCTGCATCCACTGAGGTAGGTCGGTAAAGACGAAGAAGACTCCACTAAAGAATTGCAAGATGATAACAACAGGGGAGACGATGGCAGAGGCGCTGCGAGCGGTCTTTGGAACGCTAGAGAATGCAACACCAAGAATTGTTGAGACAACTGCTCCTGAAATCAAAATGCCTGTGAAGATCAACCATTTAGAACCAGCTGTCGGAAGGTTGACGCCAAAGAATGCAACACCTGCAGCGAGTAGCAAGGCAACTTGTATCAACATGCTGAAGGTAACGAGGATTGCTTTACCGATGAAATAACTCGTGGCCGGCATAGGTGTTCCGCGCAAACGTTTGAGTGCGCCATTGTCTCGCTCGATAGGAATATATATCGCAATCTGCTGGAAGCCAGTATTTACAAGCGCTGATGCAATCATTCCGGCAACGAAATATTGGCTAAAGGTCACTCCTGGCGCAATCTTGGTATCAAAGACAGAACCGAAGATTGCGAGAAGAATGAGCGGGAAGAGCAAAGTGAAGACAACCGATTCTCGTTGGCGGAAGAATTGTTTGATCTCTAAATTTCCACGCTTTATGCCGATTGCGATAGCGCCAGGTAGTTGGTTGCTCATCTTTTGCTGCCAATCTCCGACATGCCAATCTCTGACATGCCAATCTCTGACATCCCAATCATGGAGAGATACACGTCTTCAAGTGAAGGTCTGCGGATAGTTAATTCAGGAATCTCGCCAGCAAAGCGTTCTGCTAAACCACGCAAGAATTGAGTTGGAGTATCACTCTCTTCGCTCTTGATGACGCCATCTTCGCGCCAAGTGATAATTGCCTTTGCACTATCTCGCCCACCTAATAATGCTGGAGTTGAGATTTCGATGATTTCGCCATTGTTCATTACTGCCACACGGTCTGCTAGCTCTTCTGCTTCATCAAGATAGTGTGTCGTGAGAAGAATCGTGGTTCCCTCATCACGTAGCTGTTTGATTAATTGCCAGAACGCGCGTCTTGCCTCTGGATCAAAACCTGTGGTTGGTTCATCAAGGAAGAGAAGCTCAGGGTTTCCGACGATCCCTAAGGCAACATCAAGTCTGCGCCGTTGACCACCCGATAATGCACGAGCACGATTATTAGATTTATCACTAAGACCAACGAGTTCGAGAACTTCAAGCGGATCTCGTGGATTTGAATAGTACGAAGCGAAGTGAGTTACAGCCTCTAGTGCGGATAGGTCATCTGTATCTTGTGTACTCTGCAAGACAATACCGATTCGATTACGCCAGCTAAGTGCTGCTTTTCCTTTAATCGCAGGATCAATGCCAAGGACAGAGACGCTTCCGCTGTCGGCGGCGCGAAAGCCTTCGAGAATTTCTACGGTAGTTGTCTTTCCGGCACCGTTGGGGCCAAGAATCGCGAATATCTCGCCCTGATTGATTGTTAAGGAGAGCCCTTTCACCGCCTGGAAAGAGCCATAGCTCTTGCGCAGGCCCGATACTTCGATGACAGGCTTCATGAGGCAACCATGCCACATTGTGAGCAAAAGTGCGAGAAAATAACGCCATGAGCCCGCGCAAGAACTATCCCAAGAATCGTCGACCAAAGGTTGAAGATCCGGAGCTTCGCGGCGTGCCATCGACTCAAAGTTTTGAGGAAGATGAGTTTGGAATTTGGATCGTTCGAAAACTTACCGGCTCTAGTGCCACAAAACCGTACCGCTGTCCGGGTTGTGATCAAATGATTCCTATGGCAACTCCACATACTGTTGCTTGGCTAGAAGGCGATGAAGATGGTCGCCGACATTGGCATAATGCATGTTGGAGTAAACGAAACAATCGCAGACCTAACACCGAAAGAACGCGCGGCGCACCCCGATACTAGATTTACTTTAGCTCAGCCGACCGCGCAACATAGTCAGTATCTTTACGATGAGACGATCAGTTTTCTCTGTGCGACTAAAGCTAGTGATTGCTAATGGCAACTTAAAGCGTGCGCGAACAATTGTGCGAGGAAATGTGAATTCAAGGAGCCCTTCTGGTCCATGAATTCTGCCGTACCCGCTATCTTTCACGCCACCAAAAGGAACTGAGGCGACAGAGGCAAATGAGATTGTTGAGTTAATTGCCACCATTCCACATTGCAATTGTGAAGCAATACCTTTTCCTTTGCGGCGAGACCAGACTGATGCACCCAGTCCATATCGCGAAGCATTAGATAGCGCGATGGCAGTCTCCATATCAGCAACGCGATTGATGACCAGAGTCGGACCAAATGTTTCGTCAGTGACTGCTAAAGAATCTTCAGGTACATCAAGAAGGATTACTGGCTGAACAAAATCTCCTTGAATTGAGGTGAGTCCGCCGAAAGCTGCAACCCCGCCTTTCTTAAGAGCATCCTTGACATGTGATTGAATAACTTTGATTTGCGAAGGCATAGTTGCTGGGCCGTATTGCGCTGATTCTGGATTTCCTGCATGGATCTTTGCAGCAATCTCTACAACCTTTTCGATAAATACATCGGCTACTTTTTCATCGACATAGACGCGTTCGGCGCCGATACATGTTTGCCCTGCGTTAGAAAGGGCCGACCAGACAGTGGCTTCAGCGGCTGCAGCTAAATCAGCATCACTAGCGATAATGACTGGGTCTTTGCCACCGCATTCAGCGATAACAGGTGTCAGAGTGGAGGCACAGAGGGCAGCAACCTTTTTAGCAGTTGCAGTTGATCCTGTAAATGCCACCTTCTTTACTCCGCTTTCGCAGAGAGCAGCACCGGTTTCACCTAAACCGGTTATTACTTGGAAAATATCTTCATCTCCTGCAACGTCTGCAAAGAGTTGACCTAGCGCGATTCCAACTCCTGGTGTGTACTCACTTGGTTTAAAGACAACGGTATTTCCTGCGGCAAGAGCGTAAGCAATTGAACCGATGGGAGTGAAAACGGGATAGTTCCAAGGCCCAATAACGCCAACTGGACCAAGCGGTGAACGTTCAACAGTTGCCGACATATTGGCCATCAACAGTCCAGGAGTTCTATGTGAGGTGCGAAGAACGTTCTCAGCATTTTGGGCGGCCCAAGCGATGTGATGTGCAGCGAGAGCAATCTCTAGTTTTGCATCGCTATGAGGTTTTCCTGTCTCCAAAGTAACCAGATCAGATAGGTTGTCAATCTCTTTCAAAATCGCTTTGCTATATGCGTGCAAGACTTTTCGGCGATTGCGATAACCCGTTGCAGACCAACGTTCAAAGGCATCGTAGGCAATCGTTACTGCCTCTGCGACTTCTCGTGTTGAGGTAATTGGATAGGTCGCGATCACATCACCTGTCACGGGATTAAGAGATTGAAAGGTTTTTGCCATAGCGAAAGAGTAGACTGCAGGACATGTCGGAACCAATCCGCCCCAGCACTGTTCTTCCCGCAATTCGTACTCCCTTCACTCTGCAGACCGCTGATGGAGAGAGCCTGGTCGGTGAAGTAAGCGCCCCGGTAGAAAATCCAACGGCAGCTATTCTCTGTTTCCACCCCAATCCAACGGGTGGCGGAATGATGGATAGCCACATCTACAAGAAGGCCGCTTTTCGATTGCCTGCCATGGCAGGAATCACTGTTGTCCGCTTCAACACTCGAGGCACAACGAGCGATGCCGGAACCAGCTCTGGCACCTATGGCAATGGGATTACAGAGAAGTTTGATGTGCAGGCATCGATTGATTATTGCTTTGATGTTTTAAAGCTAACAAAGGTGTGGATTGTTGGCTGGTCATTTGGAACAGAGATTGCGTTGGCTCACGCACGCGATTCTCGAATAGTAGGACTCATTTTGTTAAGCCCGCCGCTACAAAAGGTAAGCGAGAGCGATCTTCACTTTTGGGCAGAGGATGGCAGACCAATTACAGCTCTTATTCCCGAGCACGATGATTACCTCAAGCCAGATGAGGCCCGTCAACGTTTTGCTGTGATCCCACAAATCAATTTAATCGCCGTTGATGGAGCAAAGCATCTATGGGTGGGTGAACCTTCAGTGCACCTAGTGTTAAGTGAAATCACCAAAATCGTAGCGCCAGAACGCCTACCGCTTCCAACAGAAATCTAGAGATTTAGTTCTGTTCTGAGCGCGGAAAGACCACTTCTTCGAGAATTAGAATGATTGAAGCAGCTACCGGCACTGCAAGTAAGCCGCCGACCAAACCTAGAAGTGAAGTTCCAATCAATGCAGCAATAATTGTTACTGCACCCGGCAATGAAAGAGTATGTTTCATGATTCGTGGCGTCAGTATGTAATTCTCTACTTGGACGTAGAGCACGTAAGTAATGAATGCAATGATGCCAATTGAGACAGATTGAGTCGCAGCAATAATTGTAAAGATTGCACTTCCGATAAAGTGGCCAATCAAAGGTATAAGTCCGCAAACGAAGATGATGATTCCGATCGCAACTGGCGAAGGCATTCCGAGAATGACGGCAAGAATAGTCATAAAGCTGGAAGCTAAGAATGAGATAAGAATCTGGCTGCCCACGAAGGCGCCGACTCGAGAGATAATTGCATCTGTTAAGAGAGCTACCCGTGGGCGACGTGATGCTGGAACCAGCTTAAGTCCAATTTTTGTCATTTCTGGAAGCGAGACGATGAAGTAGAGAGTAAGAACCAGGATAGTTAGCCCAGTAAATGTTCCTGAGAGAACTGTCTTACCAACACCAATGACACCTCCGAAGGCGCTTATAAGCAGCGTTCCATCTGAGGTAAGGCTCTCAACTTTATTTTGTATTGCATCAATAAATGCATAGTTATCATTAAGTTGGGCAACAGTCGGATTTGATTTGAGATCTTGCAGAAGCGAAGGTGCAATATTTATAAGGTGAGCACTCTGTGTGACAAGTGGTGGTAGGGCGAGAGCTAGAAAGAGTCCGACAAAGGTAAGTACAAGAAAGAAAATAATCGTGACTGCAGTTCCGCGAGAGATTCCGCGACGACGTATTGCTTCGACAGCTGGATTAAGGCCGGTTGCTAAGAAGAGTGCGACCAAAATAATGACAAAGACTTGACTTGCACTTGCTAGAGCTCGCAATAAGACAAATGCAGAGAGAGCACCGAGAGTGGCGATAAAGCCGAAATAGAAGGGGTTACTTCTATCAATAGGAGCCCCTGCATCGCCATATCCTGGAGTGAGAGGAACCTCTCGTCGATTTCGCTTTATCCGTGGACTGATTCGCTCATTAAATGCCATAGTTAATTGTAAGGTGCGAGAGAATAGGATTATGGCTCTACGAATTACTGGTGTTGGCGAGGAGATCGCAGCGGTTGCCGGCCTACCTTGGAACCGTAGCCTTGAGCTCTGGCCAGAGGACCCCGCTCTCGCCGAAAAGCGCGGTATCTCCAGGCACGTGGTTCGCCTGGTGCGCTCAACCGATGATCCTGAATCTGAGGTCTATGCCGTTAAAGAGACGGTCTCTGAATTTGCTAATCGAGAGTACAAAATCTTACGCGAGCTCAAGCAGCTCGATTCACCGAGCGTGCAATCCGTTGCGGTTGTTGAAGGTCGCACAGATGATGATGGCGAAGAGCTTCCCTGCGCACTCGTAACCCGTTTCTTGCCTTACTCATTGCCTTACCGAGTGCTCTTAAGCGGAAAAGATGTCACGGCCGAAGATGTAACCCTGATGGCGAATGCGCTCGCTCTCTTATTGGTGCGACTTCACTTACTTGGTTTCTGGTGGGGAGATTGTTCGCTATCTAATACGCTCTTTCGCCGTGATGCTGAAGGATATGCCGCCTATCTTGTAGATGCTGAGACTGGTGAATTTCAAAAGACTTTAAGTGATGGACAACGTGAACATGATTTAGAGATTGCACATTTCAATGTTGCAGCAGAGCTTGAAGATTTAGCTCTCTCAGGTTCACTGTATGCAGGAATGGATCCAATCAGAGCAAGTAATGCGCTAATCAAACGCTATCACCGACTGTGGTCTGCCCTTAAAGAGCGACAGATTCTCGACCCTAAAGACCGCCATGCAGTTGAGCGAGCGATGCGCCAACTACATGACTTGGGATTTGCAGTCGAAGAGGTCTCAGTACTAATGGAAGATTCAGATGACAAAGTTGGAAAGCTTTACTTCCAGCCAAAACTTGTCGCTGCTGGTTATCATAAAAATAGATTGCGCGAATTGATGGGGTTAGATACTGAAGAGCTGCAGGCAAAGCGCTTGCTCGCTTCCTTTGATCGATATCGAGGGCGAGAGAACTCACCTAAACCACCTATCCATGACTCAGCTCGCAGATGGCTTGAAGAAGTTTTTAATCCAACAGTCGCTTTGATTCCACAAGAGCTCTCTGGTCGCATTGAACTTGCTCAATTTTTCCATGAA
>JBIKSV010000059.1:0-7255 GCA_044348425.1 Candidatus Planktophila sp. | reverse complement strand
GCATTTGAAGCTTGATGCTTACCGTGCAACGGTAGGAAAATATCTTCGTAGCGATCCTTTGGAGTACGAATCGTGAGTAATTGGCCTCCGACTGCAAGTGCGCGACTCTCGACTTCGTATTCAATTCCTTCGCGAGCGATTTCGACTCCGAGTGCGGCTGCTCTCTTTAATAGCTCTACTGCAGCTTCTGGCTTCTGCTCTGCCAGTACAACAAAGCCGCCCTCTTTAATGATTCCTGCCTTTGTTGATGCAATGTCTGCAATCGTGTTGCCGAGGTATTCCTGATGATCTAAATCAACGGGCATAATCACTGAAACATCGGCCTTTACAACATTGGTTGCATCCCATTCGCCGCCCATACCAACTTCGATGACACCAACATCAATAGGGTGTTCTGCAAAGGCAGCAAAAGCTAATGCTGTCATAGCCTCGAAAAATGAGATTGGCGTATCAAATTTGCTATCGATGAAATCAAAGTAGGCAGCAATATCGTTGTAGGAGAAGATAAATGCCTTGGCATCGATGGGCTGACCATTAATGGTGATTCGCTCGAGGAAAGATTCTAGATGTGGTGAAGTAAAGCGCCCGGTACGAAGACCCATTTCGAAGAGAAGCGAATCAACCATCCGAGCCGTTGAAGTTTTGCCGTTTGTGCCACCAATATGAATAGTTGGATAAGTAAGCTGCGGCGAACCAAGGGCGTCTACTAAAGCTTCAATTCTTTCAAGTGAAGGCTCAATTTTGTTTTCAGGCCATCTCTTGTTGAGAGCTTGTTCGATTGCATCGATACGCTCTTGATCATCGGGGGAAGTTGAACTCATCACTTAAGGGCGGCTAACTGGGCGGTAATTCTTTCGATGTCGGCTTTGGTTGTCACCTGTCGCTCACGAATTTCGGCGAGAACATTTGCTGGAGCCTTTGCCATAAATCCTTCGTTGCTTAATTTTGTCTCTGCTGTCGCCAAGTCTTTCTTTGCGTTTGCTAAATCTTTTTCAAGGCGAACTTTTTCGGCGACTACATCTACCGTTCCTGAAAGATCAAGCTCGCACTTAATTGCTCCGATTTCGACAGAAGCACTTGGAGTGAAGTCCCCGATTTCAAGCTTAAGAAGAAAAGCCATGGCAGATTGATAACGAGAGACTTCAGGCGGAGCAATAAAGCGCCCCGGAATCTTCTGGCTTGGCTTTACGCCTTGATCGTTTCGGAATCTACGAACTTCTGTAATTACATCTTGCAGCTGTGTAATTACTTTCTCAGAAGCCTTGTTGATATGTGCAGCGTTAGACGTTGGCCATGCCGCCTGCATAAGTGTCTGACCTCCAGTAAAGGTGGTCCATAGTTCTTCAGTGATGAAAGGCATTATTGGATGGAGCAATCTAAAGAGCTGATCCAATACATATCCAAGTACTCGTTGAGTCGCTTGTGCATTTCCGGATGCGAAAGCCTCTTTAGAGAGCTCTAGATACCAATCGCATAAGTCATCCCAAGCAAAGTGGTAGATGACTTCGCTAGCACGAGCAAATTCGTAGTTCGATAAAAGTTGGTGGTATTCAGCTGTTGTTTCAGCTAAGCGAGAAAGGATCCACTTATCAATATCGTTGAGTGAATCAACTGCAGGTAGTTCTCCTTCTACAGTTGCACCATTCATCATTGCAAAACGTGTGGCGTTCCATAACTTCGTTGCAAAGTTACGAGAGCCTGCTACCCAATCCTCAGCAAGGGCTTGATCCTTACCTGGGTTTGCACCGCGCGCTAAAGTAAATCGGAGCGCATCAGCACCATATTTATCAATGAACTCGAGTGGATCTACGACGTTACCTTTAGATTTTGACATCTTCTTGCCGAATTGATCACGTACTAATCCATGTAACACTATTGTTTTAAATGGTGGAGTGCCATCCATTGCAAAGAGACCAAAGAGCATCATGCGAGCAACCCAGAAGAACAAGATGTCATAACCAGTAACAAGAACACTGGTGGGATAGAACTTCTTCAAATCAGGGGTCTGACTTGGCCAACCTAAAGTAGAAAACGGCCAGAGTGCAGATGAGAACCAGGTATCGAGAACATCGGGATCTTGAACATACCCTGCTGGCGCACTTTCTCCAGGTCCGACAACAACTACTTCATCATTCGGGCCATACCAAACTGGGATTCGATGACCCCACCATAACTGGCGAGAGATACACCAGTCATGCATGTTGTCGATCCAATCAAAGTAACGTGGTGCTAATTCTGCTGGTTCGATTGTCACGCGACCATCGCGGACTGCATCCCCCGCAGCTTTTGCAAGAGGTGCGACCTTTACAAACCACTGCTTTGATAAACGAGGTTCGACTGTTGTATCGCAACGCGAGCAATGACCAACTGCATGAACATATGGACGCTTCTCTGCAACTATGCGCCCAAGTTCTCTGAGTTTTGCAACAACCGCTACGCGCGCATCGAAACGATCCATGCCATCAAATTCAGTACCGGTGCCAGCCATTACGCCGTGCTCGTTCATAATCACGACGAACGGCACGTTATGGCGCAGCGCCATCTCGAAGTCGTTGGGGTCGTGTGCAGCTGTAACTTTTACTGCGCCAGTACCAAAATCAGGATCTACGAGCTCATCAGCGATGATTGGGATCATGCGATTTACCAAAGGAAGCAAAACTTCAGTACCAACCAAGTGCTTATATCGAGGATCATCTGGATGAACCGCAACTGCGCCATCACCCATCATTGTCTCGGCACGCGTTGTTGCTACAACAATGCTTTGCTCACCGTCTCCGTAACGAACAGAAACAAATTCGCCAGCGTCATCTTGATGCTCGACTTCAATATCTGAGAGCGCTGTTAAGCAACGTGGGCACCAGTTAATAATTCTTTCAGCGCGATAGATGAGCTCTGCATCGTATAATTTCTTAAAGATAGTAAGGACTGCCTGTGAAAGATTGGCATCCATCGTAAAAGCCTCACGAGACCAATCAACAGAATCTCCCAGACGCTTCATCTGTCCAAGAATCTGTCCACCTGATTCTGCTTTCCATTCCCAAACTTTCTTTACAAACTCTTCTCGTCCTAAATCATGGCGAGTTAAACCTTGAGCCGCTAATTGTTTTTCGACGACATTTTGTGTTGCGATTCCAGCATGGTCCATACCCGGTAGCCAGAGCGCTTCATAACCTTGCATGCGTTTCATGCGGGTTAAACAATCTTGCAAAGTCTGATCGAGTGCGTGTCCGATATGAAGATTGCCGGTTACATTGGGAGGAGGAATAACAATCGTGAATGGTTCTTTAGATGAAGAAGCATCTGCGGTGAGGCACCCTGATTCGAGCCACTGCGAATAGAGCCGCGGCTCGATATCGGCAGGTACAAAGGATGGAGCGAGTTCGCGCTTCGTCATAGAGGGCAGTCTACAGTGAACGAACTAGGCGCTCTTCTCCTCGCTTGGCTTCTCACGACGTACGCGCTTTGGAGTTTCACCAACGCGTTCGACCAGAGTTGCTGGTGCTACGGATGTAATGCAATCCTTTTCGATTACTACTTTGCCGATATCGACACGACTTGGAACTTCATACATCACACCGAGAAGTACTGATTCCATGATTGCACGGAGCCCACGCGCACCAGTGCCGCGAGCCATTGCTAGCTCTGCGATTGCATCGAGAGCATCAGCAGTAAATTCGAGTTCAACATCGTCGAGATCAAAGAGTTTCTGATACTGCTTTACGAGAGCGTTCTTTGGCTCAGTAAGAATCTGCATAAGCGCTGGCTTGTCAAGATTTTCAACAGAGGTAAGGACCGGAAGTCGACCAATGAATTCAGGGATCATTCCAAACTTAAGAAGGTCTTCTGGCATGACATCAGCAAAGATATCTTTTGTATTTCTCTCAGATGCTGGAGAGATTTCTGCATTGAATCCCACTCCTGAAGTTCCAGAGCGAGCTTCGATAATCTTTTCAAGACCCGAGAATGCGCCGCCAACAATGAAGAGGACATTGGTTGTATCAATCTGAATAAACTCTTGGTGAGGGTGTTTGCGTCCACCTTGAGGAGGAACAGATGCAACAGTTCCCTCAATAATCTTAAGGAGCGCTTGTTGCACACCCTCGCCTGAAACATCGCGGGTAATTGATGGGTTTTCAGCTTTGCGAGCGACCTTATCGATTTCATCGATGTAGATGATTCCGGTCTCGGCTTTCTTCACATCGTAATCTGCTGCTTGCAAAAGTTTGAGGAGAATATTCTCAACGTCTTCTCCAACATATCCGGCTTCGGTAAGCGCTGTTGCATCTGCAATTGCAAAGGGAACATTGAGCATGCGTGCAAGAGTCTGCGCCATCAAAGTTTTGCCACAACCTGTAGGGCCGAGTAACAAGATATTTGATTTAGCTAATTCGATTCCATCTTCTCCGCGACCTTCTCCAGATTGAACGCGCTTGTAATGGTTGTAGACGGCGACAGAGAGTGACTTCTTTGCGCGATCCTGTCCGATGACATATTGATCTAGGAATTCAAAGATTGCTTGTGGCTTAGGTAGTTCACTGAGGCCAAGTGTGTTTGCCTCGGAGAGTTCTTCAACGATGATTTCATTACAGAGTTCGATGCATTCGTCGCAGATGTAAACACCTGGGCCCGCAATGAGCTTCTTTACTTGCTTCTGAGTCTTGCCGCAGAAGGAACATTTCAAGAGGTCGTTAGCCTCGCCAATTCGTGTGGACATAGGTTAAATATAGTTTTCTTGAGTAGTTTTTGTGGCTTGAATTAAGCCTGTCTTTGTTCGCCTATAGGTGAACCTGGTGACTTCATCTCTTTTACCCCAGGAACAAGGAGTACGAGACCGCACACGAGTAAGTGAAAGACAGAAATACCGATAAGGAACTGTCGCTCTCCAAAGAGATTGGCGAGCGGGCCAGCAAGAGCCATTCCCAATGGCATCAAGCCAATTGATCCCATGTAATCGATACTAAAGACTCGGCCTTGGTATTCAGCAGGAACTTCTCGCTGTACCTGAGTGCTCCAGAATGCTTCCCACGGTCCCACTGAGATACCTGCAATTAAGTAAGAGAGGAAGATCCATTCGCGATCGACCGGGAAGGCGAGAATGAGCGGAGCGAAGATAAAGAGTCCCCAGACCAACACGCACACCAAACCTGGATACTTAACTTTCATTCGTATTGAGATGATTGCCGAGATTGCTCCGCCCACACTAAAGAGTGCAGCGGCAGTTGCGTAGACAGAGGCGGTATCAAATTCTCGTTTTGTGATAACTGGCAACATCACATTTTCAGTGCCAACTACCAACATCAACTGCACCGACGCCATTGCAATCATCGCGGCAATCCATTTGTACTTCCAAGTGATTCTTAATCCATCTTTGAGATCTGCAAAGAACTTTGGGCCTTCTCCAGGCGCAGGTGGTGTATAGTTCTCATTGATTCGAAAGAGCACTGCTGCACCAATTAGGAAGAAAAGTGAACAGGCTATGTAGGTTGCATGTGTTCCGAGAGAAACAACAATCACTCCTGCAACACCAGGACCGGTAATCATTGCACCTTTTGTCCCGATGTTCTTTACAACATTTCCGGCAGGTAGCAGATGATCGGGCAAGATACTTGGCATGATTGCCTGGGAAGCAGGGGCTCCGAATGCATCACTGATACCCATCAAAACAACAATCCCACCGAGAACCCACATTGATATTTTTGTTGGGTCAAAAAGAATCATGGTGCTTCCCATAATTGCGCGGAAACCGTCGGCAAGAATTAAAACTGTTTTTCGTGGCAAGCGATCCGCCCACACTCCCCCAATTGGCGAGAGCAGAACTCCGGAGAGAACCCGAGCGGCCAGGATCAAACCAAGAGTTGTTGCGCTCCCGCCGGCATCCAGAACTGTCACCGCAACTGCAATCGGAAATGCCGACATAGCTATTGTGGTCAAAACGGCGGAGATCATGAGATTTCTGTAAGCTGCAAAAGAAAGAAGAGAGCCGGGCGCAAAGTATTTACTTAACATTTGCGCTCGACTCTCTTCTCTATAAAATTTATGCGGAAGGCTTGGCCTTTCGGGATGCCATAACCTTATCGATGATTCCGTACTCAACTGCCTCAGTTGCTGTAAGAATCTTGTCGCGTTCAATATCTTGTTCAATTTGCTCGACAGTGCGAT
The DNA here is from genome assembly GCA_044348425.1 of Candidatus Planktophila sp. Lineage (GTDB taxonomy): Bacteria > Actinomycetota > Actinomycetes > Nanopelagicales > Nanopelagicaceae > Planktophila. The sequence continues at coordinate 1,096 of JBIKSV010000059.1, read as the reverse complement.
TGGTATGAGCCGCCAACATTGTCTCGAGCAATCCGCGCATACGCATGATTTCGCGCGCTTGAATCTCGATATCTGAGGCCTGGCCTCCACCTTCAGATGAAGGTTGGTGAATCAAGATACGTGAATGCTCGAGGGCATAGCGCTTACCTTTTGTGCCACCCGCAAGAATAATCGCAGCAGCTGATGCCGCTTGGCCAAGACAGATTGTCTGGATATCTGGGCGAACGAATTGCATGGTGTCATAAATTGCTGTCAATGCCGTAAAGGATCCACCAGGTGAGTTGATGTAAATCGAGATATCGCGATCTGGATCCATTGATTCGAGAGTTAAAAGCTGAGCCATGACATCGTTTGCAACGGTGTCATCGATGCCTTGTCCCAAGAAAATAATGCGCTCTTGAAAGAGCTTTGTGTATGGATCAAGGTGCTTGGTTCCGTAGGCAGTTTTCTCTTCAACTGTTGGGAGAACGTAACGGTTAGTGATCTCTTGAATGTGCTTCATTACTTCTTGCCTCCTGTAACTTGGCCATCCTTGGTTGCAACATGGTCGATGAAGCCATACTTGAGTGCGTCTTCAGCGTTAAACCAATTGTCGCGATCTGAATCAGCGATGATTTTTTCGAGAGTCTGTCCTGTGTGTTTTGCATTAAGTTCAGATAACGTGGATTTGATAATCGCCATCTGTTCTGCCTGAATACGAATATCTGTTGCTGTTCCACCGATTCCACCAAGTGGCTGGTGCATCAAGATGCGTGCATGTGGTGTTGCATACCGCTTGCCCGGTGCACCTGCTGTGAGCAAGAACTGACCCATCGATGCAGCCATACCCATTGCAACAGTTGCAACATCGTTCTTGATGTAATTCATGGTGTCATAAATCGCCATACCCGCAGTTACTGAACCACCAGGTGAGTTGATGTAAAGGAAAATGTCTTTCTCTGGGTCTTCTGCAGAGAGAAGGAGAAGCTGGGCGCAAATTGAGTTAGCCATCTCATCGCGAACCTCGCCGGCAAGAAAGATGATTCTCTCGCGAAGTAAGCGGCTGTAAATCTGATCGCCTAATCCAAGTAGCTCGGTATTTGCTGAACGAGCCATA
>JBIKSV010000058.1:0-7288 GCA_044348425.1 Candidatus Planktophila sp. | reverse complement strand
CTGGCTTTCCACCAACAACAACTCTCTTCTTCTCAGGAATTGGAACACTCCTTTTCCTCCTCATTACCGGTAATCGCGTTCCGAGCTACCTCGGTTCATCTTTCGCATTCTTAGGCCCAATAGCTGCAGCAATGGCAGATAAGAGCGCGGGTATGGCGGGTGCACTTGGCGGAATCGTTTTCGCTGGTGTTGTACTTGCACTCGTCGGTGTAATTGTTAAATCTGCCGGAATCGGTTGGATTGATGTAATCATGCCGCCAATCGTCACTGGCACAATCGTCATGGTTATTGGTTTCAATCTTGCTGGTGCCGCTAAAGGCAACTTCACGAAAGAGCCTTTGATTGCGATCATCACGCTCGCATCAATTGCGATCATCAGCGCAGTTTCAAAGGGTTTCCTTGGTCGTATCTCAATCTTTATGGGAATCATTATTGGTTATCTCGTTGCACTGATTCAAGGCAATGTCGATACAGCCGGCATCAAAGCCGCTGCTTGGATTGCTGCTCCAGAATTTGCAACACCGACCTTTAAGACAAATATCATGCTTCTCTTCTTACCGGTTGTCTTGGTATTAATTGCCGAGAACGTTGGGCATGTTAAGTCCGTTGCCGCAATGACAGGTAAGAGCTTGGATGACCAGATGGGTAACGCACTCTTTGCAGATGGCGTTGCAACAACTCTTGCTGGTGCAGGTGGTGGATCTGGAACAACCACATACGCTGAGAACATCGGAGTTATGGCTGCAACTCGCGTCTATTCAACTGCTGCCTATTGGGTAGCAGGTGTTGGTGCAATTCTGCTCAGCCTTTCTCCTAAATTCGGAGCTGTTCTCAGTGCAACTCCAGCTGGAGCCCTTGGTGGTGTTGCCGTTGCTCTCTTTGGAATGATTGGTCTTCTTGGTGCACGAATTTGGATTGATGCCAAAGTCGATTTCGCTAATTCAACTAATCTCATCATCGCTGGCTCATCGCTGATTATCGGTATCGCTGATATCTCATGGTCACGCGGTCAGTACACCTTTACCGGAATCGTCAATGCAACTCTGGTTGCAGTTGTTGGTTACCAGATTATGGATCGCCTATCAAAAATCCGTAAGTAAGGTCCAGTAGAGCAATTCGATTGAACGCTAGGCTCTGCGAGTGATTCCCAGTCGGTATCCGGAATATCTCGTTGCGGCGATGATTATCATCCTCGCCCCAGGGCCTAGCGTTCTTTTTGTTATCGCAAGAGCTATCGCATGGGGAAAGAAAACTTCCGTACTCACTGTTTTGGGAAATGTCTTAGGGTCGTTTGTACTTTCAACGCTGGTAGCACTTGGCGTTGGACCAATTCTAGAAAAATATAATCTCGCATATATCGGCGTGCAATGGGCGGGTGGCCTCTACCTCGTCTATCTAGGCATCGATGCAATTAGGAAACGATCTTTGCATGCATCCGATATGACAAACCAGGGTCCAATTGGGCCGAGTGCCCTGCAATCTATCCGTGATGGATTCTGGGTAGGGGCACTTAACCCCAAAGCGATAGTCTTCTTCGCAGCAGTTCTCCCCCAATTTATCGATATTGAAGGCGACTCTGTAACTCTGCAGCTCATCTTCTTGGGGCTCACCTTCTGTGTGCTCGCATTCATTTCAGATTCAACATGGGGATTACTTGCTGGGACTATCCGGATTTGGTTGGCATCAAGCAACCATCGTCTTGAAAGACTTCGTTCCTTTGGTGGCCTCGTCATGATTCTTCTGGGAATTGCAGTCCTTTACTCCGCAATTGTCAGTGGCTAAGGGGATAATCAGCGCATGACAATCGTTAAGCCAGCTAAGCCAGCACGAGAATTTATTGCTCCTTCAGATCTCACCTTTGGTTTTTCTAGCTGCAAACGATGCATCTGGATTAAGTATTGGTTTTCGCAAGAGCTCAAGAAAGATTTTCCACTTCTTAAAACTTTATCTACCGTACAAGAAGAACATTTCCGTCGCGCTCCGATGCCCAGTATTGATCCATCACTTGCTCCCGGAACCATCAAACAATGGGGCCAATGGCTAAAGAGCAAAAACATCAGCGTCAACGGCGTTGAGACTCCCTGGAAATTACGCGGAATCTACGATCTCTTGGGGCATTATGACGATGGCACCGTCGGAATCATTGATTGCAAAGTATCTGACTCTGAAAAAGATAGTGGCGACTTTTACTCGCCACAGCTAGAGGCATACGCCTATATGCTCGAGAATCCCTTAACTGGCAAGGCTTTTCCGGTATCAACCATGGGGCTATTAGTGTGGAGATTAGGTGGAGTTGCCCAGACTCGCCCTAACGAGTTTGTAAGTAACGATATGGGTTTTGGGGTGCACCAACAGTACGTACCTGTCGAGCGCAACCCGCAAGCTCTCCAGTCTTTGCTTGCTGATTTCATCACTCTGCTTGATGGAGACTGTCCGGATGCGGGACCTGATTGTCATGCCTGCAATTTTCTGCAGAGTCGCAACGAGTTAGAAAAGTAGGTCGTACTTAATCTTCGTTTGGATCTAGCGCTGCTTTCTTTGGCGCATAGTCATCGACGTACTCTTGGCCAGACATCTCCTGGATACGTTTCATGATTTGGTCAGCACACGCGCGTAAGTGAACGGGATCTTTTGGGTCTCCGTCAAAGTACATCGCTTCACCAAATGTCATTCCAACTCTCTTGACCTTTGGAACAACTGTTCCAGTTGGTTGAATCTTGTCGGTATTAAACATTGCAACCGGGATAATGGGTGCACCAGATTCAATGGCAAGACGTGCGATTCCGGTGCGCGCCTTATATAAACGTCCATCTGGTGAACGAGTGCCTTCAGGATAAATGCCGAGACAATCGCCAGCTGCAAGAACTTGAAGTCCGGTTATTAGAGCTGCTTCGCTTCGTCGTCCGCCCGAACGATCGACAGGAACCTGACCAAGTGCGATAAAGGTCAACTTCTTGATAAATCCCTTTGGACCTGGAGATGTGAAGTACTCACTCTTTGCCAAAAAAGTCACCTTACGAGGAACGACTAAGGGCATAAATATTGAATCGCTAAAGGAGAGATGATTCGAAGCAATAATCACCGGACCAGTCGCGGGGACATTGCGTAGCCCTTTAACCTTTGGCCTAAAGGCAAGAATGAGAAAGGGCGTTAGGAATGCCCGCAAAGTGCCGTAAGGCAGGTTGTTCATGACTCTAATCTATCGACTCTTTAGAGCCCGAGTCGAATATTTAAGAGAAATTCCCCCCTTTCGAGCTCTATATGTAACGATTAGCTATGACCACCCCGGCGGGCGCAAATAATGATGATGAGATGGATCTCATCAACGCAGAATTTGATTCGATGGTTGCCGGACTCTCACTCGATGAATCCTCACCGCGCACATACCTGAATGAACTTGAAGAAATCGAGAGAGAAGAAGTAATGTCACTGAACTCCGAACGCGCGCTCTATGCGCAGGTGGAGTCCGAAAAAGTTCCATTGCACCTCAAGTTTGGCCGACTCGTTGAAACAGTAAAACGTTGGTGGAATCGTGAAGACCGTGAAGAGGGAGAAGATGGTGCGCGCTTATGAGTGATTTGGTTGAGAAAGATTTCAAATGGGGCATCCTCGGAACAGGCGGAATCGCTCGTGCATTTGCCAGAGATCTCGCCTTCCTCGATGGTCATCAAATTGCTGCCGTTGGTTCCCGCAGCACCTCAAGCGCGGCTAACTTTGTTTCAGAATTTCCGGGTGCAGAACCATTTGCCAGCTATGAAGATTTAGTAGCTGCAGATGTTGATGCAATCTACGTTGCTACTCCGCATACCTTTCATGCAGAAAATTCTCTCTTGGCGCTTAACGCAGGCAAGCCGGTTCTCTGTGAAAAACCATTCACCATCAATGCAACCGAAGCTCGCGCTGTAATCGAGAGAGCTCGCGAACTTAATCTGCCCTTGCTAGAAGCAATCTGGACTCGCTTCTTACCTCACATCCAACAGATGCGAGAGATAATTGGAAGTGGTGCACTTGGAGAGATTCGAACCGTCATTGCAGACCACGGCCAATATCTTCCAGAAGAGATTGCACCTCGACTTTGGTGGCCCGAACTCGGTGGTGGCGCACTCCTTGATCTTGGAATTTATCCCATCACTTTGGCTCACTTGGTTCTCGGAGCTCCGCAATCCTTTGCTGCCTCTGCAACTCTCACCAATCAAGGCGTCGATAGCCAAATCTCTATGATTTTTGATTATGCAAACGGAGCGCAAGCCATGCTGAACGCGACGATGCTCAATCGCACCGCAATAAGTGGCGTCATCTCTGGAAGCAAAGCCCGCCTTGAGATGGATGGTTTCTTCTTCGCCCCAACAACGATGCGTCTGATTACTCGTGACGGTGACGTGAAGGAATATCCAAATACCTATCAGGGTTTAGGTTTGCGCGAAGAGGCGGTCGAGTTTGCTCGGATGGTTCGATCAAATGAAATTGAATCACCATTGGCGCCACATTCTATGTCGCTAGAAATTATGGAACTCATGGATGCAATTCGAGCAAAAATTGGTGTGCGTTATCCGAGCGAAAAGTAAATCTTATTTACTTGCGTGCAAGATCTGCTGCGCCAACGAGACCTGCGCTATTTCCAAGCGTTGCAGCGATAATCTTTGGTGAAGGGTGTTTACCTGCAAAAGGCAGGTAGCGCTCTAGAGCTTCACGAGTTGGCGCCAAGAGAATCTCCCCTGCATCGATTACTCCCCCACCAATAACAACAATCTCTGGATCTAGAATCGCCGAAAGCGATGCAATTCCCGCTCCGAGCCATTGGGCTGTTGTTTTAAAGGCAGCGAGTGCAACTTCATCGCCAACTCGCGCAGCATCAGTAATCGCCTGACCTGTGAGACCTTCCATAGTTCCATCTCCACGAGAGAGTAGATTGCGAGCAAGAACTGGGCTAGCTGCAATTGCTTCTCGTGCATGGCGAAGTAGCGCGTTGCCCGAAGCATATTGTTCGAAACAACCTCTCTCACCACAGCCGCAGAGGTGACCTTCAGGAAGAACTCTTAAGTGACCTATCTCGGCTGCAACACCATACGCGCCTCGCAAAAGACCACCATTAACAATGATGCCGCCACCGATACCTGTACCAACTGTGACCATTAAAAGATTAGATACACCTTGACCAGCACCGAAACGATGCTCTCCCCACGCTGCAGCATTAGCATCATTTTCTAAAATGATTGGAAGATCAATGAATTTGCGTAGTTCGCTCTCAAGATTTACACCGTTCCAAGCTGCGATGTTTGGAGTTGCTAACATGGTCTTGCGATCGGATGAGACAAAGCCAGCTGCAGATAATCCAATGCTTTCAACCGTGAATTCAGCAAGGAGTTCTTTTGCAACTTCTGCAATTGTTGAAATTAAATGCGAGCCACCTTCGCGCGGGGTATCTCTCCTGGCACTCTTAAGGAGATTGCCCATCTCATCAACCACGCCACCCAGTACCTTGGTTCCACCAATATCGATACCTATTGAGTAAGCGCCTGTTGTGACGGACATAATCATTTAAATTATTCGAAGTGAGACTTGAGCTCAGCAAGTGCGCTATCGATGGTTGCCTTCTCTGTCTTGGCAATCATCATGCGCGGAACCGGCAGAGAGAGTTCCACACCCAGTTGGTAAGTCACCTCTGTTGAGTCGCTATCGATTGCTTTGAGGATGTATTTTCCATCCATCGCTGTCATTAAATCTGCCTCATCGAGAGAGAAGGAGATTTCATTTGGGGCGCCCGACCAGTCGTATTCAAGGGTGGCGCGATCTTTCATTACGCCGGCATCGACTGAGACGTTGGCTTTGAGGGCTCGTCCCTGGTCATCGCTTTCGGTGACTTCGACCTTCTTTATTGAGCTCAGCCATTCTGGGTAGCCCGCGATATTTGAGAGGTGGGCTGCCACATCGGCAAGTGGAGCGTCGACGATTACTGTTCCAGATGAATATTCAGACATTCCACAAGCTTACAACCCTTTCCAAAATCTGCCTCTCAGCGCTAGCGTTGCCTCCATGAATGAAATCACAGCTCCCGCCCTTGTCCCTGCTGCCACTTCTGGCAATCTCACCAACCTCATCGCAGAGCGTGCGCAGTTCGAACCAGAACGCATCACAATCTCTCGCCCATTAGGCGAAGGTTGGCAACCATTAACTGCTCGCGAAGTCGAATCAGATGTTCGATCAGCTGCGAAAGGTCTCGTTGCAGCCGGTGTGCAGATTGGTGATCGCGTAGCGATTATGGCAAGAACTCGTTATGAGTGGACCATTCTAGATTTTGCTTCTTGGTATGCCGGAGCGGTTGTAGTTCCAATCTATGAGACATCATCTCCAGAACAAGTTGATTGGATTCTCAACGACTCAGGATCTGTCGCTCTCTTTGTAGAGACTCCGATTCTGCGTGAGACTGTCGCACCAGTAATTCCTTCGCACACAAAGCACATCTGGGTAATGACAGATGATGTTCTAGAAGTTCTTCGCCGTGCAGGTGAGGGCGTGAGCGATGAGGAGATTGAACGTCGTCGCGCAGCACTTACTCCTGATTCTCTGGCAACTCTCATCTACACCTCGGGAACAACTGGCCGTCCAAAGGGAGTTCAACTCACCCACGGCAACTTCCTCGCTGAGTGTGGCAATGTTGTTCAGGGTGCAAGTGATCTCTTCCTCAAAGAAGGTGGATCAACTCTGCTCTTCCTGCCAGTTGCCCACGTCTTCGGTCGCATGGTGCAGATTGGTTCAATTACTGCAGGTCTTCACTTAGCTCATTGCGGTGATCCAGCAACGCGCCTGCCTCTCGATCTTGCGTCCTTTAAACCAACATTCGTGCTCGCTGTGCCACGTATCTTTGAGAAGGTTTACAACGGCGCAGAAGCGAAGGCAGAAGCTGCAGGAAAGGGAAAAATCTTCCGCAAAGCAGCAGAAATTGCTATCGCATATAGCGAGAATCTCGATGCAAAGAAGTTCAAGCCAGGTCTTGCCATCAAACATAAACTCTTTGATGCTCTTGTCTATTCAAAGATTCGTAATGGACTTGGTGGCAGAGTTGAAGCAGCTATCTCAGGTGGTGCACCGCTTGGCGCACGCCTTGGACATTTCTATCGTGGTGCAGGTATCACAATCCTGGAAGGTTACGGTTTGACTGAAACCACTGCCGGAGCAACCCTTAATCTCAGTTCTGCGCTACGCATCGGATCTGTTGGTCGACCAATTCCTGGAACATCAATCAAGATTGCTGAAGATGGTGAAGTTCTCATCGCTGGAGATATTGTCA
>JBIKSV010000057.1:0-7458 GCA_044348425.1 Candidatus Planktophila sp. | reverse complement strand
TACCGACCTGCTCCTCCTAGGACAGGGCCGTGATTTCACCTCAGAACGTGGCGTTTCTTGTGAGGGTGAACTCCCCGAAGCCAGTGATCCGTCATTAGTTGCTCGAGCCATAGCTGCGCGACAGGCTCTAGGTTCTCGTGCCCTCATCCTTGGCCATCACTACCAACGAGATGAAGTTATAGATTTTGCAGATATCACTGGAGACTCATTTAAGTTAGCACAAGCAGCTGCGTCTCAATCCGATGCAGAGTTCATCATCTTCTGTGGTGTTCACTTTATGGCAGAGAGTGCCGACATTCTTACTGGCCCACATCAAAAAGTTATTCTCCCCGATCTTGCTGCTGGATGTTCGATGGCAGACATGGCAACTGCTAGCCAGGTTGATCAATGCTGGAGTGATCTGACTTCTCTCGGATTAGCGGATGTAACAATCCCTGTGACTTATATGAATTCCTCTGCGGCTATCAAGAGTTTTACCGGGAAAAATGGCGGAACTATTTGCACATCATCGAATGCAGAAAAATCGATGAAATGGGCCCTTGAAAAAGGACAGAAAATTCTCTTTCTCCCCGATCAACATCTGGGGCGAAATACCGCAGTGGCATCTCTTGGGCTAACTACAGCTGATTGTGTTGTCTGGAATCCCTGGAAACCAATGGGTGGGCTAACCGAAGAAGAGATTCGCGCTGCAACCGTAATTCTCTGGCGGGGTCACTGCTCAGTTCATGGTCGATTTACCAAGAGCTCGATTGATGAATACCGAAGCAAAGTTCCTGACATCAAGATAATTGTTCACCCCGAGTGCCAGCATGAAGTAGTTCAGGCTGCGGATGTAGTTGGAAGCACAGAGAAGATTATTTCGGTCGTTTCATCATCACCTGCCGGCAGCAAGTGGGCGGTGGGTACAGAGCTCAATCTAGTTGGGCGCTTGGCGGCTGCAAATCCAGATAAAGAGGTTTTCTTTCTCGATCGCACTGTCTGTTACTGCTCCACAATGAATCGAATAGACCTTCCTCATTTAGTGTGGGCGATGGAATCAATCGTTGCAGGCCATATTGTCAATGTCATTAAGGTTGATGAAGAGACTACCCGCTATGCAAAACTCGCATTAGAGCAAATGCTCGCCCTATAATCTCGCCATGACCGATTCGAAAAAAGGCCGTCCAACTCCTCGCCGCAAAGATGCTCAACCAAAGCGCCATACTCTCGCGCCCGTCGTAACAAAGGACGAGAAGAAGCGACTCCGTGAAGAGACACGTGTCGCACGCTTGGCAGCTCGCGAGGCATATATGCGCGGTGAAGAGCACGCATTGCCTGCTCGCGATCGTGGACCCGCTCGACGATTTGTCCGTGATTACATTGATACACGTCGTTCGATTGGTGAGTATTTCTTACCGATTATTTTCGTAGTGCTTCTTCTGACACTTATCCCGACTTCTGCGACTGTCGGAGATAACAATGGAATTCCTATCACACAACTTCTCTCTATCGGAGTGATGTACTCGGTCCTCATTGTTTCAGTGCTTGACGGTTTTATTCTCACTCGTAAGATTCGTAAAGCTGTCTCGGCCCGTTTCCCTGATACACCTGTAAAGGGTCTTGGAATGTACGGATGGTTGCGTTCTACTCAAATGAGACGTATGCGAACCCCAAAGCCGCAAGTTAAACCAGGCGACAAAATCTAAATTTTTTACTAGGTCGTTGATTTCTTTGGGCTATCGATAGGTGCCAAGAAAGCTCCGATCGCCATCATGATTGCCAGCGCTGCTGGTACAAGAATTGCTAGCCGCAGTGTTATCAAATCCGAGAGAACTCCAATCATTGGCGGCGCCGCAAGAAATGCCAAGTAAGAGATACCTGCCACCATCGCAACTGCTTCTGAAGGAGCGATAGTTCCCTCGTATTTATCACGCACTATCTCTCCGGCAAGGCTCATGAGAAGTGGGATCACAACGCTCACGCCAAGCCCCAGACAGAACCAGCCAAAAAACACTCCGAAGAGATTGTCGATCAACATTCCGAAAGCAAGGCCTGTTCCAGCGATTGATCCGCCTGTAATCAAAATGTTCTTTGTGCCAAAACGTCCTGAAAGCCGATCCCCGTTGAGTCGACCGATCACCATGAGCGCTGAAAAAAGAGCGTAAGGAAGTGAAGATACAAATGGCGAAGCTCCGTATGTATCGCGTGAAAGGACTCCTCCCCAATCGCTGGCGGTTCCCTCAGCGATAGCTGCACATACTCCAAGCAATCCCAGCACCCAAATAATTGCAGGGCGCTTCTTACGACGATGCTTTCGCTCAACAGTGCTCTTATCAAAATCCGCAGGAAGAAGGCTGCTGCGAATGACAAGTGCAGAAAGAGCAATCAATATCCCTACCAAAGAAAGATGTTTAAAAGGTGTGATTCCGAACTGAGCAAAGAGACCGCCGGTTCCTACCCCGATAATTGATCCAAGTGAATACATGGCGTGCATTGTGCTCAGCATCTTCGAATCTGATCGTTGCTCTAAACCAACCCCATGTGAGGATAGAGAAATATCGTGAAACCCGAGTGAGAACCCCCAGAAAAAAAGCGCGAGCGAAAAGACCCAGACATTGGTGAGTAGCCCGACGCCCGGGGTGAAGATTCCGACAAAAACTGTCGACACCAAAATTATCGGTTTACTTCCGTAGCGAGCTGCAGCTCTACCCGCGAGAGTTAATGAGAGAACTACCCCGAGAGAACCAAAGATCAATGCCCAACCAAGGCGGCCATCGCTGATTGCGAGCTCGCTCTTGTAATCTGGAATTCGTGCGATAAATGAACCAAGCGCGATGCCATTAGCGAGAAAGGTAAAACGAACTGCATTGCGAGCCCGCCTTACATCATTCTCTAGTTTAATAATGGTGAGCTTTCCCTTTACTGATGACTGATTTAATTGATGAGCGGATTAATCAGGGACGTTCTGCAGGGCTTTTGGTTTTGCGCGGATCGCGCTCTGGAAGTGATCCCAGAACTTTATCGATTGCAGCTAGCTGGTCTGAGCTCAACTTAACTCCTGAAGCTTTCGCATTTTCTTTCACCTGCGATGGCTTGGTCGCTCCCATAATTGCAGAAGAGACATTGTTATTTGAGAGCACCCATGCAATAGATAGCTGGCCGATAGTTAAACCAGCATCATCTGCTATCGGGCGTAAACCTTGTACAGCGGTGAGAACTTCTTCACGAAGCCAACCACTAATGAAGTTTGCGCCACTCTTCTTATCGCGCGCTCTTGATCCTGCAGGCGCTTTCTCGCCCGGCAGATACTTACCTGTCAAAACACCTTGTGCTAGTGGGGACCAGACAATTTGACCTATGCCCTCTGCACGAGAAAGTGGCACAACCTCTGCCTCAATGACACGCCACAGAGCCGAATACTGGGGCTGACTAGAAACAAAACGATCATAACCACGGGCATCCTGAATCTTGAGCGCATTTTTAATTTGCGGGGCATCCCACTCTGAGAATCCGATGTAGCTCACTTTTCCTTGGCGAATGAGATCATCAAAGGCGGATAGCGTTTCTTCGAGAGGTGTCTCAACATCGAAGCGGTGTGCCTGGTAGAGATCGATGTGGTCGGTATTGAGTCGCTTCAATGATGCGTGCGCTGACTCCATAATATGTTTGCGCGAAAGACCTCGGTCATTCTTGCCTTCGCCAGTCGGAAAATAGACCTTTGTGAAGAGCTCATAAGACTCGCGGCGTACGCCTTTAAGGGCCTTACCAAGAACGGTTTCTGCTTTGGTACCTGCATATACATCTGCAGTGTCAAAGGTCGTGATACCAACATCCAGGGCTGTCTTCACACACTTTGTCGCAGCCTCTGCCTCAACCTGTGAACCGTGAGTGATCCAGTTTCCATAGGCAATTTCTGAGACGTACATTCCAGTTGAACCAAGACGACGATATTCCATAATTGCATCGTAGATGGTGAGTTGATAGTTGCCAACCCTTCTGAGTTATGGTTTGGTTCGCACACAACTTAATAAGCAAGACTGATAGCGATTTAGGGGAAGTTCGGTGAAAATCCGACGCTGACCCGCAACCGTAAGGGCCCAAGTGGCCTAAGTCGGATTACCTAACCGCTACGAAGACCAACACCCGCCGAGGTTTGCGGGGTGTAGTCGCATTAGGTGTTGATACCTGAAGCACGCTACCCCTGTGAGACTCTCTCTTTCTAGGAGCTCCAGAATGTTTATCAATAGCAAACTCACCAAAAAATCGCGCAAAAGAAGTTTTTTTATTGCATTCTCCTGCGCAGCACTTGTCACCACACTCTCAACACCAATCTCACTCGCCGCTGAGAAAGGCTACCGTTATTGGGGTTACTACCAAGCAGGTCCTAACACCACACAATGGAAAGCTGCCATGACTGGTCCAACAGTCGACATCGCAGATGGCTCGGTCGAAGGTTGGATTTTCACATTTAGCAGTAATGACATTCCTTCTACTCCCCCTTCAGTAAAACCGAGATTCAAATCAATTTGCGCAACAACCAAGCCAGAAAAAGGCTTCAAGCGAATCGCGCTAGTTATTGATTTCGGAAATCCTGCTATTTCGCCAAAAGGCGAGAAAGTCCGATCAACTATCACTCGCTGCGTAGTCACCGCTGAGGAATCACAAGGAATCGATGTTCTCGAGCAAGAGATAAAGGTTCGAACCGATAAGTCAGGGCTCATCTGTGGCTTTAATGGCTACCCATCGCGAGAATGCGGTGTTGAGATTGCGGCACCAAAAGCCTTAACCAAGAAGAAGTAATGCCGGTGCAGCGTACCGACCGACTCCCACTACATCCGATAACTCCACTGCATCCTATAACCATGTGGGGATTCTTCATCTTCCTCTCCTGCGCAGTGATTGCGACGGGAAGCGCATATGTTGCGCTGGGAGCAGTCGGTATTGCTGCGCTTTTTGTTAAACAAAGGCGGGAAGATGGACCATGGGGCTCTAGTTTTAAGTGGTCACTCGTTGCAGGTCTCTACTTGCTCGTCATCCGCTTGGTGGCAGGAATTCTCATTGGCGTACCGCGACCTGGCAACACGCTCTTTACTGTTCCTCGCATTGATCTCCCATCTTGGCTTCCAGGTATTCGCATAGGTGGCGCAGTCACACTTGAGAGGCTTTCTTCTTCGCTCCAGGAAGGTTTGATTATCGCCAGCGTTATCGCACTATTTGGTGCAGCGAATTCAGTGACGAGTCCACGTAAACTCCTTCGCACTCTTCCGACCTCGCTCTACCAAGTTGGTGTCGCTCTCACCATTGCTACAACCGTCTTGCCGCAATTAGTCTCGAGTATCTCGCGGATTAGATCTGCACAGTTTCTGCGAAATGGGCAACGAGTAAAAATCGCTTCAATAGCGCTACCTCTCCTAGAAGAGAGTTTAAATCGCGCTATACACCTAGCCCAATCAATGGAGTCACGAGGTTATGGACGATCACGAATTCGAACACGTTATCGCCCGATTCCATTTAGAAAAGTTGACTCGCTCTATCTGAGCTCTGGTGTAGCTATTGCATTGCTGGCGGTATTCGCATGATTAAGTTTTCAAATGTCACTCTTCTATACCCACAAAGCACCACTACGGTTATCGAAAATCTTTCATTTGAAATAGCTGAGGGAGAGATGGTCCTCGTTATGGGCCATACCGGTTCAGGGAAATCATCCCTTCTGCGTCTGATTAACGGCTTGGTGCCTCATCACACAGGTGGAATTCTCGCTGGCGAGATATCAGTTGATGGAATCTCAACTCGGACTGTTCGCCCAGGTGCATTATCTGGAATTGTGGGAATTGTGGGCCAAAACCCCATTAATGCCTTTGTCGCAGATACCGTCGAAGAGGAAATCGCCTTTGGAATGGAATCTCTCAGTTTTCCTCCCGAAGTAATGCGCAAACGCGTTGAGGAAGCTCTAGATCAAGTTGGGTTAGCGCAACTGCGAAATAGAAATATTGCAACACTCAGTGGTGGTGAGCAACAACGTGTTGCTATCGCCTCTGCTCTAGTTATGCACCCTAAGGTCCTTGTACTAGATGAACCAACAAGTGCGCTAGATCCAATCGCAGCTGAAGAGATATTGAGCCTTTTGCAGCGGCTGGTTCATGATCTCTCGGTTACGGTAATCATCGCCGAACATCGTCTAGAACGTGTCATCGGATATGTTGATCGGATTCTTCTCATTGAAGGCGATGGCGAGAGTTCACTTGGCATACCTGACGAAGTTCTGCGTCAGAGCAATCTGGTACCACCACTGATTAAGCTCTCGCGTGCACTTAAACTCGATGAATTCGGAACAAACACCCGTGAAGTTCGCCGATCAACTGAAGATCTTCGTAAGTCACTTCCTGACTATTCGCGTGCCGTTACAACACATGGCGATGTCGTAGCTGAAGTCTCAAAGGTCGCACTCTCATATGGAGCAAAGCAGGCGCTAAAGGGCATCTCACTTACCTTGCGTTCTGGTGAAGTTACGGCGCTGATGGGTCGTAATGGGGCCGGGAAAAGTTCTCTCATCAAAGTTATTACAGGGTTAGTTGCGCCAACTCATGGATCTGTCCTCATTAATGAAGTTTCGGTATCAGAGATTGCCCCGCAAGAGAGGTCCATGAAGATTGGGTATATCCCGCAAGAACCAGGCGATATTCTCTATCTGCAATCTGTGAACGAGGAATGTCAGCGCACCGATAAGGATCGCACACTCGAACCCGGGTCAACTCTAAAGTTTCTACATCGACTACTTCCTACGATTTCGAAAGAGTCCCATCCTCGTGATTTATCTGAGGGCGAACGTCTGACTTTAGTACTAGCCATTGTTTTAGTGGCTAATCCGGAAATTGTTATTTTAGATGAGCCAACCCGCGGCTTGGATTATGAAGCCAAAGAGAAGTTAACAAAGCTATTGCGCGATGCGGCCCGGGCAGGAACAGCAATCCTTATTGCAACACATGATGTTGAGCTCGTTGCAGAGTTGGCCGATCGCACAATCTTTATTGCCGACGGCGAGAAAGTAGCCGATGGTCAGACCTTGGACGTTCTTCTTGCATCACCAGCATTTGCTCCGCAAGTCGCAAAAGTCATGTCACCTCGTCGCTGGCTCACTGTCGGCGACGTCTTAGCTGCACAATCTCAATCGGATATTTCATGAGTGTCTTACGCAAGGCCCTTACTCTCAGCCTTCTCGCTCTAGTAGCACTTGGCTTTCTCTGGCCCTTCTTTGTTCCGACAGATGAGTTAGCGGATAAGGCAAGTTGGTTCTTTCTTGCGGCTTCGCCTTTGACTCTTCTATTAGTAATCGTTCTTGTCACTCAAGAAGAGCTTGGCTCGAAAAAGATTGCCCTTCTTGGAATTCTCACCGCCCTCATCGCAGCTTTACGTCCATTAGGAATCGGCGCAATTGGCATCGAACCAATGTGGTTCGCTCTCATCATTGCTTCGAGAGCA
>JBIKSV010000056.1:0-7572 GCA_044348425.1 Candidatus Planktophila sp. | reverse complement strand
GCGAATTTCCTCACTCATTAAGATTTCACGGCATGGAATTATCGTAAGTTTTTCAGTAACTGGCTTAGTTGTACGCTGATCTGAAATATCAAAGTAGCGCAACTCTTCAATCTCATCACCGAAGAAATCGATACGTACCGGGTAATCAGCTAAAGGTAGGAAGACATCAACGATGCCTCCACGCACTGCAAACTCCCCGCGCTTCTCAACTAAATCAGTACGCGTATATGAGAGGGCCGAGAAATGTTCAATCAATTCTGTAAATGAGAGCTCGTCGCCGATTTCTAGAGTCCGCAGCGGCTCGGTCGCAATCGATGCAATAAATCTATGGATGACAGCACGTATGGGAGCTACAACTATTGGGTTTGCTTCACTGTGCAGAGTAGCTAGCGCGCTAAGAGTTTGAATTCGTCTCGCGACAGTATCGCTGCGTGGACTTAGCCTTTCGTGGGGCAAAGTCTCCCAAGCTGGAAATTCGTAAACTTCTTTACTGAGACTTCGGAGATCTTCTGCCAAATCTTCTGCCCCGCGGCTAGAACTTGTCACGACCAAAACAGGCGCCGATTCAGCCTTTATTGCAATGAGAAAAGCGTTGGTAGATGAAGGCGCAATTATTCTTTGGTGAGAAACAAGGGAATCTTTCAGATCTGCATGCGCGCTAAGTTGAGCAAGTAATCCGTACATCACCCTCACCTTATCTCTCATAAATCGCCTGAAAACGCAGCTATGGCCCCGCTCCTAAAAGGAGGGGGCTTGAATATGGCAATAGTAGCGCTGAGAAGAGGGTTTCGAATAATGAGATAAAGCGTCTCATTATGAGTCAAACGGGTGGGAGAATTACGGCATGACCGAGAATTCTGCTGTCTCAAGTGCAATCGTTGCCAACGACGATGCGCTTTTGCGCAGCGATGTTCGGCGCTTAGCAGACCTCTTGGGGCAATCTCTTGTCAGACAAGAGGGTCAAGATCTCTTTGATCTAGTAGAGGCTGTTCGCAAAGCAGGTCGAGATAACGGCGACGATGTAATTCTTTCTAAAATTTCTGATGATCAAGCGGTTGATCTCGTTCGCGCTTTCAGCACCTTCTTTCACTTAGCAAATGTTGCGGAACAGGTTCACCGTTCGAGAATTCTTGCCGAAGCGCGACGCGATGGAAAATCTTGGTTATCAAAAGCTATAGATAAAATTATTGATGCCCAAGCGAACCCCTCTTCAGGTCATGAATTCACTCATGCTGATATTGAAAAATGGGTTGGCGAACTTCAGGTGCGTCCAGTCTTTACAGCACACCCAACAGAGGCTGCCCGCCGTTCGATCCTTGGCAAGCTTTCTGAAATTTCAAATCTTTTAGATCTTCCAAATAGTGTTTCGCAAAATGAACGTCTCGCTGAAATAGTTGATTTGCTCTGGCAGACCGATGAGCTTCGACTTGATCGCCCTGAACCACTTGATGAAGCGATGAACGCCCTTTACTACCTCGACGATTTAGCGAAGCAAACTGTTCCTGAAGTCCTCAATGATTTTGCACGTGAGCTCAAGCGAATCAATATTGACCTTCCGGTCACAGCCCGCCCGCTTACTTTTGGCACCTGGATCGGTGGCGACCGTGATGGAAATCCAAATATCACTCCACAAGTAACTGAGGATGCCGTTGTTCTCCAGGTAGGTCATGCAATACGCACAACTATCGCGGCTATGGACCGTCTACGCCAGATGCTCTCTGTCTCTACGCGCATCACCGGCGCCACCCCCGAACTCAGCGCATCCGTTGAGGAAGATCTCAAGCGAATCCCTGAATTCGAACAACGTTTCTTACGCCTTAATTCACAAGAGCCATACCGACTAAAGGCAACAGCAATTGTGCATCGCTTGGCATTTACACGAAACAGACATGCAGTTGGTGGCCCGCATGTTCCTGGACGCGATTACAAAGATACTTCAGAACTGCTAGCAGACCTGACTTTGATGCGTGATTCTCTATTTGCACATCGCGGCGAACTCATTGCTACTGGCTTATTAGAAAGAACTATCCGTTCAGTAGCAGCCTTTGGATTAACCCATGCAACTCTTGATATCCGCGAGCATTCAGATGCACATCACAATGTTTTGAAGAATTTCTTGGGTGATGGATATCTTGAGAAGAGCCATGACGAGAAGTTTGAAATCCTTATTGGTGAGTTGGCTAATGGGGTAAAGCGAAATGGCTCATCTCTCGATGCAACAGCTGCAAAGACTCTCAATACTTTTGTAGCAATCGCAGATCTCATCGAACGTTTTGGACCTGAAGTCATCGAGACCTATATCGTTTCAATGACAAAGGGTGCTGATGACCTGGTTGCAGCTGCTCTACTTGGAAAATATGCAGGACTAATCGATCTGGATAAGAAAGTCGCAAAGATTGGTTTTGCTCCTCTACTTGAAACTGTTGCCGAACTCCGTGCAGCTGGCGATATTCTCGACAAGTTGCTCTCAAACCCAACCTATCGCGCAATCGTTGCTCTCCGTGGCGACCTTCAAGAAGTGATGTTGGGTTACTCCGATTCAAATAAAGATGCCGGAATTGCAACTAGCCAATGGGAAATTCACCGTGCACAAAGAAAGCTTCGCGATGTAGCTATGAAACATGGCGTCAAGCTTCGCTTATTCCATGGTCGTGGTGGTTCAGTCGGTCGTGGTGGAGGCCCAACATATGAAGCACTTGTTGCTTTGCCATGGGGTTCAGTTGATGGTGCAATCAAGATGACAGAACAAGGTGAAGTAATTAGCGATAAGTACTCACTGCCAGCACTTGCTCGCGAGAATGTTGAGCTCACCCTAGCTGCTTCCCTTGAAGCAACAATTCTCAATCGCGGTCCACGTCAGAGCGTTGCCGATCTTGAGCAATGGAATGACTGTATGAACCTTGTCAGTGATAACTCTTTCGCTAAATATCGCGCTCTGATTGATCATCCAGATTTGCCTGCTTACTTCTATGCCTCAACACCGGTAGAACAATTAGGAAATCTTTTCTTGGGATCTCGTCCATCACGTCGCCCAGATGCTGCTGGCGGGCTAGATTCATTACGCGCAATTCCATGGGTATTTGGTTGGACGCAGTCGCGCCAGATTGTTCCGGGTTGGTTTGGAGTCGGCAGTGGGCTAAAGGCTGCACGCGAGGCGGGCAAAACTGATGTACTTAAAAAGATGCTTTCAGAGTGGCACTTCTTCTCTACATTTATCAGCAATGTTGAGATGACTTTGAAAAAGACTGATCTCAAGACAGCACGCCGTTATGTAGAAACCTTGGTTCCTAATGAACTACAACATTTCCTTACAACAATTGAAGAAGAATTCAATCTCACTATCTCCGAGATTTTGTTACTCACCGGAAAGAGCGCCCTCTTAAGCGACCAGCCTGTATTGGCAAGAACACTTGAAGTTCGCGATACCTATCTTGCACCAATTCATTCGCTACAGGTAAATCTGCTCGACCGTGTTCGCAACGCTGGAGATAATCCAGAACCAACTTTGATTCGCGCTTTGTTGTTGACTATTAACGGAGTAGCAACAGGTCTACGCAATACAGGCTGATTCAAGAATTAAATTTGGTTTGGGTGAGCTCAAGACCTTTTTCAATGAGGTGCTCAACCACATCTGCGCCGCGATCTAAGAAGAGTGAAAGTTCTTTCTTCTCAGGCTGGCTAAACTGCTTTAAAACAAAGTCAGCAGGATCTTGTTGCCCCATTGGGCGTCCAATACCAAGTCGAACGCGGAAATAATCAGGACCACCAAAGGCTGAGGTCATTGATTTCAAACCATTGTGGCCATTATCGCCGCCGCCAAGTTTGGTACGTATTGCTGCAAAATCAATGTCGAGTTCGTCATGTAAAACAATAATATTTTTTGGTTCAACAGAATAGAACTGCGCTAAAGCTTTAATAGGGCCGCCAGTTTCGTTCATGTAACCGAGAGACTTAGCGAGAATTACCGAGTGCGCATCTACTCCGACGCCTAACTTAAAGGCCGCAATGCTTGTGCGAGATTTATGTGAAGAGAATTTAGCGCTGTGACGCTTTGCAAGCTCGTCTATAACCATCTGACCAACGTTATGACGGGTGGCAGCGTATTGATCGCCCGGATTACCGAGCCCCACTACCAACCACGTCATAACGCGTCAGATTTCTTTACTAATTTATGAAGCTGCTGGAGCTGCTGGTGCCGCTGCATCAGGTGCTGGGGCTGCTGCTGCAGTCTCTTCAGCTGTTGCTGCACGACGCTCTGATAGGTGAACAACAGTTGCTGTTGGATCCAAAACAAGTGTGACACCTGCAGGAAGAACAACATCTGATGCCAACTTAAATGTTCCGGCCTTCATGCCTTCGATATCGAGAACAAGGAACTTAGGAATATTTGTAGCCTCTGTCTCAACTTCAATTGTGTTGTGTACGTGCTCAAGGATTCCGTCTGGGTCGTGCTTGCCTTCTGTGTGAACAGGAACATGCACTGTAACTTTCTCTCCGCGACGTACGAGTACGAGGTCGACGTGCTCAAGGCTCTGCTTGAGTGGGTGCTTCACAATTGACTTTGGAAGTGTGAGCTCTGTGCGACCATCGAAAGTGATGTTGAGAAGAACGTTTGATTCCTTAAGTGCGTTTCCGAGATCACGTGCATTAAGAGTGATGTGAAGTGGAGCCTCACCGTGACCGTAGATAACTGCTGGAACCTGACCATCGCGACGTGCGCGACGTGATGCACCCTTACCGAATTCGGTACGTGTGGTGCCGTTGATTGCTACTTCTGCCATGAAAAAACTCCTGTCGTCTCATATAAATGGACTCTGACAGGAGTTAGATACCTTGCCGTCGATAACGGTTTTCCTTTATAAACTTTAAGGAGAAACCCTCGCCAGAATGGTTGAAGTTTATGGGGCGTGGGGCAAAAGCTCCAAATCCGTAGAAATTCAGGCTTAGCTGTGGCCGTCGAAGAGGCTGGTAACAGATCCATCTTCAAATACTTCACGGATTGCGCGGGCTAGAAGTGGCGCAATGGAGATAACAGTTAACTTATCGAACTTCTGATCTTCAGCTAAAGGAAGAGAGTCTGTAACAACAATTTCAACAGCGCGTGAGCCCTTAAGTCGCTCAACAGCAGGGCCTGAGAAAACAGCGTGTGTTGCCGCAACAATGACATCGCGTGCGCCAGCTTCAAAGAGTGCATCGACAGCTTTTGTAATTGTGCCTGCAGTATCGATCATGTCATCGATAACAACGCAGGTGCGACCTTCAACATCACCAACAACCTTGCCGGTTACTGCTTCATTAGGCACAAGTGGATCACGTGTTTTATGAATAAATGCGATTGGGCATCCACCAAGAAGTTCAGACCAGCGCTCTGCAACACGAACACGACCAGAGTCAGGAGAGACAATTGTCAGCTTGCTGCGATCAACTTTGCTGCCAACGTAATCAGCGAGCATTGGTAGGGCGAATAAGTGATCTACGGGTCCATCAAAGAAGCCTTGAATCTGTGATGTGTGCAGATCGACAACCATCAAGCGATCTGCTCCAGCTGTCTTAAAGAGATCAGCCATTAAGCGCGCTGTGATTGGCTCACGGCCACGGCTCTTCTTATCTTGACGTGCGTAACCATAGAAAGGTGTGACGACAGTGATGCGCTTGGCAGATGCACGCTTGAGAGCGTCGACCATGATGAGTTGTTCCATGATCTGCTTATTAATTGGTGTTGCGTGTGACTGAATAACAAACGCATCGCAACCGCGAACAGATTCTTCAAAGCGAACAAATATTTCACCATTAGCAAAGTCATAAGCAGAAGTTGGTGTAAGTGGAATACCAAGATCAGATGCGACTGCTTCAGCTAACTCAGGAAACCCGCGGCCAGAGAAGAGACGAAGTTTTTTCTCTGAGGATAAACGGATTTCACTCACGATTATTAGCCTTCCTGGTCGGTGCTTGGAGCTGAGGCGGCTGCTTCAGCTGACTTGGTGCCGGGGCGCTTGCGCAGGACCCAACCTAATACATTTCGTTGCTTGGCACGGCCAACACCCATCGCGCCGGCCGGAACATCTTCAGTAATTACAGATCCTGCAGCTGTATAGGCACCATCTCCGATAGTCACTGGCGCTACAAGCATGCTGTCACTGCCGACTCGGACATGGTCGCCAACAACAGTGTGATGCTTATTTACGCCGTCATAATTAACAAAAATTGTAGCGGCGCCAATATTTGTGCCTTCGCCAATAGTTGCATCACCAACATATGAAAGGTGTGGAACCTTTGAACCGTCACCAACCGCTACGTTCTTCATCTCAACAAATGCTCCAGCACGAGTGTCTGCACCTAAGACTGTGCCAGCTCTGAGGAAAGTGAATGGACCTACGCTTGAATTTTCGCCAATAACTGCAGAGACTGCATATGACTCTTTAACTTCAGCGCCATTGGCAACAGTGCAATCGTGAAGTGTGGTGCGTGGGCCAATAACTGCCCCAGTCCCAATTGTGGACGCTCCACTAATAGTTGTACCAGGCAACAAGGTGACATCTTGCGAAATAATTGATGTCGCATCAACCCAGGTCGTTGTTGGATCAACAATTGTTACACCGCTGCGCATAAGCCCATCATTAATGCGATCACGCAAAAGCGCTGCAGATTCAGCTAGCTGTACTCGATCATTAACTCCAAGAGTTTCAGTGAAATCATCGATGCAGAGGGCGGAGATTTTTCCGCCTTCATTGCGCAAGATCTCAATCACATCAGTGAGGTAGAGCTCGCCCTGCGAATTATCATTACGGAGCTTGCCAATCGCACCAGCAAGTTTTGCGCCATCAAAGGCGTAAACACCAGAGTTGATCTCCTCAATTGCTCTCTCGAAATCGTCAGCATCTCGCTCTTCAACAATACGAAGTAACGATCCATCATCACCGCGAATAATGCGTCCATAGCCGGTTGGCTCTGGATGTTCTGCAGTTAAAACAGATGCGCTAAATCCACCTTCAATATGGGCCTGAATGAGCGCTGTAAGTGATTGCGATGTAAGCAAAGGTGTATCGCCAGCAAGAACCAAGATGGTGCCCGCGGGATTTAATCCAGCGAGCGCTAGTTGCGTTGCATGCCCCGTACCGCCACGATGCTCTTGAAAGACTGTTGTGACACCTGGTGCAATTTCTGCAATATGCGCCTCAACTGCTTCACGACCTGAACCAACAACTACTCGAGTTGCCGCAGGTTTTAGCGCAGATACTGCGTGCAGTACGTGTCCAAGAAGTGATCGCCCCGCAATTGTGTGGAGCACCTTTGGTGTAGCAGATTTCATCCGGGTGCCCTCGCCTGCCGCGAGAACAACCACGGTCGCCAGGTTCATGAAGTGAGTCTACCGTCTGATGGCTCCGCCACTTAGTTCGGCTGAGCAACAAATTGCTCCGCCACTCTATCCCGCGGAGCAATGCTTTGCTCCGCCACCAGGTATCGATCCTGGACCCTGGGCTTCAAAGGCCCATGTGCTAGCCACTACACAATGGCGGAACCTATATTCTCCCTTATCTTAGGCAGAGATTCCAAACTGACCCAGTCAATCCT
>JBIKSV010000055.1:0-7834 GCA_044348425.1 Candidatus Planktophila sp. | reverse complement strand
ATCGGCTTTCTCAACCAATCGCCTTAGGGTGGCTGTCTTACCATCTCCGTGAGCAATGGTTCTATCCCAATCAGCACTTGTTAACTTGCCAAGAGTTTCGCTCATCATGGAGCGGATACCTACAATCGCTGCGAGAGATTTGCTTACTGTTCGGCCGGCATAATCCAAGCGCTCTGGATAAAGATTTTCATCGAAAAAGATTAGTGGTGGGTTATCCGCCCCAAGTACGAGCAGATATCGAGCAGCAAAATGAACTTCCACATCAGCAGTGTGGTGGACAACAAAGGCTGCAGACCATTCGCCTTCGGGGGCAATTTTTCTTTTAATATCTGGGATTAGCGCCAAGGCATCTAGGAACTCAGTCGTATGCTTATCAAAGAAGGCTAATTGCTCGCTCATGTCGTTAATGTACCCTCTCTCGAGATTAGCTTGCGCGAGATTTCGAGTCTTTATCAACAATTCTGCTCGTCCAGATGTACCTTTTGATATGGAAATTAACGAAGAGAAAAAAGCAGAAACCTCCATAATCCCCGTCAAGTATGTGGATTTTGTAGAGGATATCTTTCACGCCATTCTTGCTATTACGCTCTTAGTTATCGGAGTCTTCGCATTCTTCTACAGCGTGAAGCGCCTATTGGAGACAGCACCCTTCTTCCCTAACGGAATGATCCAAGGTGTTAATGACATCTTATTTATCGTCATCATTCTCGAAATTCTTCGCACTGTGATTTCGCGCTTTACCGATGGCGTCTATCAGCTCGATAAGTTTCTAATCATTGGCGTAATCGCAGCAGTGCGACACATTTTAACTGTAGGCGCTTCAGTTACCCTTGAGAGCGGCAAGACTGACACCGCATTTGAACGCGCCATGTATGAAATGGGACTTAATGCTTTAATTGTTGTGGCGCTGGTTTTTGCAATCTTCTTGTCAAAGCAAGCTCACCGAAATAAGAGATAGATTTATTCGAAGTCACCGCCGCGCCCCGTAAGGCGCTGGCGGTTTCTTCGTGGTCTATCAATTCGAGCAACAAGTGCGAGAACCAAAACTGTATAAATAACAGTTATAATTAGACCAGTATTCATTTAGTTACCTAGCACTGCCCAAACAACAAGGGCAAACATAGCGATATCAAATGCAACTATGGCAATTGCTGAAAGTGATACAAGACCACGTGAACCTGCAATAGTGCGAGCCAATGCGCTTGGCTTATCTACTTTGCCAAGATCTGCAATGAGGGCTTCACCTTCGCGCACAGCGGCATACTGACTAATTGTTGCCAGAACACCAGTGACACCTGCGACTCCAAGAGCAAGAAACTTTGCTGAATCAGATGCACCCTCAAAGAGACCGAGAGTTGCCAGAACCATCACGCCTATGAGAACGAGAGCTGGTGCAACTTGCGCCTGAATAATTTGAAGACGCATTTGATTCCACTGTCTGATTAATGATTTTTCGTCCATAAATGGGCCTCTCATATTTACTTCATCCAAGATGGATATCGCTAAGGATAAGTCTTATTAATGGGAATTGCGGTGAGACCCGACCATTAACTTCGCAAAATGCTCTGGAACAGATGAAAGAGCGCCCTCATAGAACCGAATTTCAGAGTCGTTTGAGATTTCCCAAGGCGTAGAGACTTCCAATAGAGCCTTAAGAAAGACCTTAGCTTCTATTTCAGCGATGTGATTTCCAATGCAGGTATGCGGACCAAATCCGAAACTTAAATGTGGATTTCTCTTACGTTGTATATCAATCGAATAGGGATTCTCGAAAATGGTCTCGTCAAAGTTGGCCGATATGAAACTTACTTGCACATATCGATCTTCTGGTAAATCATCGGTAGTCGATTCAGGAGTTGTCGTGCGGGCCATCGCTGGAAGCGGAGTTAAAAAGCGCAAAAGCTCATCAATAGCAGTATCGAATATACTTGAATCTTTCTTCAACAATTCAAAATCATCTTTTGAATTTCCGAGATGCCAAACGATTCCAGTAAGTAGTTTTACAACTGTATCCCGGCCACCAGCTAATAAAACCCCAGTAATTCCACGAAATTCTTCTGGTGAAACTACCTTTCCATCGATTTCAAGTTTGGCAATCTCAGACCACATATCCGAAGTTTTTCCAGTGATCGCCTCTTCATAAATTCGATCTAGATAGCCGTGGAGTACATCGCCACTTCGAGTTGGTCCTGCTGCAGTCCATACATCAGGACCCCACTTAATCCATTCTTGGACATCTTGAGGCCTGTTGTAGATAACTCCAAGGTTTGCCATCACAAGTGGTAGTGCAAGGTTTGGAATGACATCGCCACCTTCAGCAAAAAATTTGGTGATATGTTCACGAGCAAGGCGCTCGAACTCAGGAATAAATTTCTCGATTGCTGGCTTCACAAAATAGGGCGCAAGGGCAACACGAAAAAGGTGATGGCGAGGCGGATCTACTTCAAGAGGAAGCTGACGGTAACTGCGCACATCAGCATCTCCCTGGAGGTCAGATGAATATGTGCCAGTATCTCTTAAAGCTTCACGGACAGCCTTATGTCCAGAAATTTGGTGAGAGATAGGTACCTTTACAACCGCCACTGCGAAACCTGAACTTTTAGAAAGTTGAAGCGTCGATTACGAAGCGATACTTCACATCACTGGCAATGGTGCGTTCATATGCCTTGTTGATGTAATCAGCCTTAATGACTTCGATATCGCTAACGATGTTGTGGGTGCCACAGAAATCGAGCATCTCTTGCAACTCAGGCATGCCGCCAATCATGGAGCCAGACATGGAACGTCGAGCACCAAGGAGGGTTCCTGCGTTAACGGAATAAGGCTTTCCTGGCAGACCAATTACAACAAGTGTTCCATCCTGCTTAAGCAGGTTGAGGTAATTTTCAATTTCGAGTTCAGCGCTCACGGTGTTAAGAATTAAATCAAAGCTCTTTGCAATTGCTTTGAAATTCTCTGGATCTTTCGTCGAGACAAAGTGATGCGCACCCATTGCGCGTGCATCTGCCTCTTTAGATGGTGAGTGCGAAAGAACTGTTACTTCAGCACCCAGAGCGACTGCAAACTTAACTCCCATATGTCCAAGCCCACCAAGTCCCATGACAGCAACCTTTGTACCAGCCTTAGCTTTCCAATGCTTGAGTGGTGACCAGAGCGTGATGCCTGCACAGAGAAGTGGGGCTACACCATCGAGTGAAAGGTTTGTTGGGATATGAACTGCATAATCTTCATTGATTACAAAACGATTGCTGTAGCCACCCATCGCAACAGTCTTACCATCGCGCTCGTAGCCGTTATATGTTCCGGTCATTCCTTCTGCGCAATAATTTTGAAGTCCATTTAAGCATTGCTCACACTTGCGGCATGAATCAACGAAGACTCCCACGCCGATGTGATCGCCGACTTTGAATTTTGTTACACCTGAACCAATTGATGTAACTACACCCGCAATCTCGTGACCCGGAACCATTGGAAATATTGCTGGTCCCCACTCTTCTTTCGCTTGATGGATATCTGAGTGACAGATTCCAGCAAATTTGATATCTAGCTCAACATCATGAGTACCGACATCGCGGCGATCAAATTCATAGGAAACTAAATCTGCCCCAGCTGAAAGCGCTGCATAACCCTTGGTATTCATGGTGTATCCATTCGATTGATGTGAGTTGAGTCAAGAAATGTACTCAGTAAATATACAAGCTTTGCCAACTCAACTTAAGATGAGAGTAGATAAATTATTCGTGAAGAGTGGGCCCAGACAGGCTCGAACTGTCGACCCACGGATTAAAAGTCCGTTGCTCTACCGACTGAGCTATAGGCCCCAAATACACCCGGAGGTGCTGGCGAAGCTTATCGGAAAATTATGGAGCTATTTTCCGCGCTAGAAATACTGGTCAGCGCCCTTGTGAAGCCCGCTTTAACCTGTCACGAATTGCAATAGCAATATCAGCACCCTCGGGTTGAACAACAATAACAACGTCAATTTCTTGAGAATCCGCTTCGCGCAGCGCCCCATAAATCAGACGAGCAAACTCTTCATTATCAGTAGGTGCAGCAAGGCGAATCGCGCCCTCAGGTGTCGGATAGCTCTTCAGCGCAATGTATCCATCTCCTGGACGAGGATGCCCATCGAGGACTATCTGAGCTAAGGGTGCATAGTGTTGTTCAAGTGATCCACTGACTCTGATTTCATCTTCGCGATCTTCTAGCTGTAAACCAGTTGTTGACTCAATCATTTCAATTGTAATTGCCCCCGGACGTAATATGCGAGGAGCATTACCAGTGCAATCAATAATGGTTGATTCAACACCCACCGACGAAGGACCACCATCTAAAATCAAATCCTTCTCATCCAAATATTCACCTAGCTCTTCTTGAACCGCCAAAGCAGTAGTAGGTGAAACTTGACCAAAACGATTAGCACTCGGCGCAGCCAAACCTTTACCACCGACTTTTTTAAACTCATTTAAAAGCGCTAACGCCAATGTGTGGTCAGGAACGCGCAGACCGACCGTCTCTTGCCCTCCCGTGATGAAATCTTCTGCAAGTTCAGTGCGAGGCAAAATCAAGGTCATTGGACCTGGCCAAAAAGCCCGTGCTAGCTTGATTGCGTAATCAGGAATCTCAGCGGCCCACTCAGAGATATCTTGCATATCAGCCAAGTGCACAATCAAAGGATGATCAGCTGGGCGACCTTTCACTTGGTAAATCCGTGCAACCGCTTCAGCATTTGTTGCATCGGCACCCAGTCCGTAGACCGTCTCAGTTGGGAATGCGACGAGTGCGCCAGCCTTTAAATCTTCTGCTGCCCGCGCCAAGGCATCTGCGGTGCAGAAAGATAGAAACTGACCTTGGCTCATATGGCCAATTATCCCCGCTTTTTGCGAGAAGATAACCATGTGAGTCACCCTAAGAAGATAAAGGTTATGCAGATTATTGCCCGCATGAACGTGGGTGGTCCTGCGGTAATCGTTGCTGATTTGATGCGTGGTCTTGATTCAACTCGATATAACCAAGAGTTAATCACTGGGTATTGCGATGAAAATGAGGCTGACTATCTCGAAACGGTTGCTACCGATGTTAGTGCCACCAGAATTGCGGGTCTTGGTCGCTCAATCTCTCCACTTGCAGATTTAAGAGCCTTCTTTGCATTGGTTGCAAAGATTAGAAGTGAGAAGCCTGATGTTATTCATACTCACACT
Organism: Candidatus Planktophila sp.; assembly: GCA_044348425.1. Lineage (GTDB taxonomy): Bacteria > Actinomycetota > Actinomycetes > Nanopelagicales > Nanopelagicaceae > Planktophila. The sequence goes on along the minus strand of JBIKSV010000055.1, from coordinate 2,633 downwards.
GCCAAAGCGGGAGTACTGGGACGGTTAGCAGCGATGATGGCCGGAGGCAAAGCGTTGCGCATCCATACTTTTCATGGCCACTTACTCCATGGATACTTTGCCGGCTGGAAGATAAAACTTGTAATTGCTATTGAAAAGTTTTTAGCAAAACACACTGATTTTCTCGTTGCAGTTGGTAATCAGGTTCGTATTGATTTACTCGCAACTGGAATTGGAAAAGATAGTCAATATCGAACTTTCTTTCCTGGGCTACCAACCCCATTAATGATTAAGAAATCTGATGCAAGATCCGCACTTGGACTCTCACCAGAGAAAATCTACTGCACCTATGTTGGACGACTCACTCAAATCAAGAGGCCAGATCGATTGCTCGATATCGCTGCAATTGCAGGTAAAGAAGCGCCCGCCTTGCATTTCTTGATTGCTGGAGAAGGCGAACTCTTTGAGAAATCTAAAACGCGCGCTATTGCCGAAAATCTTCCCATTACTTTCTTAGGATGGCGCAGTGATATCGCACAAATTTTTGCGGCGAGTGATATCGCAATTTTAACCAGCGATAATGAGGGAATTCCACTCACTCTGATTCAAGCAGCGCAAGCTGGGCTTCCGATAGTTGCGCCAAATGTTGGCTCTATCGCCGATATTGTTATTGATGGCATAACTGGCATATTGACCAAGCCCAATGCGAAAGAGATGGCAGGGGCGCTTATTGAGATATCGGGTGATGCAACTCTTAGGAGAAAATTTGGTGAAGCAGGAAAAACTCACGCGGATCAATATTTCTCGCTCACTAAATCTCTAACGGAGCACGGCTTGCTCTATGACATTTCCCAGCAACAGTAGGCCATAATTTGCTCATGAAACCTTCAACAATCAAAAAATCAATCCTGGCCGCAACCCCACTCGCAATCCTTGCACTCATCGTCGCGCCACTTACCGCACAAAGCGCGAGTGCAACAACAGCTGGTCCCCGTCATATTACGGTCAATGCCGAAGGTACTGTCAAAGTTGTTCCTGATGCGGTTCGTATCAACACAACAGTCTCTGTAATCTCTTCAACAAGTAAGGCAGCACTGGCAGAGGTTGCTACAACTGCCACCGCCCTGCGAGCAGCTCTTAAAGCCGCAGGAATTGCCACAAAAGATATTGCTTCACAGACTGTGACTGTCTATCCAGAGTACAACTACACAAACGATAAGGGCTCAATACTCGTCGGGTATCGTGGATCGCAGAGCTTCACGATTGTCGTTCGTAATGCTGCAAATGCTGGCGCTGTTGTTGATGCAATAGTCGCTGCCAGCGGTGATAACCTGCAAGTAAATGGCGTAACGCCTTTCGTTCTTGATGCATCTGCAGCAACTCAATCTGCTCGCGCAGTTGCAGTTAAGAATGCACGCACTAAGGCAAATTCTTATGCCAAACTCCTTGGCGTAAAACTTGGCAAGATCAGCTACCTTGTAGAAAATGGCAGTCCATCAATCTCTGCACCAACTTATGACCTTCCGATGCTGGCAAAATCAGAAGCAGCTCCAACGATCGTTGATTTAGGACAGCAAGATGTAATTGTTTCTGTCACTGTTCGATGGGCTCTGTAAACGATGCAAGAAGGGGCACAGCGCCTGCAGAAGGTGCTTGATTCACTAGTGAGTGACGGTCTGCTCACCGCGGAGCAAACCAACCTAGTGAACACTCGATTTGAAGCCCTCGACGGCTCTGATTCTCGAAAAAGTATCTTCGCTGAAATCGCCGCCTATTTAGGTGGGGCATTCATCTCTATCGCAACACTCTTTCTTGTCGCCAATATCTGGGATGAGGCTCCACGCGCCGTTCGAGTAGGCGCACTCACCACGCTCTCTGTTCTTCTTTTCATCACTGCATATTTCCTCGGCAACGTCACGGCGATGCGCTTAAGATTAACGAGCGTCCTATCGTTGGGTGCAGCTATCGCTGCAACTGCAGCCACAGGGTTTGCCTATGATTTTGACGGCGCACCATGGCTTCCGCTTTCGGTAGGCTCGATTGTTTCGCTCTATGCATTTATAAAATATAAGCACGAGATTTTGCACGTCGGTGCTTATGGTTACCTCTTTATTACTGGGTTAATGATTTTAGGATCGATTACAAGTATTGAGCCAGAAGATAGCGTTGCATATCCCTTGTACTGGGTTATCTTGGCCAGCATTTGGCTCTATCTTTCCTGGACACGGTTAATTAATCAGACTCTGGGCTATCTCATTTCATCAGCAACTTTTTTTGTTGCAACGCAATTTCTCTTCATCACTGATCAGCGACTCATCTCCTATCTTGCAACTGCAGTGATTGCGCCTCTCTTAGCTTGGATATTTCTGCAAGATCGCCGATGGCCACTTCTTCTTGGCGCCGTGCTCACCACAACATTTACAACTGGAGAATTTGTTGCAGCCACTTTGGGAGGTTCACTAGGAGCACTTCTAGGCTTATTAGCAGCTGGAATAGCTCTCATCACGACTTCAATGGTCGCTATTCGTAAATCTCGCTGAGCCCACTTCTCGCAGTAAGGGTAAAAAAGCGAGTTTGGAGCATGGGAGCGAAGAAGGTATTCTTTCCCAGCCTCATACGTCCCCATCGTCTAGGGGCCTAGGACATCGCCCTTT
>JBIKSV010000011.1:0-27715 GCA_044348425.1 Candidatus Planktophila sp. | reverse complement strand
GATTGCTCTTGGCTCATACGACGAGTCACGCGTGATGACTTGTGCTCCAAAAGGTGGCGCTTACCTGCACGCTCGTGCATGATCTTTCCAGATCCTGTCACGCGAAAGGTCTTCTTCGCTCCACTGTGGGTCTTCATCTTCGGCATTTCTATCTCCTCTTACTTTTGGCTACAAAACGATCTTCTTCAAAACTAAATTCTTACTCTGCTGAGTTAGAAGCTTCCGCTGCCTTCTCTTTGGCAGCTCGCGCCGCTTTCTGCTCTGCTACTGCTTCAGTCTTCTTCTTCGTTGGTCCAAGAACCATCGTCATACTTCGTCCCTCTTGCTTCGGTGCAAATTCAATAAAGCCACACTCAGTGACATCTTCTGCAAGGCGTTGCAGAACCTTGTAACCAAGTTCTGGTCGCGTCTGTTCGCGGCCACGGAACTTCATAGTAATTTTTACCTTATCTCCACCCTTGAGGAATTTCTCGACTGCTGAACGCTTAGTTTCGTAGTCGTGATTTTCAATCTTCGGGGTGAGTCTGACTTCCTTAACAACAATGTGTGTCTGGTTCTGGCGAGCTTCGCGTGCCTTCTGGGCAACTTCGTACTTATATTTTCCGAAGTCCATGATTTTGCATACTGGCGGATTTGCTTCGGCTGCAATCTCTACGAGATCTAAACCGATTTCATCTGCCATCGCTAAAGCTGCCTCGATATCTACAACTCCTACTTGCTCGCCTGTGTAATTGATCAGACGAACCTGTGGTGTGCGGATTCGATCATTGATGCGTGGGTCAGTGGTGATTTTTACTCCTTTGTTCGGTATTCGTAAGTAACTACGAGGCTGCGCGAAAGATCGCACCGAACAAATGGCGCCCTCAAGAGGGAGCTACCTGACATAACCAAAGACGGCCTCGGCCGTAAAGGTGGGAGTGCGAGCTCCTCTTGCAGCGACTCAAAGTCACTGGTCTAGTGCAAAGGATAGCCGAGGGGGCCTTTTTAGTGAAATTACCGCAAATCCACGAGGGCATTGGGGGCTAGCGGTGGGCACTTCTCGCCTGGAGCAATTACTCCTTCAAAGTGCCACCATTCATTGGCATACACGCGACAGAGTCCAAATTTGGAGCCATTTATCTCTAGCCACTTTGCTCCTTTGGGATCACCTGGATAGTTAACATCGAGAGCAAGGCCTTGCGGATGATGTGAGTAGGGCGCTGGCAAAACCCACTTAGCGGCTTCGGTTTCGTTTCCGTACTTTTCGACCGCCTTTTCGAAAAGAATTTCCTGGCGGGCTAGCGATCGAAACCCAGAAGTCACGTAGAGATTTACGCCCTCCTTTTTTGCCGACAAATATGCTGCGTTAAATCGTGCCAGAAGTAAGGGATGCAGTTCTGTTGTCACAGAAGCGCTATCCGTAATTTGAACTAATCCTGCTCTGCCAAGTGAGATAAGCCCAGTTGGGCAAATTAAGTCAGTTGTAGTTTCTGTGGTTACCTTTGCTTCATCGAAACAAGTCAGAGAAGAGCGAGGAGATAATCCTAAATCTATTTCTGTAATAACCTTCGCAATAGATTGTGATGACTCAGAAACTTTGACTACTCCGAGAAAAGCCAGAACTAAACTCGTTGCAATAAGAGAATAAATAAAGGTTGGACGCTTATGCACCCATGCCCTATGCGCCCATACCATGGACACCACCATCGACATGAATAATCTCTGCGGTCGTTTTTGGGAACCATTCGCTTAATAGAGCAACTGCACCCTTAGCTGCAGGTACTGGATCAGTTATATCCCAGGAGAGCGCACTTCGCTCATTCCACACTTCTTCAAAACTAGCGAAACCAGGAATTGATTTAGCAGCAACTGTACGTATGGGACCAGCAGCGATGAGATTCACTCGAATGTTTTCAGGACCAAGGTATTTAGCCAGATAACGAGTCGTCGACTCGAGCGCCGCCTTGGCAACTCCCATCCAGTCATAGAGAGGCCACGCAACCTGCGCATCGAAATCGAGTCCGACAATAGAGGCCCCATCTTTGAAAAGTGGTTTACAAGCCATAGTAAGTGACTTCAATGAATAAGCAGAGACGTGTACCGCTGTTGAAACATCTTCCCATTGTGTATTGAGAAAATTACCACCGAGTGCCGCCTCTGGAGCGAAACCAATCGAATGAACGACGCCATCAAGATGAGAAAAATGAACTCTTACTTGCTCGGCCAAGCCATCGAGTTGACTCTGGTCTGTGACATCAAGCTCGATGACTATTGGTTTCTGAGGTAGTCGATCTGAAATTCTCTTCGTCAGGCTTAGTCCTCGTCCAAAACCCGTAAGAATTACATTAGCGCCTTCCTCTTGGGCAAGACGCGCGATATGAAAGGCGATAGAGCTATCGGTCAAGACACCGGTAACTAAAATATTTTTGCCTTCGAGAATTCCCATTATTTATACTCCATTTTCGCAAACAAGTTTTAGTGACCCATTCCGAGTCCACCATCGACGGGGATAATTGCTCCAGTTATATAACTCGCGCTATCGGATGCAATAAATGCAACAACCCCTGCAATCTCCTGCGCACTGCAGAATCTCCCAAGAGGAACTTGAGCGGCGATCTCTTCTCTTCGCTTCTCATCTAAATCTGCTGTCATATCCGTTTCAACGAATCCCGGCGCAATAACATTTGCAGTTATCCCGCGACTGCCGAGTTCGCGCGCATATGAGCGAGCCATTCCTAGCAAGCCTGACTTTGAAGCAGAGTAGTTAACTTGACCAGCTGCACCAACTGAGCCGACAACTGAGCCGATAAATATGATCCTGCCTCGCTTTAATTTGAGCAGACCTTTAGTGGCTCGCTTGGTCACACGAAATGCTCCAGTGAGGTTTGCATCGATCACGCTTTCAAAGTCATCTTCGCTCATACGCAAGACGAGTCCATCTTTAGTTATTCCGGCATTTGCCACAATAATCTCTGGCGTACCGAATTCTCTCTCTATTTGTTCAAATGCCGCATCAACTGATTCGGTTGATGTGACATCCATGACGACTGCATCAAAACCCTCTGGCGGGGTTCCGCTTCTATAGGTAATGACTGTTCTAAAGCCTGCCGCGGTTAGTGCGCGTGCGATTTCAAGACCTATGCCACGGTTGCCTCCTGTAACCAAGGCTAGGGCCGGAGCTTCACGAGCGATATCTGCCATGAGAGCAAAGTACCTTGCTACTTTCGCGTATCTCCCTTTTTTCTCATGATTGCCGAGCCATTTCGGCGCGCTTTTACCAAGAATGACTCATACTCTTCTCATATGGGTAGAAATCGCCGTTCTGCAGATTCTGAGTCCACATCAGTGGAGAGCTTCGATATCACCTCTGCTCCAAAAAGACTCAGCACGGATCTCGCGGCTAGGCAACGACGCTATCTAATATCAATGATCATCCGAACAGTTTGTTTTCTTCTCACTGTTGTTCTCCCTAGTCCTTATCGCTGGTTCGCACTAGCCGGTGCAATGGTTCTTCCTTACGTTGCCGTAGTGGTGGCCAATGCCGGACGAGAAACAATTATTCCGGGAGCAAATCTGCTCACAAAGAGACCTCGTGGCATCGAATAAAGAGAGCTATTCGCTTTTCAAGAGCGCCGTTGCGCTTGTTCTAATCGCAGGTTGTCTTTGGGCAAGCCAATGGCAATACCACCGCGGCGTAGATAGGCACGAACGCAACGATCTCATTAAGGCTCAAACCACTCTCCCCCCTGTAGAACTAGAAACCGCATCAAGAGCGCCTGTTGCTCATGAGTGGCGCGAGATTTCAGCTCTGGGAACTTTTGACCCAAAGCAACAAATCCTGCTGCGCAATAGATACTTTGAAGGTAAATATGGATTCGAAGTTCTTACCGCATTTACTTCTGCTAGTGGAGAGAAGTTTTGGGTGGATCGCGGTTGGGTACAGGCTGGTGCAACTGCATTAGAGCAACCAGAAATTCCCGCACTCCCAGAAGGCCAAGTTCGAATTACTGGCAGATTGCGACTTGATACATCGTTGCCACAAGGTAACTTCTTCGCACTTCCATCAACTGGTACCGGACTTATTTCAGAGGCCAATGCACGTTCAACAAATAAGGTGAGCGGAATTGATTCTGATTTTTATCTGGATCTCGTTAATGGTTCAGATCCAACACTTACCCCAGATGTGCCTGCGCAACTTCCTGAGCTCAGTGATGGCCCGCACTTTGCCTACGCGTTGCAATGGGTTTTATTTGGTGGGTTGGTGATCTATGGAAGATATTTAATTCGTCGTGAGGTCTTGCCGCGAAAAGAGCTCGGAGTACAAGCCTGATGAGCTCATCAACTCTGAATGCTTTCCTCTTTCAACGATTACACCGTCATTCATGACCAGGATCTGATCTGCGTTCATGATGGTGCTCAAACGGTGTGCGATGACGATTGAGGTTCGCCCCTGTAGAGCGACCTTTAAAGCTTCTTGAACAAGTTCCTCGTTCTCTGAATCAAGATGCGCGGTAGCTTCATCTAAAATGACAATAGATGGGGCCTTGAGCATCATGCGAGCAATCGCTAATCGTTGCTTCTCTCCCCCAGATAATCGATGCCCTCTCTCGCCGACCATGGTTTCAAGTCCGTTTGGTAGAGCGGAGATCATTGTCCAGATTTGAGCTGACTTACATGCCTGAATCATCTCTTCTTCAGTTGCATCGGGCTTTGCATATTTGAGATTCTCGGCAATGCTTTCGTGGAAGAGGTGTGGGTCTTGCGCAACGACACCAATACGATCTCGCAGAGATTGAAGAGTGAAGTTTCGAATGTCCTCACCGTTAATCTCAATTGCCCCTGATGTAACATCATAAAGTCTTGGTAGCAGCGCTGAGAAAGTCGTCTTACCAGCACCTGATGGCCCAACAATTGCCGTCAATGTTCCGGGTTCTGCTGAGAAAGAAATTCCTTTGAGAATCTCGCCGCTCTCAACTAATTCGGTCTTTGCGACAGATTCTAATGAAGCCAAAGAAATCTCATCAGCTTTCGGATATGCAAAGTGAACGTCCCTAATTTCGATTGACGCTGGCTTTGCCTCTAGAACTTTAGCTCCAGGGCGTTCTTTAACCATCGGCTGAAGATCTAGTACTTCAAAGATTCTTTCAAAAGAAACGAGTGAGGTCATCACATCTACTCGAACATTCGAGAGAGCGGTGAGAGGTCCATAAAGTCGTGCCAAAAGAGCGGTCAGTGCCAATAGGGTTCCCACCGTTAAGGAACCATCTAGCGCCAGATGACCACCAACTCCATATGCGATTGCAGTTGCAACGGCTGCAACGCTAGTAAGAGATATAAAGAAGAGACGGTTGAGCATCGCCGTCTTAATCCCTATATCTGCAACTTTGCGGGCTCGAGTTGAGAAAGATTTCGATTCCTTCGCAGGGTCGCCATAGAGTGATACCAGAATTGCTCCAGAGACATTAAAGCGCTCTGTCATGGTGCTCGACATCTTTGCATTGAGATCAAAGGATTCGCGGGTAAGGGCTTGGATTCTGCGCCCTACCCACTTTGTAGGATAGATAAAGAGAGGAAGCAATAAAAGCGAGATTGAAGTTATCTGCCACGAGAGATAAGCCATGGTTCCTGCAACCAAGACCAAGCTAATTACGTTGCTGACAACCCCTGCAAGGCTTGAGGTAAATGCTTGTTGCGCGCCAATCACATCAGAATTAAGCCGTGAGATGAGTGCCCCTGTTTGGGTGCGAGTGAAGAAAGCAACTGATTGTCGCTGCACATGTGTGAAGAGCTGTGAACGTAGGTCATATATCAAACCTTCGCCAACGCGCGAGGAGAACCAGCGTCCTGCGATGTTAAAGGCAGCATCTAAGACTGCCAAGAACCCCACCAATAGGGCAAGTTCGGTGATCAGTGCACCGTTCTTTGGAATCACACCATCATCAATGAGCTTGCGTAGCAAAAGTGGTGTCGAGACAATGAGCAACGCATCGATAACAACTGTTGCCAAGAAAAAGGCTATATATTTCTTATAAGGCTTTGCGTACGATGCAATCCGACGCAGCGTACCCTCTTTAAGTTTCTGCGACTTAACCGACTGATCTGCAGTCATCGAGCGCATGGTCATCCATGCGGCATGTTGTGACATTAGTTGCTACATCTAAAAAAATTAGACGGTAAAACCGAGAGCGCGAAGTTGTTCGCGACCATCATCGGAAATCTTATCTGGACCCCATGGTGGCATCCATACCCAATTGATTCGTACATCATCTACCAGCGGCTCTAACGCTTGGCGCGTTTGATCTTCAATCACATCCTGAAGAGGGCAAGCTGCGGAAGTTAAAGTCATATTAAGAACTGCAATATTGCTCTCATCAACCATGATGTCATAGATCAAACCGAGATCGACTACATTGATTCCGAGCTCAGGATCAACAACATCCTTCATTGCCTCTGTTACATCATCTACCTTTGCGGTCATAGTCTTATCCTACTTCGCTTTCTTTGCTTCTGCTTGAAGAGATGCATCCTTAAACGCCATCCAACCTAGCAAAGCGCACTTGATTCGCGCTGGGTACTTTGAAACTCCAGCGAGAGCAACGGCATCCTCAAGAATTTCTGGGTCACCCTCAACGGAGCCCTTACTTTGCATGAGTTCTAAAAATTCATCCGAGATGCTGCGGGCTTGCTCAAGTGTCTTCCCTGTCAACAAATCACTTGCGATAGAAGTACTCGCCAGAGAGATTGAGCAACCGACTCCCTCCCAGGTAATCGACCTAACTTTGTCGCCATCCAGGATTACTCCCAACGTGACTTCATCGCCGCAACTTGGATTGACATGATGTACCTGGATATCCGAATTAGGGTCTAGCACCTTATTTTGCGGATTTTTGTAGTGGTCAAGAATTACTTCCTGATAGAGATTATCTAGCTGCATCATGCACCAAAGTATTTCGCTGCGCCGTGGATACCTGCTATCAAATCATCGCAATCTTCAATGGTGTTATAGAGATAGAGAGATGCCCGAGTCGTTGACTGCACGCCCATCTTTCGATTGAGCGGCCATGCGCAATGGTGTCCGGTACGAACTGCGATTCCTTGGCTATCCAGATACTGACCTAGGTCGTGTGGGTGGATGTCACCAAATGTAAATGAGATGGCAGCTCCACGATCTTTCGTATCGAGTGGTCCAATTACTTTCAGGCGCGGAACTTCAAGCAAATTTTCGAGCAAATAATCCGTTAGAACAATCTCATGTTTATGAATTGCATCTATACCAATATTTTCAATGTATGAAATAGCTGCACCTAATCCCGCTGCTTGCGCCATATTTGGAACGCCAGCTTCAAATTTACGTGGCGCAGGTGCCCATGTTGCAGACTCCATAGTGACGCTCTCAATCATCGATCCTCCCGTTAAGAAAGGTGGGAGTTCTGCGAGCAGATCAGCCTTCCCCCAGAAAACACCGATACCAGTTGGGCCTAAAATTTTATGTCCGGAGAAGGCCATAAAGTCGATATCTAGCGCCTTCACATCTACCTTCATATGTGGAACAGATTGACATGCATCAAGGACAACAACTGCGCCGACTGAATGTGCCTTCTTAACAATCTGCTCAAGCGGAGCGATAGTTCCCAGAACATTAGATTGATGGGTAAGAGCTACAACCTTTACATTCTCATTAATCAAAGAATCTATTCTCGAGAGATCAAGACGACCTTCGGGGGTAACTTCAAACCATTTAAGAGTTGCGCCAGTGCGGGCCGCGAGTTGTTGCCAAGGAATCAGATTGGCGTGGTGTTCCATCTCGGTCACAACTATTTCATCACCTTTTTTTAGATGAAAGCGGTTACCCACAGATGCATTACCCATCGCATATGCAACAAGGTTTAGTGACTCCGTCGCACTCTTCGTAAAGATAACTTCATCGGTTTCAGCTCCGATAAACCTGGCTACACTCTCGCGGGCACCCTCATAGATATCTGTTGCTTCCTCTGCCAGTTGGTGCGCGCCACGATGAGCGGCAGCATTGTGCAATCGATAGAAATCAATTTCGGCATCGATAACACTTTGCGGCTTCTGACTAGTTGCACCCGAATCTAGGTAGACCAAGCGCTTTCCGTCGCGAATCTTCCGTTCAAAGATTGGAAAATCGCGACGGATAGCTACTGGATCAAAGGACATATTTATGCGCTCACGTACTCCGCATAACCGTTCGCTTCAAGCTTCTCGGCAAGCTCTGGTCCACCTTGTTCTACAACTCGACCTGCTGCAAAAACATGTACAAAATCAGGTTGGATGTATCGCAAGATGCGGGTGTAGTGAGTAATTAAAAGCACTCCGAGATTGTTGGCCTCTTTTGCTCGGACAACACCTTCAGAGACAATACGAAGTGCATCTACATCGAGCCCTGAATCTGTCTCATCAAGGATTGCAAACTTTGGCTTAAGGAGTTCAAGTTGCATGATCTCGTGACGCTTCTTCTCGCCGCCAGAGAAACCTTCGTTGACATTACGAGCAGCAAAAGTTGGATCAATCTTGAGTGATTCCATCGCTGCCTTTACTTCCCCGACCCACTCGCGAAGCTTTGGAGCTTCACCCCGAAGTGCTGTCGCTGCAGTGCGGAGAAAATTGGAGACTGAAACTCCAGGAACCTCGACTGGGTATTGCATAGCAAGGAAGAGTCCTGCCTTTGCGCGCTCATCTACAGTCATTTCAAGAACATCAACACCATCAAGTGTGACTGTGCCATCGGTAATTGTGTATTTAGGATGTCCCGCGATTGAGTATGCGAGAGTTGATTTACCAGAACCATTAGGCCCCATGATTGCGTGTGTTTCACCTGACTTGATGGTGAGATCTACACCCTTGAGGATTTCTTTATCGCCCTGCTCGGTTGTTACAGAAACTTTAAGATTACGAATTTCTAAAGTACTCATTGTGGACTCCACTACTTCTCAATCGTGACGGAGTCTCCGTCAACGCTTACTGAATATTTCTGAACAGGTGCTGTGGCCGGCGGTGTGAGCGCCTCGCCGGTACGAAGATCGAACTCTGCGCCATGTAGCCAGCATTCAATCTTGAAATCAGTGATATCGCCTTCGGCAAGAGATGCATCAGAGTGACTGCAAGTGTCTCCGATAGCGAAGACTTCATCGCCAATGCGAGCTACACAGATGGATTCACCATCTTTCTCAATGCGCACAGGTTTTCCGTCGGCAAGAGATGCAAATGAAATATCAGACATTACTTACCCGCCTTCTCAAGCTCATTGTCGATTCGCGACATCAAGCGCTCTTGAATTACTTCATCACCAATGAGAGAAATAACTTCATTAAAGAAGCCCCGGACAACGAGACGGCGCGCATCTGATTCATTGATACCGCGAGACATCAAATAGAAGAGCTGCTCATCATCAAAGCGACCTGTCGTTGAAGCATGTCCTGCTCCGACAATTTCGCCTGTTTCAATCTCTAGGTTTGGAACAGAATCCGCTCGCGCGCCATCTGTAAGAATGAGATTTCGATTGAGTTCGTAGGTATCTGTGCCCTCTGCAGCTGCACGGATATACACATCTCCAATCCAAACAGTGTGAGCCTTCTCCCCTGCTAATGCACCTTTGTAATTTACATTCGACTTTGCTTGTGGAACAGCGTGATCAACATGCATGCGATGTTCGAAGAATTGGCCTGCTGTTGCAAAATAGACGCCTTGTAAGTCAGCACTGGCGCCTGGTCCGGCAAATTCAACAGTCGGCAGAATGCGAACAACATCACCACCGATAGTGACATGGATTGTCTTTAGCGTTGCATCTCTTCCCACGATCGCTTTATGGGTAGCCGCATAGATGCTCTTGCTATCCCACTCTTGGAGTGAGATAAATGTCAGAGTCGCACCCGGCGCGAGAATGATTTCTAGATCCTCAGCCAGATGGGTATCTCCAGTATTTTCGAGGATAACCGTTGCAACCGCGTGCTCGCCTACATGAATCTGCGCACGCGAAAATTCTGCAGATTGAAGCGACCCCGTGTTACGGCTTAAGCGAATAGGCTTTGAAACAATCGAATTCTTCGCGATAGAAAGAACTGAACCTTCTTCAGTGAAGTTGCGAATGCGATTAACAATCGAGTCACTACTTGGTGAGGCAGTAGTAAGGGCGCCATAGATGAAGGTCACTCCTTGCTCTAGCCCCTCATGAATCACCAATGAGTGACGGGTATCTACAGAGGCAGTGCCATCGTGTAAACCGCCAAGTCGTTTGAGCGGTGTAAAGCGCCAAGCTTCTTCGCGCCCAGTTGGCGTGTGGTTTTCAAGCAGATTTGATTGAAGGGCAGACATTAACCAACTGCCCCTTCCATCTGAAGCTCAATGAGTCGATTGAGTTCTAGGGCATATTCCATTGGAAGTTCGCGAGCAATTGGCTCGATAAATCCACGAACAATCATCGCCATCGCTTCATCTTCGGTGAGACCGCGAGACATCAAGTAGAAGAGCTGATCATCTGAAACTTTAGAGACAGTTGCCTCGTGACCCATTGAAACATCATCTTCTCTGATGTCAACATAAGGATAGGTATCAGAGCGTGAGATTGTGTCAACAAGTAGCGCATCACATTTGACCGTACTTGCTGAGTGATGAGCGCCTTCTTGAATCTGAACTAACCCGCGATAGGAAGTGCGACCTCCACCACGTGCTACAGACTTTGAGATAACAGATGAAGATGTGTATGGAGCGGCGTGAACCATCTTTGCCCCAGAATCCTGGTGTTGACCAGGACCTGCAAATGCGAGAGAGAGTGTCTCACCCTTGGCATGTGGGCCCATCAAAAGAACAGCCGGGTACTTCATGGTTACTTTTGAACCGATATTTCCATCTACCCATTCCATTGTTGCGCCTTCTTCACAGATAGCGCGCTTGGTTACGAGGTTATAAACATTGTTCGACCAGTTTTGAATGGTTGTGTAACGAACACGTGCACCCTTCTTAACAATGATCTCTACAACCGCAGAGTGCAAAGAATCAGACTTGTAGATTGGAGCAGTACAACCTTCGACGTAGTGAATATAAGAATCTTCATCGGCAATAATCAAAGTGCGTTCGAACTGACCCATATTCTCTGTATTAATACGGAAGTACGCCTGCAATGGAATATCTACATGTACGCCCTTTGGTACGTAGATGAATGAACCACCTGACCATACTGAGGTATTGAGCGCTGCAAACTTGTTATCTCCCACTGGAATAACTGTTGCGAAATACTCTTTGAATAGCTCTGGGTGTTGCTTGAGCGCGGTATCTGTATCAAGAAATATGACTCCTTGAGCTTCGAGATCTTCACGAATAGAGTGATAGACAACTTCTGACTCGTATTGCGCAGCAACACCAGAAACTAAACGTTGCTTCTCTGCCTCAGGGATTCCGAGACGGTCATAAGTATTCTTGATTTCCTCTGGCAAGTCTTCCCATGTCGCTGCCTGCTTTTCAGTGGAGCGCACAAAGTATTTGATCGTGTCGAAGAAAATTCCAGATAGATCTGAGCCCCATGATGGCATTGGTTTCTTATAGAAAAGATCTAATCCCTTAAGGCGCAGATCAAGCATCCACTGTGGCTCTGACTTTTTGGCGCTAATGTCGCGAACGACGTCCTCGCTGAGACCGCGTTTTGCATTAGTACCTGCGTCATTGCCATCGGACCATCCGTATTCGTAATTTCCGAGTCCATCGAGTTCAGGATGTGATGTGGTCATGATTGCGCCTTTCCAGACGTTAGTTGTCGTTCTTGATTGGATTTAACTTGAGCGGTGCGGTTTTGAGGTACAAATGTTGTACAGACGCCATCTCCATGGGCGATAGTCGCCAATCGTTGGACGTGAGTACCGAGAAGTTGAGAGAACAACTCTGTCTCTGCTTCGCACAGTTGTGGAAATTCTGATGCCACATGTGCGATTGGACAATGATGTTGACAAATTTCTTCGCCCAGACGCCCTTCACCGTGCCCACGAGATGTAACGGTTGTTGCATAACCTTCTTCGGTAAGAAAATCTGCAAGAGCAGCACTCTTATTTTTTGCCTTAGCCAAAATCGGAATAGCTTTACGACCGATCTCATCAGCACGAGATTGCGCGAATTCCGCAACGAGGTGCGCACCTTCACGTGCGGAAATAAACTTCAATGCAGCAACTGCAAGATCATCATATGAATGCTCGAACTTCTCTCGACCTTCGTCAGTCATTATGAAAACCTTGGATGGCCTTCCTCTGCCACGCGTTAGGGCAATGTGAGGCTCGCGCGCCTCGAGAATGCCATCTTCAATGAGGAGATCGAGGTGGCGCCGAACTCCAGCCGGAGTAAGGCTTAGCCGCTCCCCAATCTGAACCGCTGTAGAGGGGCCATTTTCGAGGATGGAGCGAGCCACCGCATTGCGGGTTCCAGCCTCGTCGATTTTCACAACAGTAGTGTGTCGTAATTCAACTCCGCCCGCTACTTTAACCACGCCTTTCGAGCTCTCACGCGGGTAGTCTTACGCTCATGATTGCATCTCGCCTACTGACCCCGGCGACTCGCCTTCTTCTTTTTCTTCAGGGGGTACTCGTCCTCACCGGCGGAACTGTCCGGGTCACTGAGTCAGGGATGGGATGTCCCACCTGGCCTGAGTGCACCTACGACTCACTCACCCCCGTTCCGGGCCAAGCCGAAGGCGCCTTTCATGCCTGGGTTGAATTCGGCAATCGGCTTCTCACCTTTGTTCTTCTCTTTGCAGCCCTTGCTGTCATGGTTCTGGTAATCCGGAATAAGCGACGCGACCTACGTTTGCTTGCACTCGGTCAAATCGGAGGGATCTTCGGCCAAGGAATCTTGGGTGGCATCACCGTTCTGACGCATCTGAATCCACTATCAGTTGCCTCGCACTTCATCCTCTCGATTGTGTTGATTGCGGGGGCTCATACGCTCGTGGCGCGCTCTCACGCAGATCGAATTCAAGCTCCAGCCAAGTCACCGTTACTTCAAGCTCATACACTTCTGACTTTCATCACGATTGCAGTTGGAACATTGGTTACCGGCGCAGGTCCTCATGCAGGAGATAGTGATGCACCGAGATTGCAGGTAAAAATTTCGACCATCACAACTATTCATGGCTTCTTGGTTATCGCCCTTATTGTCTTTACAATCTACGGCATATATAAGAGATTCCCCGGAGCCCGAGAGCAAAGTCAGCGATGGTTAGTTATTTTCCTAGCTGTCTCAATGGCGCAAGGCTTGATTGGATACATCCAGTATCTCAATGGAGTACCGGAGCTTCTGGTTATTGCGCATCTTCTTGGTTCCGTTTTGGTATGGATTGCTGCTTGGCGAGTTCGACTAACCCAGTACTACATCTTTAAGAGTGAGCTTAAGAGGGAGACTGAATAATGGTAAAGATCAACGGCTGGAGTGAACTCGATGATCGCGCAGTTACATATGCGCGTGCACTTGCTATGGATGCCGTTCAGAAGGTTGGCAATGGACATCCGGGAACTGCGATGTCATTGGCACCAGTTGCCTACAATCTCTTCCAACGTCATCTTCGTCATGATCCATCTGATCCGAAATGGCTAGGCCGCGATCGTTTCATCCTCTCTTGTGGCCACTCTTCACTTACTTTGTACACACAGCTCTTCTTCAGTGGTTACGGCCTTGAAATGCAAGATATGCAATCTTTTCGAACTTGGGGTTCATTAACTCCAGGCCATCCTGAATTTGGCCATACTGCAGGAGTAGAAACAACTACAGGACCTCTTGGAGCTGGTGTAGCAACTGCTGTGGGATTTGCGATGGCTGCACGATATGAGCGAGGTCTTTTAGATCCAGAGACAGCCCCTGGTGAATCAATTTTTGATCACGATATTTGGGTGCTCTGTTCTGATGGAGATTTGCAAGAAGGAGTAAGCGCTGAAGCTTCATCGCTTGCCGGAACGCAGGAACTCGGAAATCTCAATGTTATCTATGACGATAACCGCATCTCAATTGAAGGAGATACATATGTCTCATTCACTGAAGATGTAGCTGCGCGTTACCGTGCCTATGGCTGGCATGTTCAAGAAGTTTCAACTCTTGCTGATGGCGATATCGATTTAGCCGCACTTGATGCTGCAATGCTTGCGGCGAAAGCAGAAAAGTCTCGTCCTTCGCTTATCCGCATGCATTCTGTCATCGCATGGCCGGCACCAAAACTGCGCGGAACAGCAAAGTCTCATGGCTCTGCTCTCGGCGAAGAAGAAATTGCTGCCACAAAAGTTGCGCTGGGATTAGATCCTGAAGAGAAATTTGCAATGCCTGATGATGTCTTTGCCCACGTTCGTGCGGTGAAGCAACGTGGTGCAAATCTTCATGCCGAATGGAACGTTCGCTTTGAAGCATGGAAGAAGGCAAACCCAGAACGCTCAGTGCTACTCGCTCGTTTGACTGCCCGTGATCTTCCACAAGACTGGCATAAGAATCTCCCAATTTTTGAACCAGGAAAAGATCTTGCTACACGCGCAGCATCTGGGCATGTAATAAATGCAATCGCAAAGGTACTCCCAGAATTCTGGGGAGGTTCAGCTGATTTAGCAGACTCGAATAACACAACCATTGAAGGCGGCGGTTCGTTCTTGCCAAGCACGAGTGCAATGAAAGATGCCAACCCTTACGGACGAATCATTCACTTTGGAATCCGCGAACATGCCATGGGATCAATTCTCAATGGAATCACTCTCCACGGACTGACACGAACTTTTGGTGGAACCTTCGCCGTCTTTAGCGATTACATGAGACCAACAGCCCGCCTAGCAGCCCTCATGAATATCCCAACAACATTTATCTGGACTCACGATTCAATCGGTCTCGGTGAGGACGGTCCAACTCACCAACCAATCGAACATTTGGCGTCACTTCGTGCGATGCCTAACTTTGCAGTAATTCGACCTGCCGATGCCAATGAAGTGACTCAGGCATGGAAATCAATTCTCTTGCGCGAAAAACCAGTGGGGCTATTTCTCTCACGTCAAAACTTGCCTACCGTTGATCGCGCCACACACGGCGATGCGGCAGGGCTCGATAAGGGTGCATATGTTTTGAAGGAGGCTAGCTCCTCCCCTGATATTGTGATCATTGCAACTGGATCAGAGGTTGGATTAGCACTTGAAGTACAGAAAGTTCTTGAAGGAAAGAACGTCTCGACTCGAGTCGTCAGCGCTCCTTGTCTTGAGTGGTTTAACGAAGAAGGTGCGGCATACCGCGAGAAGGTGCTCCCTTCATCAGCTAAGTTGCGCGTAAGTATCGAGGCAGGAGTCGCCCAAGGATGGCGCGAGTACGTCGGTGAGAACGGTTTAATCATCTCGATTGAGCACTTTGGTGCATCTGCCGGGGCAGCAAAACTCTTCAACGAGTTTGGTTTCTCGGTTGAGAAAATTGTTGCAGATATTGAGGGCGCCCTTAAGTGAGTTTTTCGCTCAGTGGCAAGGCGCTAGGCTCGATTGACCGAGATAGCCCTCGATATAAATCTTTACAAGATGCGCATCGAAAGATAGCAAAGAAGGATATTTACACTTGGGGAGAAGCAGCTTCTACTGAAGCCGCAATCCGACTTAATTGGATCGATCTTCCCGAATCTTCGCTTCAACTTCGGCAAGCGATCGATGAGGTGATAAATCGCTTTCAAGGTAAGACACGAATTATTCTCTGTGGAATGGGCGGTTCATCGCTTGCTCCTGAAGTTCTTGCCAAAACTTTCGCAAAAGATATCTACATTGTTGATTCAACCGATCCGCAATATCTTCAGCGAGGCCTATCGCCCAACCTCAATGAGGCGCTCATCATCGTAAGCTCCAAATCAGGTTCGACAATAGAAACATCCTCTCAACGTGCCTTCTTCGAAGATGCGCTAGTTACTGCTGGCCTATCTCCACAAAGTCATATGCTCTTTATTACTGATCCAGGTTCACCTCTCGATATTCAAGTTCGCTCACAAGGATTTGCAGTCGTCAATGCTGATCCGAACGTTGGCGGTCGTTTCAGCGCACTCAGCGCATTCGGACTGGTCCCGGCAGCGATTGCAGGTATCGATATTTGGAGCTTGCTCACTGATGCTCGTGAGGCAAAGGCTGATTTTCTTAAGGATGATCAAGTGATTATTGATGTGGCCTTCTTACTGAGCGAAGTAGCGCGGCAGTATGTTGCCCTCACAGATGAGGGTTCAGGTTTTCCCGGTTTATCTGATTGGTTTGAACAACTGGTTGCAGAATCAACTGGCAAAGATGGCCGTGGTCGATTGCCGATAGTCTGCGAGAGCGTTGAGGCAGCCTCACATGCAGATGCGTTTCTTCTCTCTTTCGCCCCATCAACCGATGGTGACAGAGTCGATCTATCTGTCACCTCATCACTTGGTGCACACTTTATTTTCTGGGAATGGGTTACTGCCTTGATTGGGGTCGCGCTCGAGATCGATCCATTCAATCAGCCAAATGTCACTGAAGCGAAAGAGCAGACCCTCGCTCTCTTAAGGGAGTGGAAGATTGGTTCTCAAACTGTTGCTCCTCATGCAGTTGCCGATGCGGCAGATGGCGCAATAGAGATTTTTGGCGGTAACTTTTCGCTAGAAGAAGCGCTACGTCATGTGCTGGTATCAACTCAATCAGATGGGTACATAGCGATTATGGCCTATCTAGATCGAGAGTCAGATAGTCGTTTGGCAGAACTTCGCGAAATTCTTGGACGCAAATCAGGAAGACCGGTTACATTTGGATGGGGACCAAGGTTTCTGCACTCAACTGGTCAATTTCATAAAGCAGGCCAACCCAATGGATCGTTTCTGCAAATCACGGGTGGCTTTGACAATGACTACCGAATTCCTGGCCAAGAATTTACTTTCGCCACTTTAATTACCGCACAGGCACTAGGCGATGGACGTGCCCTATTGAAAAGAAAATACCCGCTTATGCGACTTCATTGTGAAGATCGCGATGCGGGTATTGACCAAATTCTGGATGCAGCCAAGAATCTTTAATTATTCGTCATCTTCTCCACGTAGCTTGCGAAGTGCATCTTCCAAAATCTTTTTTCCTTCAGCATCTGTGCGACGCTCTTTTACATATGCAAGGTGGGTCTTGTAAGGAACATTGACAACCGCATTTGGTGTGTTGTTGCGGTCGCGCCCGGCAGGTAATCCGCACTTAGGGCAATCCCATTGATCTGGAATAACTACAGATTCTTCAACTGCAAATGAGACAGGAGTTTCGTGTCCTTTGCCGCACCAGTAGAGAACAACCGAGCGCTCGATTTGATCGCCGCGTTCGGCCTCTCCCATAGGACCTGCACCAACGCGACTGCCACGAATTGCACTTGCCATTTATCTAGCCCTTCAATACAAGTGATAGACCAATGACGCCTGAGAACCAGAGGCCACCAACAACGATTGTGATTCGATCGAGATTCTTCTCGACTACTGAGGAGCCACCGTAATTAGAGGAGATTCCCCCACCGAACATATCGGAGAGGCCTGAGCCTTTGCCCTTGTGAAGCAAGACGAGCAGGATCATCAAGATACTGGTGATGACCAAAAAGATTGAAAGTCCAATTTTCACTGAAAAACTCCTCGAACGACTAGGGGGTAAGGATAGCGAATCTTCGCAGGCACCACTTACTCTGGCTGAGCGTGGAACTTAACAATTTTGGCAAGCTCCTCGGGATCCAGGCTAGCTCCCCCGATAAGTGCTCCATCAACATCGCTCTGCTTCATGATTTCAGAGATATTTGAAGACTTTACTGAACCTCCGTAGAGAATACGCATATTCGCCGCGATCTCAGATGAGCCAATTTGTTCAACTTCTTCGCGGATTGCCGCACACACTTCTTGCGCATCTTCCGGAGTCGCGGTCTTGCCAGTACCAATAGCCCAGACAGGTTCGTAGGCGATAACAATCTTCTTGAGTTCAGGCTTAGTGAATCCCTCTAATCCAGCACGAACTTGGCGAATCACATGTGAGACATGTGCTCCAGATTCACGGATTGATAGTTCTTCTCCTACACAAAATATTGGAGTCAATTCATTTGCGAGAGCGGCCTTAATCTTTCGATTGATAAGCGCGTCGTCTTCGTGATGAATGGCACGTCGCTCTGAGTGACCGATGACTACAAAGGTGCAACCAAGCTTTGCCAACATAGAACCGGAGATATCTCCAGTAAAGGCGCCAGCTGATTCCGGGGAGAGGTCTTGTGCTCCATATTGCAGACGAAGGCGATCCCCATCGACCATGGTCTGAATAGATCTGATATCAGTGAAGGGAGGAATAATTGCTAGATCGACAGCGTCATAATCTTTATCATCAAGTGAGTAAACCAACTTCTGAGCCACTGCAATCGCCTCGAGGTGATTGAGGTTCATCTTCCAGTTACCTGCCATAAGTGGCTTGCGCATCTTTTACTCCCTAGTCTTCCTTTGATTACGAGTCTTATTCCTTAATTATGAAAAATTACAATTTGCCCTCTAAAGATCTAAAGCCTTCAAGCCTGGAAGTTCTTTTCCTTCGAGATACTCCAGTGATGCTCCACCACCTGTTGAGATATACCCGAATTGATCGTCAGTAAATCCAAGTGCCCGAACAGCTGCCGCAGAATCTCCACCGCCAACAACTGATATTCCAGAAACTTCGGTAAGTGCCTGCGCTACTACCTTTGTTCCAGCTGCGAATGCTGGAAATTCAAAGACTCCCATTGGACCGTTCCAGAAGACTGTCTTGCAACCACGAATAGCTTCAGCAAATGCTTGAGCCGAATCTGGACCGATATCAAGGCCCATTTGATCTGCCGGGATAGCATCAGCGGAAACGATTGTTGGGGTTGCATCAGCAGAGAAAGAAGGAGCAACGACGATATCTGTCGGAAGAATAAGACGGACGCCCTTCTCTTGCGCCTCTGAAATCAAGCCGCGCACAGTATCTAGCATTTCGGTTTCAACTAAAGAAGAGCCGATCTCTTTTCCCTGTGCAGCCAAGAAAGTGAAAACCATTCCACCACCGATTGCCATTATGTCGACCTTGCCAAGAAGGTTGGAGATAACACCCAACTTATCGGAGACTTTAGAGCCACCGAGGACGACACCAAAAGGACGAGCTGGATTGTTCGTTAACTTTTGAAGTACCTCTACCTCTGCTGCTACCAGAATTCCAGGTGCATGAGGAAGTAATTTAGGAAGATCGTAGACAGAGGCGTGCTTGCGATGAACTGCGCCAAAACCATCACCGATATACACATCAGCAAGTTTGGAAAGCTCTCCTGCAAAGGCACTGCGCTCTGACTCATCTTTTGAAGTTTCGGCTGAGCTAAAGCGAATATTCTCGAGAAGAAGAACCTCCCCTGCCTTGAGCTTGGATGCTTCTGCAGTGATTTCTGGACCAGTTATTCCGCCAGTAAATTTCACTTCTCTACCTAGAAGTTCAGAGAGGCGAAGTGCAATTGGAGCCAGAGATAACTCAGGCTTTGCTTCACCCTTTGGACGCCCTAGATGTGCCGCGATAACCAGTGAAGCTCCTTTTTCAAGGAGAGCGCTGATAGTAGGCAATGATGCGCGGATTCTTCCATCGTCTGTAATTACCCCACCCTTAAGTGGAACATTGAGATCACAACGGAGAAAAACTCGCTTACCGTGCACATCTAGGTCGCCAAATGAGCTCATTAAATTAAAGGCTCTTTCCGACGTAGCCAACAAGGTCTACGAGACGGTTTGAATATCCCCACTCGTTGTCATACCAGCCAACAACCTTAACTGTTGTACCGATTGCCTTGGTGAGCTGAGCGTCGAAGATACATGAAGACGGATCAGTCACGATATCTGAAGAGACGATTGGGTCCTCTGTATATGAAAGGTATCCCTTGAGAGGTCCATCAGCAGCTTTCTTCATCGCTGCATTAATCTGCTCAGCTGTTGCTTCTTTAGCTAGTTCTACAGTGAGATCTGTTGCAGATCCTGTTGGAACCGGAACGCGCATTGCAAATCCATCAAGCTTGCCCTTGAGCTGTGGAAGTACGAGAGAGATCGCCTTTGCCGCACCTGTTGAGCTTGGGATGATGTTTGTAGCTGCCGCACGTGCACGACGTAAATCTTTGTGAGGGAAATCGAGAATGACCTGATCGTTTGTATATGCGTGAATTGTTGTCATCAGGCCGCGAACGATTCCAAACTCTTCATCGAGAACCTTAGCCATCGGCGCAAGACAGTTGGTTGTGCAAGAAGCGTTTGAGATGACGTGGTGATTAGCAGGATCATACTTCTCGTGATTGACGCCCATTACGACCGTAATATCTTCATCTGTTGCAGGAGCAGAGATAATTACCTTTTTAGCTCCTGCGGTGATGTGCTTCTTGGCATCGGCTGCTTTTGTGAAGTGGCCTGTTGACTCAATAACAATATCTGCCCCAACGCTAGCCCATGGCAAATTAGCTGGATCGCGATCTGCAAAGACCTTAAATGTCTTGCCACCAACTGTAATTGAATCATCAGTGTGTGATACCTCTAGGCCGAGACGACCAAGGATTGAGTCATACTTAAGAAGGTGAACAAGAGTTGCATTGTCAGTTAAATCGTTAATCGCAACGATATTGATATTTGGGTTGGTGAGTGCGGCGCGGAAGAAGTTACGGCCAATACGTCCAAAACCATTGATTCCAACATTAATCATTTTCAAACCTCATCTATCTCAAAATTCATTGATTTGGGCACTGCAGGGATTAGAGAAAAGAAATAAATAGCCCAGCAGGGTAGCTTTACTTGCGCCACAACATTGGGGAACGTGGCTGAGAATACCAGCCCGCGCCTTACTCCCCGAGCAAATCAGGCGATAGCCCAGCCTCAGTATCTGGAATGCCAAGCTCACCAGCGCGCTTATCGGCCATTGCAAGTAAACGGCGAATACGGCCAGCAATTGCATCCTTAGTCATCGGAGGAGATGCGAGTGAGCCAAGCTCTTCAAGGCTTGCTTGACCATGTGCAATACGAAGTTCGCCCGCCTCTTTGAGATGATCAGGAACTGTTGGACCAAGGATCTCCATTGCGCGTTGAACTCGGGCAGCCGCTGCGACCGCAGCTCGCGCAGAACGACGAAGGTTGGCATCATCAAAGTTTGCAAGGCGATTAGCTGTGGCGCGAACTTCACGACGCATGCGACGTTCTTCCCAAGCCAAAACGCTCTCATGCGCGCCTAGTCGAGTCAAAAGATTTCCGATTGCATCACCATCTCGGATAACTACACGATCAATTCCGCGAACTTCACGAGCCTTCGCGGCGATATTCAATCGACGCGCTGCACCGACAAGTGCTAAAGCAGCCTCTGGTCCAGGACAGGTAATTTCTAGCGAAGAAGATCTCCCAGGTTCAGTTAAAGAACCATGTGCCATAAATGCACCACGCCAAGCAGCTTCTGCATCGCAGACATTTGCCGCAACCACCTGAGGCGGAAGACCACGAATAGGGCGTCCATGGGAATCAATGAGTCCGGTCTGTCTCGCCAAAGCTTCGCCCGCTTCAATGACGCGAACAACATATCGTGAGCCTTTTCGTAGACCACTCGATGTCAAAACAGCTAGATCGCTATCGTGCCCATAGATATCAGCGATATCTTTCTTGAGTCGGCGGGCTGATTGTGAAGTATCAAGCTCTACCTCGATAACCACCTTGCCCGATGCAATATGCAAGCCTCCTGCAAATCGCAAGAGAGAAGAGACTTCAGCTTTGCGACAACATGGTTTAGTAATGGTGAGTCTGCTGAGCTCATCCTTTACCGCCGCTGTCATTGCCATAGGGGTATCAAACCAGTATTTCACGAGCTATGTGAGCGAAAGCCGAAGCTAATTTCAGCTCGCTATGGTGTAAGTGCGCGAGCGGGTCACGTAAATCCCCCTCGTAGAAGGCGCTTTCTCGGGTGGCAAGGAGTTCACGGAGCTCGGTCATACTCCCCTGCTTATTCAGGTTAGCGCCCCCTTGATTTGTATCTGCCATGACAAGATCGAAGTGCAGCTCTGGTGCGTATTGAAAAAGGATTTCACAATGTTCGCGAGGTGAGTAGCCGGCGAACTCTCCCCCACCTGCATCAGCTTTATCTGTATCTAGATTTAATAGGAGAATCTTTTTAGCTTTGGATTGAGTAATGGCATCACGTAAAGATGGCACCAAGAGATGGGGCAACACACTAGAAAACCATGAACCTGGTCCCATTGTTATCCAATCAGCCTCTTCTATCGCGTTCAATACTTCTTCTCTTACTGCAGGATTCTCTGGAGATAAACGAAGCGATTGCAAGCGACCTTTAGTAGTCGCTACCGCAACCTGTCCTTGCGCTTCAATAACTTTGTCGTGATGCCTGAAAGTAGCATCAATTGAAAGTGGTTCAGCAGTCATTGGCAGCACTCGACCCACAACTTTAAGGAGTGCGCCCACCTGATCTAAACCAGCGACCACATCTTGATCGCGATCCCAAAGCGCTGCTAGAAGTAAGTTGCCAACTGCGTGTCCATCCAAAGGCCCATCGCTGGTAAATCTGTACTGCATGATTTGTGCCCAATTGCGGCCCCACTCATCATCGGCGCATAGAGCGGCAAGAGCCATCCTTAAATCACCAGGTGGAACAATCGGAAACTCTTCGCGTAATCTCCCGCTAGAGCCACCGTTGTCGGCCACGGTAACGATTGCAGTTATCTCATTAGTGATTGAGCGAAGCGCTTTAAGTGTTGCTGCTAAACCATGGCCACCACCCAAGGCGGCCACCTTTAAACCTGAACTCATTCTCTTCCTACATCGCGGTGTGTCGCATGCGCAGAAATTTCATACTCTCCTTGAGCAGAGTTAAGTTGTGCTGAAATCTCACGCGCAATGGATACGGATCTATGTTTGCCACCAGTACAACCAATCGCAATCGTCACATACTTTTTACCTTCACGAAGATAACCAGGAATCATTTTCTCGATAACAGCGACATAAGAAGATACGAAATCTGAAACGCCATCACTGGTGAGGACGTGATTGAAAACTTTATCATCGAGGCCGGATAGCGGGCGGAGCTCTGGTATCCAATGAGGATTAGGAATAAATCGGCAATCAAGAACTATGTCCGCATCTACCGGGATTCCGTACTTGTAACCAAAGGAGAGTACGTTGATTCGAAGCGCTTGCGCCATGCCAGCTGCAAAAATCTCTCCCGTTCTTTTTTCTAACTGATGTACGTTGAGATTAGAGGTGTCGATAACTACGTCTGCCTGGGCGCGGAGTTCTTCTAGTTTGGCCCGCTCTCTAGAAATACCATCGACAATTCGCTCTCCGGCTTGAAGAGGATGTGGGCGACGAGTTGATTCAAAGCGCTGCACTAGCGCTTGATCGGTGGCATCTAGGAATAGGAGTCGATAGTCGATAGCTGCGCCCTTGAGATTATCTAGAGCAGAGCTCAAGGCATCGAAGAATTTACCACCGCGCACGTCAACGACTACAGCAACTGAAGCTTCACTCTTTGACATCTCGACCGCGAGTTCGGGAAGCAGTGATGGAGGCAAATTATCAACTACATGCCAACCTAAATCCTCAAGAGCATGTGCAACAGTTGAGCGACCTGCCCCAGACATGCCTGTCAGAATAAGGAATTCCTGTTTACTCATAGCCCTATTCTGCCCTAAAGCTTGGACTAAAGGTTAGGTATGTGAAATCTCTCCGGTCTCCATATCAACGGAAATACCAGTGAGAGAGGCTCCCGTAAGGGCGGCGAGATGGTCGAAAATGATGGATGCGATTGTCGCCCCAATACCTGGAGTCGATGTCAATTCTTCTAGTGACGCTTTGCGAATCGCACTCACGCTGCCAAAACGATCAAGAAGCGCTTTTCGTCGACTCTCCCCCAATTGTGGAATCTCATCGAGCAGAGATTCCAACATAACTTTTGAGCGCTTAGACCTATGAAAGGTGATTGCAAATCTATGGGCCTCATCGCGAATTCGTTGGAGTAGGTACATACCTTCACTCGAACGCGGCAGGATAAGAGGGTCTGAACTATGCGGAATCCAAACTTCTTCCAAGCGCTTAGCTAAACCGACAAGTGCGATATCTGTAATTCCGAGTTCATCCAGAGCACGCTGTGCCGCTGCAACCTGAGGTGCGCCACCATCGACAACAATCAGCTGTGGCGGATAAGAAAATTTCGAAATCCTTCCGCCTGTTTCAACTAACTCGCTATGGTTTACCTGCTTATCAGCAATGAGGCGCTTCATTCTTCGGGTGATTACCTGATGCATGGCCCGCGTATCATCCGTCGCGGTCTCTGCATCAATTGCGAAGCGCCTGTACTCAGACTTCTTGGCGAGTCCATCCTCAAAAACCACCATCGATGCAACAACAGAGGTTCCTGAGATATTAGAGATGTCATAACATTCAATTCGCAAAGGTGTTCGTGGTAGCTCGAGCTGTTCTTCTAACTCAATAAGTGCTTTGCCCGACACAGCAGCATCAGTGGCTCTCTTACTCATAAACTGCACGAGTGCGTAGTGTGCGTTGCGCTCAACGGTGGTGAGTAGTTCGACTTTATCCCCACGCTGCGGAACTTTCAGATTCACTTTGAATCCAGCTAAAGAGCTCAACCACTCTGCAAGTGCTTCGCGATCTGCTGGCTCTTGATTTATGTGAATAGCCGATGGGATCTCAAGAGTGCCATCACCGTAAATTGAGAAGAGTAGCGACGACCACTGATCATCACCTTCTAAGGTTCTTGCCTGGTCAACAATCCAGGAACGTGAACCTTTAATCGAGCCACGGCGGACAATAAATATTGAACCTGCAGCGTGCAATCCCTCTTCATGAATAGCGATGAAATCTCCGTCAATTTCATCGGAGAGATTGCCCTGTGTCGAGCGTTGTGCCTTTTCAAAGGATTCGATTTGATCACGAATGCGTGCTGCCCGCTCGAACTCTTCTCGCTCTGATGCAGCTGACATCTCATTGCGAAGGGTTGGGAGAATGTCTTCCATGCCGGCTTCCATAAAGGCATCGAGCTTAAGTGCGATAGCGCGATGCTCTTCTTTACTCACCCATCCGACGCATGGTGCTGCACATTTTCCAATATCACCTAAGAGGCATTGTCGCTTTGTGCGCACCGCTCGCTGGAAGTTTCCAGCAGAACAAGAGCGAACCGGAAAGACCTTTAATAAGACTTCATATGTGTTTCGTAGCGCCCAAGCATTTGTGTAGGGACCGAAATACTTAAGCCCTGACCGTTTCTCTTTTCGAGTGATAAATATACGTGGATACTCATCATCCATCGAGATTGCTAGATATGGATAAGACTTATCATCTTTAAATTGCACATTGTAAGTAGGGTGATATTGCTTAATCCAAGAGAACTCGAGCGCCAAAGCTTCGAGCTCGGTATTAACGATTGTCCAGTCAACCCGAACCGCTTCATGAACCATTCGATAAGTCTTTTGAGCCAGATTAGCTTGGAAATAAGAACTCAATCTGTTCTTGAGATTCTTTGCCTTACCGACGTAAATCACCTTATCGCTCTTGTTATAGAAGCGGTATACCCCAGGTTCTTCCGGGATATCTTTAGGTCTATAGGAGTTTGGATCTGCCATCGCTATTTCTTCTTAGCAGCCGTCTTCTTCTTAACTGGAGTGAGTGGCTTATTGCTTTTTCGATTGCTCTCAAGAATCTCTGCCAAGAATTGACCTGTGTAACTTGCGCTCACTTTTGCAACCTCTTCAGGAGTTCCTTCTGCCACGACAAGACCTCCGCGGAAACCTCCCTCAGGTCCCATGTCGATAACCCAGTCCGATGACTTAATTACATCGAGATTATGCTCAATCACAATCACGGTATTTCCGCTCTCAACCAAGCGCTTAAGAACACCTAATAGCTTGTTGACATCCTCAAAATGCAACCCAGTTGTTGGTTCATCAAGAACATAAATTGTGCGCCCCGTTGATCTACGTTGCAGCTCTGTCGCAAGTTTGACGCGTTGTGCCTCACCACCAGATAAGGTCGGAGCAGATTGACCTAGTCGAACATAACCCAGACCAACATCACAGAGTGTTTTTAAATAGCGTGCAATCGTTGGCACAGATTCAAAGAAGGTGTGCGCCTGCTCAATTGGCATATCAAGAACCTGTGCAATTGTCTTGCCTTTGTAGTGCACTTCTAGAGTCTCTCGATTGTAACGTGCCCCATGGCAAACCTCACAAGGTACATATACATCCGGAAGGAAGTTCATCTCAATTGTGATGGTTCCATCGCCTGAGCAATTTTCGCAGCGTCCACCCTTTACGTTGAATGAAAAACGACCTTGCAAGTAACCACGAACCTTCGCCTCCGATGTCTCTGCGAAGAGAGCGCGAACTTTGTCGAATACACCGGTATATGTGGCGGGATTAGAACGCGGAGTTCGACCGATTGGAGATTGATCGACGTGTACAACCTTGTCTAGTTGATCGATACCAGTGACTGTCCGGTGACGCCCCGGAACCAAACGTGCTCCATTGAGTTTGTTTGCAAGGGTCGTATAGAGAATATCGTTGACGAGGGTCGACTTTCCAGAGCCAGAAACTCCTGTAACTGAAACAAATAAACCAAGTGGAATCTCAACCTCAATATCTTTAAGGTTATTTTCTTTCGCACCTTTTATAACAAGTTTGCGCTTCGGGTCGACAGGCCGTCTCTTCTCTGGAATCTCAATTGATTTGCGCCCAGATAGGTATGCGCCTGTTATTGATTCCTCAGATGCAATCAGATCCTCGTACGAACCAGAGACAACAACTTTGCCACCATGCTCTCCCGCACCAGGTCCTATGTCGACAACCCAATCAGCGGTACGAATTGTCTCTTCATCATGCTCCACAACAATCAAGGTGTTGCCGAGATTGCGAAGTCGTGTCAGGGTATCTATGAGACGACGGTTATCTCTCTGGTGAAGACCGATGCTGGGTTCATCGAGAACATAGAGAACTCCCACCAAGCCCGAACCAATCTGCGTGGCCAAGCGAATACGTTGTGCTTCGCCACCTGAAAGAGTTGCAGCTGGGCGATCTAGCGAGAGGTAATCAAGACCAACATCAAGTAAGAACCCAAGTCGGGCATGAACTTCCTTCATGACACGTTCAGCAATTTGTGCCTCTCGTGCCGTGAGTTCGATGCCCTTGAGAAAAGTCGCGCAATCATCGATTGATAAGAGACACACTTCAGCAATGGATTTATCACCGATGGTTACAGCTAAGACCTCTGGCTTTAGGCGTGCACCTTTGCAGACATTGCAAGGGGTTTCACGCATATATGCTTCGTATTTCTCGCGGCTATAGTCACTATCGGTCTCAGAATGACGGCGATGAATAAATGGAATAACTCCTTCGAAACCGGTTGAGTAATTGCGCACTCTTCCGTATCGGTTCTTGTACTTAACATGAACTTCATAATCGAAACCGTTGATTACCGCTTCTTTAGCTTTGACAGAAAGTTTTTTCCAAGGGGTGTTGAGAGAAAATTTCATCTCACCTGCAAGCGCCTCCAGGAGACGTAAGAAATACTCAGATGACTGACCGCCTGCCCATGGAGCAATTGCACCATCATTAATCGAAATTGAATCATCAGGAATAATGAGCTCTTCATCAACTTCGAGCTTTGTTCCGATACCGGAGCATTCAGGGCAAGCTCCAAAGGGTGAGTTAAAGGAGAAAGAACGCGGTTCGAGTTCTTCAAATGAGA
>JBIKSV010000054.1:0-7915 GCA_044348425.1 Candidatus Planktophila sp. | reverse complement strand
TGGGGGCGAAAAGGCCCTATCACTTGCCACGCAGAAGCCACATTTTCATGGTGGGCTCGATGTTTCTCCTCGCAATCTTGTTCTACGCGAACATTCACGCGGATTTATTGGCCATCCTGCCTTGCGCGGTCACCGATCTGGTACCGCTGCGACAAATAGATTTGTTGTAAAGAGTGCTACTCAAAAAGATCAGACTCTTACCGCTCTCTTTGTAGATGTGATTGCAGAGCTAGAGATTTCAATGACTTACACGCTCACTACTTCTGATGTTTTGTTGATTGATGCATCAGTTAGCAATAAAGGTTCTAGCGATTATTTCTTAGAGCACTTTCTCTACTGGCTTCCACTTGCTGAAGCAGCTGATCAAAGCCTTGATTTCTATGGTCATTGGACAAAAGAGCGCCAGCCGCAACGTCGCGATATCGGTTATGGCCTTACTTCACGCGAAGGCTTCGAAGGACGTTCTGGCCATGATTACACAATCACCCAGATTGCTCTCAACCACACAACTAATTTCCGCAATGGTCCTGCATGGTCACTTGCGATGGCATGGTCAGGAAACAATATTCATCACCTTGAAAGATTAATTGATGGACATAAAGCGATCGGTGCAGGTGAATACCTTTTGCCAGGTGAAGTAATTCTTAAGGCGGGGGAGAGCTACCAAGCTCCGCGCGCCGTTGCATCATTTAGCGCCAACGGGCTAGATGGAATCACACATAATCATTACGACTGGATTCGTGGACGTAGTAATCACATAACCAAGTCACGTCCACGCCCATTAACTCTTAACATGTGGGAAGCCGTTTACTTTAACCATAGCTTTGATGGAATAAAGAAGATTGTTGATAAGGCTGCGGAGATTGGCGTAGAGCGCGTAGTACTTGATGATGGTTGGTTTGGATCTCGTCGTAATGACCGCCGCGGCTTGGGTGATTGGACTGTCTCACCTGAAGTTTGGCCAGAGGGACTTAATCCGATTATCAAATACATCAACGATAAAGGAATCGAATTCGGACTCTGGTTTGAGGGCGAGATGGTTAATCGCGATTCAGATCTTTATCGCGCGCACCCTGATTGGATCTTGCAAGAGCCCGGACGTATTCCTGTTGAAGGTCGATGGCAACAAGTTCTAGACCTTACAAAAGAGGGCGCATATAACCACGTGCTCAATCAAGTTGATGCGGTCCTATCTGCACATAATATTGGTTACATTAAATGGGATCACAACCGCCACATAACAGATCCGATTAGTGACGGTCGCCCGGTTGTTAATAAGCAAACTCAAGCTATCTATCGTCTCTTTGATGAACTCAAGCGCCGCCACCCTGGTCTTGAAATCGAATCTTGTGCATCGGGTGGAGGTCGCGTAGATCTCGGAATGATTGAGCATGCAGATCGCTTCTGGACTTCAGACCAAAATGATCCGCTCGAGCGCCAGCAAATTCAGCGTTGGACCGCCTTGGTTATTCCACCAGAGTTCCTGGGAACACATGTGGGGCCAACAGTGGGTCACCAAATGCACCGCACCCATGAGATTTCTTTCCGAGCGATAAATGCCCTCTTTGGACATGCTGGAATCGAATGGAATATCACTGAAGCCGATGCGCGTGAACTCGAAGTTCTCAAG
This sequence comes from Candidatus Planktophila sp., assembly GCA_044348425.1. Classification (GTDB taxonomy): domain Bacteria; phylum Actinomycetota; class Actinomycetes; order Nanopelagicales; family Nanopelagicaceae; genus Planktophila. Next base: position 6,285 of record JBIKSV010000054.1, on the reverse strand, counting down.
AAGTATGTTGCTTTCTACAAGAAACATCGCGACCTGTTGCATTCTGGAGATGTTGTGCGAAGCGACGTCATTGTCGGCGGAGCCCAGATGTATGGAACGGTTGCAAAGGATAAGAAGTCTGCTGTGTTTTCTTACATGCAGCTAGATTCACTAGATAACTTCGGCCCACTAGTTGCAACCTTTGATGGCCTTGATGCAAAGACTTCGTACGCAATCGAAGTTGAAGTTGATCTCAGCGCACCAGAGTTCCTGCAAAAAGCTCATCCCGGTTGGTGGCCAAAGGTCACCTTACGTGGTGATGAACTTGCTGCAATTGGTCTACAGCTACCGGTGCTTAAGCCAGAGAACGGCTTACTCTTCACAATCAGAGCAGTTTAATCTCGATTTTTTTCCCACAGCACAAGCACGAGAAGAAGAAGTGCAAAGCCAAAGAGAAGATCTTCGGCTGGGGCAGAGGCAATACGGACTCCGATAATCGCATCAGGTGAATACATCACAATATTGCGAGATGTTAGCCACCAATTTGTGAGCAACTGGAAATTAATAATGATTGCATAGGATGTCCAGAATCGTTTCGTGGTAATTAAACGAGTTCGTAGGAAAAAGTAATCAGTTAAGAGCGCGAAGATGACTCCAGAAATCGCCAGCTGTGTATATGTCATCGCTTCTTCCAATGGGGTTTAACTGTTGTGACAGCCTCAATTGTGAGCAAAGCAGCGAGTGGGACTACGAGAAAGAAGAGGTACTCTTCCAGCGGAATACCAAAAGGCCCGAAGATTCCTAGAATCTGATCGCGATCAAAGAACCAGTGTCCTTGTGAAATTGCGTAGGCATCCCACACAATAAATAAAGCAGAGACCGGCAGGATTGATTTGAGGGCTCGTTTCCAGCGTCGAACAACACCAACTTTAAAGATGACTTCAAGCCAGAAAGAACCGACGAAGGTAAACACGATCATCGCCATGTAACCGAATTTCTCCACGCTTTATCTTCTCACACGATAGCCTTCGGCCATGCGTAAGAAAAATATAATCTTCCTCTCTTCCCTCCTTACATTTGCGCTCATAGCTCCGCTGTCATCCGCTAGCGCCTTGCCCAAGTACACATTTCCAGTTGCTGACTGTGAAGTGAATTACGCTCGGGCCCATCATGACTATGCAGCTACCGATATCTTGGCAAAAGCTGGCTGTAAGTTCGTTGCCCCCATCAGCGGAGTTGTTGACGAAGTCAATCGCGAAGATCGCTGGAGAAAGCCACCCAACAATGGCATTGATCGCGGGGGATTATCAGTTTCAATTATTGGCACCGATGGAGTGCGTTATTACGGTTCGCACCTGAAATGGATACCGAAGAATATTCAACCGGGTGTGGCAGTCACAGTCGGACAAGTTCTTGGCAGTGTAGGAAGCACAGGTAGTGCGCGCGGTACCGCACCTCATCTTCATTTTGGAATCTCATGGCCAACTCCACCAGATATTTGGTGGATTCGTCGCGGCGAAGTTCTGCCATGGAGATATTTAGATTCCTGGAAGAAAGGAAAAGATCGCTCACCGGTTAAAGAAGTTGAAGCACGTAAGTTAAAGATGGGCGAGATTTATCCGGAGCCTAAGAAGTAAAAAGAAAAACCCCGCCGATTTCTCGACGGGGTTTTCCGTAAGTGTAATTAGGCTGGGTTAACTGCGTCTGCCTGAGGACCCTTAGGACCCTGGACAACCTCAAATGTAACTGCCTGACCCTCTTCAAGGCTCTTGTATCCGTTGCCCTGGATTGCTGAGTAGTGAACGAAAACGTCCTGTCCTCCGCCATCAACTGCAATGAATCCGAATCCCTTTTCAGAGTTGAACCACTTAACTGTACCTGTTGCCATTTATTTCTATTCCTTCGATATGTGGGGCGATAAATATCTCTATCGCCAGTCTTCATCTTGCATACAGCCATACCGAGTAAAGATTTAAACCTAAACAAACGGGTACTGATTTAAGCGTCCGACTAGGCATAAGGTTACAGGCTCTTATCGAGATTGCATATTCCACAGGAACTCTCAGCACTTTCACCGCACCTATTTATGAGCTCAAAAGCGAAGAGGAATAGACTAAATCCATGACATCCAACGACTTTAACCCCTCAAATAGCCCAATTATCCAGATCGAGCGCCGCAAGGCGATTGCCATCGTTCTCTCGGCGGCCCTTCTGGCTATCTCTCTAGGCTTTGGATTGGTTCAGGTTGGTGCAGGCTTTGCAGACCGCAGCGCTAACGGCATCACAGTCACAGGCTCTGCTCGCGTTGCAGCAACTGCAGATAATGCAGTGTGGACACTTAATGTTTCGCTAACTCGTCCATCTGTTGCGTCAGCGGTATCAAAAGTTGAATCCGATGTCGATGCGCTTCGCAAATATCTAACAGATGGCGGAGTTGCAGCAAGTGATATCACTTTAGGTTCTGTATCAACATATGCAAATGAAGAATGGTCAAACGGAAACAGCACTGGACGCATTCTCAACTACCGCGCTTCACGCGATGTTGTTGTTCGCTCAAAGAATGTTCAGCTAATCTCTGATTTATCTCAAGGAATCGGTGCAATCTTGCAGACAGGCGTAAGTGTTAATAATTACGGACCTCAGTACTACATCTCAACGCTTCCTTCACTTCGCCCAAAGCTCCTTGAAGATGCGATGATTGATGCGAAAGTTCGCGCCGAGGCAATTACTAAAGCCGTTGGTGGATCCGTTGGCTCAGTGCAATCTGTTCGCGCTGGTGTATTTCAGGTAACAACCCCCGACTCAACAATGACAGCAGACGGTGGCGCTTACGACACAACAAGTATTGAGAAAACTGTTACCTCTACGGTCTCAGTTACTTTCGCGGTTAAATAACTCAGCAGCTCTTTTACCTGCAACCTGCAACCAATGACTAGCGTCATTGGTTGCAGTTGTTTTATCTCCAGCTAATTCGGTGAGCGAGATAACTTCTCCCAATGGGCCATGAATGCCAGATGATTTATCGATGCCAACTATTGCCCAAATATGTTTTTCAGCGGATTCGGTAATTCTTGCCAAAGTGCCGATGACTTTTCCATCCCAACTCTGTGAATCAAGAGCACCCTCACCGGTGATAACGAGATCAGCGCGCTTTACCTCCTCATTGATTCCAAGAGCATCAAAGAGGTAAGACGCTCCAGATTGAATCTGCGCGCCCCAAAGAGATGCCAATCCAAAAGAAGTTCCGCCTGCAGCACCAGTACCGGAGGCCTCACTTTCTCCGCCCATAACCTCTGCAAAATTTCGTAGCGCACTCTCTAGAACTTCTATCTCAACTTGGCTTGCACCTTTCTGAGGAGCAAAGATTGCCGCAGCACCTTTTGGTCCTAAAAGCGGATTAGTCACATCGGTAAGCACTAGAACGCCTCCGCTTGGCGCAGCTACTGCTTTGGTCGAATCAATTCTTCTCACTTTAGATAGAGCAGATCCACCGAGTTCTATCACCTGATTATTGTGATCAAAAAAGACAAAGCCGAGAGCGCTTAACGCACCTGCTCCGCCATCAGTACTGGCCGAACCCCCAACAGTTGCAATGATTCGTTTCGTTAAAGGGTGGACAGCAGCATCCTTTAAGAGCTCGCCAAAGCCAAAGGTATGCGCAGTAAGAGGGGCGAGCTCATTCATTAACGGAAGCCCAGATGCGCTAGCTAATTCGACTAGTGCTGTCCCATCATCGAGAAGCAACCACTTAGCATCAACACTTCGACCGTCAGGTGCCAACACGGATTTCTGTATATAGGTACCACCGCGAACAAATGAGATGGCATCGAGAGTTCCTTCACCACCATCTGCCAATGGAATTATTGCTACTTCATCAGCAGGTCTCACTGAGCGCCATCCATTTTCTATCTCTTTTGCAGCATCAAGCGCAGAGATAGAGCCCTTAAAGGAATCGGGGGCGATGAGTATTTTTGTCACAGTCAAAACTTACAGTGGAATATTGGTATGAGTTCCACGTCGGTGGGGAGCAGAGGCAAGAGCCTGCACCAGAGCCGTGCGAGTCTGCTTTGGAGTTGTGACTTCATCTACTGCGCCAATTTCAACAGCACGCGCAATACCTCCTGATATGCGATCGTGTTCTGCGGCAAGTTCGAGTTCCATTCCAGCGCGCTGATCTTCGGGAAGCTCGGCAAGTATTCTGCGATGTAGTACTCGAACCGCTGCAATTGATCCCATGACAGAAACTTCAGCCTCTGGCCAGGCAAAGATTCGCGTTGCACCCAGAGCTTTAGAGTTCATCGCAACATATGCACCACCAAATGCGCGCCTAGTAATAAGTGTTACTCGCGGAACAACGGATTCAGCGAAAGCGTGGAGCAACTTTGCTCCACGTCGTACCGCACCTTCCCACTCTTGTCCTGGCCCTGGCAAAAACCCAGTGACATCTGCAATAACAACCATGGGAATCCCAAATGCATCACAGGTTCGAACGAAGCGTGCTGCTTTCTCTGCAGCTGCAGCATCAAGCACACCACCGATATGTGATGGATTATTTGCGATTACACCTACGGTGCGGCCACCTAAACGACCAAGCACGGTAGACATGTTCTCAGCCCACATCGGAAGTAATTCGAGTTTTTCACCATCTAAGTCAAGAATCGCATCAATGAGCGGCACAACATCGTAAGTTCGTTTGCTGATGGGTGGCACTAACTGTGAGAGATCTATCTCTGTTACATCTGTTTTAAAGTGACCTTGATCAGCAAAGAGTGAGACGAGATCTTTGATCTCATTAAATGCAGTCTCTTCATCAGGTGCGATGACATGCGCAACACCACTATTTTTTGAATGAGCCTCTGGTCCACCCAAGGCCGCAATATCAATATCTTCACCAGTTACTGATTTCACGACATCAGGTCCTGTTACAAAGATTCGACCTTCAGGTGCAAGTACAACAACATCGGTAAGTGCTGGGCCGTAAGCGCCACCACCAGCAGTTGGGCCAAGCACTAATGAGAGTTGTGGAATTCGACCGCTGGCAGAGACCATCGCTTGAAAAACCTGACCGAAAGCATCGAGTGAGAGAACGCCATCACTGAGTCGCGCGCCACCTGAATGCCAGATGCCGATTATCGGCAACTGAAATGCCATTGCTTCGCGATATGCAGCCAGGATTACCAATGAACCTTCGATACCCAGCGCACCTGATTTAGATGTCGCATCAGATGCGAAAACAACCACCTTGTTGCCTTTGATGAGCCCGGTTGCTGCAATCATTCCGCAATCTGTGTGAGGAACTAGATATTCAAAACTGCCTTCATCCACTAATCGCTCAATGCGAAGTTGTGGATCTTTGCGGTCGGTCATGAGACTGTGTTAAAGACCAGTACTACGTTATGTCCGCCAAATCCAAATGAATCATTGAGAGCTGCAATATCACCGGCAGGCAATGCACGAGGCTTATCTCGGACAACATCGACCGTCACGGCAGGGTCAAGATTTTCGATATTAATTGTTGGGGGAGCCAAGCGATCTTGGAGGGCTTTAACGATAAAGACAGATTCGATTGCTCCTGCGCCACCAAGCAAGTGACCGGTCATTGATTTGGTGGCCGAAACCGAAACATGATCTGCATCAGCGCCAAGTGCCTTGCGTAGCGCATTAGCTTCGGCGACATCTCCTGCAGGCGTTGATGTGGCATGTGCATTGAGATGGAAGATATCTTTTGCAGTTAAACCTGCATCAGCAAGTGCAAATTTAATTGCGCGCTGGACTCCGCTGCCATCTGGGTCTGGAGCTGCGATGTGATATCCATCAGATGAAAGTCCTTGACCGCTTAATTCACAGTAAATTTTCGCTCCGCGCGCCTTGGCATGCTCGTACTCTTCAAGAATTAATACTCCGCCGCCTTCACCTAAAACAAAACCATCGCGATCCGCGTCATAGGGACGCGATGCCTTTGTTGGATCTTCGTTTCGCGTGGAGAGAGCTTTCATGGCAGCAAATCCCGCCATCGGCAACTGATGAATAGCAGCTTCAACGCCACCACTGACAACGATATCTGCGCGGTTGTTACGAATCATTTCAAGGGCATAGCCAATTGCTTCGGCGCCCGATGCGCATGCTGAGACAGGGGTATGCACGCCAGCATTTGCTTGAAGTTCCAGTCCAACATTTGCTGCAGGTCCATTTGGCATCAACATCGGAACTGTATGCGGGCTTACAGAGCGAGCCCCTTTTTCTTTAAGAACATCGAACTGATCAAGCAAGGTGATTACTCCACCAATACCTGAGGCGATAACAACA
>JBIKSV010000053.1:0-7990 GCA_044348425.1 Candidatus Planktophila sp. | reverse complement strand
AAGCCTGCGCCCGTGATGCAACAGAATTTTCTTACTGATCGTCTTCGCTCTGATGAAGTTCCGACAATGATTTATTTCGTGCGCCATGGCGAAACCATTTTGACTCCAACCCGAAAGTTCTCTGGCACCGGTTCACTAGACCCAGAACTCACCTCTGATGGATTAGCTCAAGCTGAACTCGTTGCGCGAGAAGTTGCTAAGTTAGGTATTGATGTAATCATCGCATCACCGCTCAAGCGCACTCGTCAGACTGCAGAGGCAATCTCTCGCACTACAAAGATTGAGCCCATCTTCGATGAGGCATGGTTCGAACTATCTTTCGGCAACTGGGATGGTCGATCTGTTGAGGAAGTTCGCAGTGAATCTCCAGATGAGTATCAAGCGTGGATTAACTCATCTTCATATGCGCCCCCTGGAGGAGAGTCTTATGACGAGGCCGCATTACGTGTAGACGATGCTCTAGAGTCGATTGTTGCTAGCTACCCAGGAAAGAACGTTCTCGTTGTCAGCCATAACGGAGTCATTAAGAGCGCAATTAACCTTGCTCTAGGCGGACCGAGTGATGGCGTTTTTCATATGGATGCATCACCGTGTTCAATTTCATCGATATCAATTTGGCCATCGGATGGATTACGCGCGGTGCGTTCTTTCAATGAACGTGGACACCTGCGCTGATTTACCAGAACTATCTTCTTAAGTATTCGATAATCGCACGATGATCGCCCTGTAAGCTCTTATAAGCAATTGTTTCAGGTGTCAGGCTCTCTAAAGTTTTAGAAAATTCCAGAGCCGATGTTGCATCATCCTTAATCCAAGCAAGGGGTTCTGCTCGGTTGCGAATTGTGAAGTAGAGAAAGTCGCCTTCGCTAGATCGCGTGAGAGTCTGACGCTCGGTTCTCCACCAATAATCCTCAGGACTTACTTGTTGGTGGATTGAAGTCGGTTGATGCAGATGTTCGGTGCTATGCAATGACCAGTTTTTACGCCAGACAGGTCGGTCGGTACCAATCTTGTCGAAGGTGGAGGTCATATATGGAGCAAGAGCAACTTCATACCCTGGAACCGGAGCATGGACTGCATCCATACCTTTACCAATTTTCTCAGAGAGTCGCCAACGTGAAGGAAAAATCACTGCGCCCGCAACAATTTTCCACTCATTATCTTCGCGAGATAAAACCACGAGATCTTCGCCGATAATTGAGGCAATCTGCAGAAGCACATCAGGGGAGTTGAGGGAAACAATTGTATTTGTCGGAATATGCGTCACGGTATTTGGTGTAAACGAATAATCACGGTCATGAAATTCATTTAGATTTTCAACTATTCGGTTTACCAGTTCAGCGACTGCACTTTGATATCCGGGAAGTTCTTGATAGACAGTTTCAGTTTTTGTTGCAGCAAGTTCGATTCGTTCAGGTATTTGTTGTAGAAGATCAGCGCCAGGTTCCAACCAGAACTGGGGCTCCAGAGAACGGAGCCCCATATTCAGGCGGAAAGGCTTTCCATCTACCGGTGGTGGGTAGATGAAGGTTGAGGTCATGCTGCTAACTCTAGATTCAACTCTAGATTTCTCTAGATATCGAAACGGTCTGCGTTCATGACCTTTGTCCATGTGGCGATAAAGTCCTTAACGAACTTCTCGCGGTTATCGTCTTGAGCATAGACCTCGGCATATGAGCGAAGGATTGAGTTAGAACCAAAGACCAAGTCAGCGCGAGTAGCGGTGAACTTAACTTCTCCAGTGTTGCGGTTACGTAGGTTGTACTGGTTTTCTCCAGCTGGCTCCCAGACAAAAGTCATATCTGTCAGGTTGACGAAGAAATCAGTGGTCAAAGCACCAACGTTGTCAGTGAAGACACCGTTCTTACTTCCACCAAAGTTTGCGCCAATAACTCGCAATCCGCCAAGAAGTACGAGCATCTGTGAAGCGGTTAGCTCCATCAATTGCGCGCGATCAAGGAGAAGCTCTTCAGGGCTTACCGCATAATCCTTCTTGAGGTAATTACGGAAACCATCATGGATTGGCTCGAGCACTGCAAATGATGCGACATCTGTCTGTGCTTGCGTTGCATCTCCCCGTCCTGGAGTAAACGGAACGCTTACGTTGAAGCCAGCAGCTTTCGCTGCCTTTTCAACACCGATATTTCCAGCAAGAACAATCACATCAGCAATTGATGCACTATGTGATGCAGCGATTGGTTCTAGAACAGCGAGAACCTTAGCCAAACGGGCTGGCTCGTTGCCTTCCCAGTTCTTCTGTGGCTCAAGGCGGATACGTGCACCGTTTGCGCCACCGCGCTTATCAGAGCCACGGAATGTGCGTGCGCTATCCCATGCAGTTGTGACAAGCTCTTGCACCGTCAGATCAGTTGCTGCAATTGCTGCCTTAACAGCATCAACGTTGTAGCTCTTATTTCCAGCAGGAACTGGATCTTGCCAAATCAAATCTTCAGCAGGCACATCAGGACCGACATAACGCGCCTTTGGACCGAGATCGCGGTGTGTGAGCTTGAACCATGCACGAGCGAAGGTTTCGCTGAAGTATGCAGGATCAGCGTAGAACTTCTCTGAGATTGCGCGATATGCAGGATCAACCTTCATCGCCATATCTGCATCGGTCATCATTGGGTTGTAGCGAATTGATGGATTTTCAACATCAACCGGCTTATCTTCTTCCTTGATGTTAATTGGTTCCCACTGAGATGCACCGGCAGGAGACTTTGTGAGCTCCCACTCGTAGTTAAGTAGTAGCTCGAAATAACCGTTATCCCAGACTGTTGGGTTGGTAGTCCATGCGCCCTCAAGTCCACTTGTCACGGTATCGCGACCAATGCTGCGGGTGGTGTGGTTCATCCAACCAAGGCCAGCTTCTTCGATAGGTGCACCTTCTGGAGCAGGGCCGTTGTTCTCTGCCTTGCCATTTCCGTGCGCCTTACCAACAGTGTGCCCACCGGCAGTAAGTGCAACAGTCTCTTCATCGTTCATCGCCATACGAGCAAATGTTTCGCGGACATGAGCGGCGGTACGCAATGGATCTGATTTTCCATTAACACCTTCAGGGTTTACATAAATTAAACCCATATGTGTTGCAGCGAGAGGGTTATCAAGCGTTGATGCATCATCAAGATTTGCATAGCGGGATTCAGATGGAGCTAGGAATTCTTTCTCAGAACCCCAGTAAATATCTTGCTCTGGGTGCCAGATATCAGCGCGACCGAATGCGAAGCCATATGTCTTTAGACCCATATCTTCATAAGCAATTGTTCCTGCATAAGCAAGTAAATCTGCCCAGCTGACCTTGTTGCCGTACTTCTTCTTGATAGGCCATAACAAACGACGAGCCTTATCTAGGTTTCCGTTATCTGGCCAAGAGTTAAGTGGAGCAAAGCGCATATTGCCTGTTCCGGCACCACCGCGTCCATCTGCAATGCGATATGTACCTGCTGCGTGCCATGAAAGGCGAATCATCAGCCCGCCGTAATGACCCCAATCTGCTGGCCACCATGGTTGTGACTCATGCATAAGGGCATGGAGATCTTTCTTAAGTGCAGGTATGTCCAGCTTCTTTAGCTCTTCGTGATAATCAAAGTCAGGGCCAAGTGGATTGGTCTTGGTGTCGTGCTGATGCAAGATGTCGAGGTTGAGGCCATTTGGCCACCAATAAGTATTTGAATCTGCCTGAGTTGTCATCGCACCATGTGCGACTGGGCATTTGGCTGAATCTTGCATCTGGTATTCCTCCATGGTTATCGCCTCAGAGCTATATCTAAGGGGCTTGCTACTACCTCAGAGCTTAATGGCGTTGAGATAAGCCCGCATACCGAGCCGATTAGATTTAGTTGAAATTTCAACTAAATTACTCTATCCTGTGCGAGTGCCGCTGCAAATGGCTTTGCTCGGATTTATCACCCTAATAGCCCCTAAGAAAAGGTAGAAAAATGTCAGTTCTCTCAACTTTGCCAGCAGGGACCTTCGCAATTGATGCTTCACATAGCCGCGTTGGCTTCAGCGCTCGCCATGCGATGGTGACCAAGGTCCGCGGATCATTTAACGATTACACAGGTCAGGCAGTTGTAGCCGATGGCGTAGCTAACATCACAATCGAAATCAATGCTGCCTCAATTGATACCCGTAGCGCAGACCGCGATGGTCACTTGCAGTCACCAGATTTCTTTGATGTAGCAGCTTTCCCAAAAATTACTTTTGCATCAACATCTGTTAAAGATTCAGGTTCAGATAAGCTCGTCGTAGAAGGCAACCTGACAATCAAGGATGTTACAAAGCCAATCACAATCGAATTCGAATACACCGGAACAGCAACAGATCCATTCGGAAATGCTCGCTTTGGTTTCGAAGGCGAGTCTGAGATTAACCGTAAAGATTTCGGTCTCACATGGAACGCAGCTCTTGAAACAGGTGGAATCCTCGTTTCTGAGAACATCAAGCTAGAGTTCGAAATCTCAACAATTCAAGCTAAGTAATTACACAAAATAGTTTAAAGAAAGAGCCCCGCAGAATCTTGCGGGGCTCTTTCGCATTCTCGTATAATTGAGCTATGTCACCAAGTGGAGCACGCGAAGATCACTTTCCAGCCATTGAGAAAAAGTATGGCGAGAAGATGGCCTATTGGTTTAAGGTGATGAAATCCCTTGAAGGTGAAAAATATCCAATACAGATTGCCCACCTACGCGAGAATTATGGCTTCTCACAAGCCCACGCCAATGCCCTAGTCATGTATTCGCGCGGCTCTGAATCTTCTAAGCGCCACGAAACCCCTGCACATTACTTTAAGAGTATTGATTCCGTACAGGCTAAGACGGTGAAGGCGATTTTCAAGGCGATCCAAAGCAAGTATCCAGAGCTTGAATTAGTGATTGCCTGGAACCAGCCGATGGTCAGAATTGGCAAGGAGTACATCTTTGGTGTCTCGGCATCAAAGAACCACATCTCAATTGCGCCCTGGAACCAAGATGTTTTGAAGAAATACACTCCAAAGTTCTCAGAATATAGAGTTACCAAGAAGACAATCGCTCTGCCAAATGATTGGGCGGTTGATGCAAAAGTTATTCAGGCAATGATTAAAGATAGCTTGGCAGCGCTAAAGTAATTAGACAAAGGTAGAAGAGTCAGAATTGAGTGACTTTATAAACTTTGCCCGCCTGGTCATATGTTGTCCAGGTTCCAACTTGAACACCGCTCTTAAATGATCCGCTTCGCATAATGGTGCTGTTCTTTCGAAACCATTGCCAATCTCCATGCAAGGCTTCACCTTTATATCTTCCGCGGGCCTTAAGAACGCCATTGTCGTAGAACTCTAAATACTCACCGTTGCGCTTGGGGTATGACTCATTGATCTGAGTGATGCGTTCTTTAATTATTTTAACTAGCAACGCCTTGGGAAAGTTTTGAGTACGCTCAAAATGAATAGATCCTTTAGTTTGTTCATATTTCTTAAGCTCAGTACTTAAGCGTGCATTAAAGGAACCACTGTAGGGAAATATGCTGTTATGGCCTTTGTAGCCATCAAAGCCGAGGACGGCCACATCCTCAATCACAAAGGTGGGGATGCCATATTTGATGACTTCTTTAGCGCCCGGCAAAGTTGCCTGAGTGATAGCTCGGAGATTCTCGAGGCAGAGCCGTTGTTCTTTTTCAAATTTCTTAAGGTGAGCAGTAACCAATTTCGCACTCATTGAAGCCTCTTTCGAACCTACATCTTTGCGAAGAAGCGCACCGGTCCTTGGTGCTCAATAGAAACTGTATCGCCAACCTTAAAATCCACAGCACCTGAAATACGGGCTCGAATCAGTTTTTCATCATTAGCAATTTTAAGAACGAGCATTGCATCATGACCATAATAGTCAAGCTGAATAAGAATTGCCGCTACTCCAGTTGTGCCAGCTTTCTTGATTGAGATCTCCTCGGGGCGGATTACAACGAAACCACTTTCGGATGGAGTTTGCCCGGCATTACTTGGAGAAATTGCATAAGAGATAGAGCCATTACTGAACTTATGGGCATCAAGCACAAGGGCATCGCCAGTACTTACAGCAATAGATGGAGAAATTGGAGACTCATAAACTTCTTCAGGTGTGCCCATCTGCGCAATCTTGCCATCGCGCATCAGAACGACTTTATCGGAAGAAACAAGAGCTTCTTCGCGATCGTGAGTAACAAGAATTGCGGTTGTTCCTTGAGCACGCAAAAGGGCCACTACATCAGTGCGTAGCTCATTACGTAGCTCTGCATCAAGCGCCGAGAATGGTTCATCAAGAAGAATCATCTTTGGCTTAACAGCGAGAGCACGAGCAAGTGCAACGCGAGTTTGTTGGCCACCAGAGAGTTCTGTAGGCATCTGGTTCTCGTATCCAGACATTCCAATGAGCGCGAGCATTTCTTGAGTTATCTCAGAAATCTCTTGCTTTGAATAAGTTTTCTTATCGAGACCAAAAGCGATATTGCGGGCGACGTTAAGGTGAGGAAAGAGTGCACCTTGTTGAGGGACATAACCTGTTTGGCGCTTATGTGCCGGCAGAACAACTGATGAGAGTCCAACCAACTGGGTACCCAGACGGATAGTGCCGGCAGATGGTTGTAAGAGACCTGCGATAGCTCGCAAAAGAGTTGTCTTGCCGCACCCTGATGGTCCAAGTAATGAAGCAATTTCACCTGGCGCAAGTGAGAATGAGAGATCACTCAGAACGTTACGAGAACCAAAATTTACGTTGAGGTGTGAGACTTCAAGTGCTCTCATTGAGATATCTCCACCTTCTCGCTCGGATTGCGTGGAGCGCTCAGTAAGAATGTTGGTATTGCTGCGATAAGAACCAAGAGTAATGCATACGGCGCAGCATCATTAAAACGGTTAATAGAGGCATAGCTCCAGATCTGTGTCGCCAAGGTATCCATGCCAGTTGGGCGAAGCATCAGCGTTGCAGGTAGCTCTTTCATTGCAGTCAGGAAGACGAGAAGTGTTCCTAATCCAATGCTTGGCAGCGCAATCGGAAAGACTACAGATGTAGTGACTTTGCTCTTGCTCTTGCCGAGAGTTGCGGCAACCTCTTTAAGGGTGCTTGGAACAAGCTGCAGTGCAGATGTCATAGAAGCTACCGCTTTAGCAAGGAAGAGCAATGCATATGCAAAGGCCAATAGAAGAGTTGATTGGTAGAGCGGGCCAAGTTTTGATCCAAGAGAGACAAGTGCCAATCCGATAATCACACCGGGTAGAGCATGACCAATCAAGATAACTCGTTCTGCGAAGCGAGAGTATTTACCTGCATGTGTTGAGATGAGCAGACCAAGTGGTGCAGAGATTAGTAAGGCGATAAAGGCACCAAGGGCTGCTACCGAAATCGTAGAAATAGCTGTTTCGGTGAGCCTTGCAAAATCTATGGGATTGGGATTTCCGATAAAGCGCGATATCAAAACATAGATTGGGATTACAACAGCAAGAAGAGTGTAAATACCGATAGATAAGAGCAAGGCCACTTTAAGGCCAGAGTTATTGATGCGTGTGTTCTTTGCCATCAATCGCTTCGAGATATTCTCTTTTGCAGTTGAATCCTTAAGTTTCTCATTGAACGAAATGAAGATGATTGAAGCCAGGATAAGAAGAATCGAAATAACGGATGCGGCACTTCGATCGTAAGATGCTTTAAACATATTCTGAATTGAAACGGTAAGGGTTTCTACATTGAGCAGAGAGACGGCGCCAAAGTCGCTCATCACATAGAGGCCAGAGAGAAGAGCACCTGCGCTGATGCTGCTACGAATCTGGGGGAGAACCACCTTAAAGAAAATTGCGGTTCGAGAAAGTCCCAGTGTGCGAGCTACCTCAATTAGTGAACTATCAATTCTTCGAAGTGATACCAAGATCGCAAGCAACATGTATGGCATCGTCGTCAGGATCAGAATGAAAGCTGCTGCAAAGAGCCCTGACATTGAAGGAATCAAAGCAAGCCATGTGTAGGTGAATACATATGAAGGTATA
>JBIKSV010000052.1:0-8018 GCA_044348425.1 Candidatus Planktophila sp. | reverse complement strand
GATGGTCCGTAGTACTGCCAATCTTCAAGCCCTGGCAGAACATTTTCAATACTTGCAATATTGGTCTTCATCCAGATAGCTAAATCTTCTAGCGTTTTAGCTTCTTCTTCAGCCAAAGAACCATCAGATTTTGGTCCAACATTGAGAAGTAAATTTCCGCCACGAGAGACAACTTCAATCAGTGTTCGCAAGATTTCATAGGTGGATTTATAGGTTTTATCGGTCGGAACATATGCCCATGAGTAATTGATGGTCATGCAACATTCCCAAGGCTCATTCAGAGGTTTTGGTGGAATCCACTGCTCTGGAGTTCGATAGTCGCCTTGCGTAAAGAGTCTGTCATTAATGAGTGTGTTTGGTGAGATAGAACGAATGTGATCTCCAAAATCTTTAGAGTTCCAGGTCTCGTCACTTCTCTCCCATGCGCCGTCAAACCATAAGAGATCAACAGGACCGTATTCGGTCAGTAGCTCAGTCAATTGATCTTTGGTGTATTGACGAAAGTTCTCCCATTGCTCTTGGGTGCCGATAGGTGGGCTCTCTCCGAAAACATAAGGGCGATACTCATCTTTCCATTCCAGATAATCACTATGGCCCCAGTCGGCTAATGAGTAATAGATGCCTACCTTGATACCAACCTCACGGGCGGCATCAACGTACTCGCGCAGAATATCGCGGCCAGTTGTATGAAATATTGAAGAAGAGATATTTCTATCACCATATTTTGAAGGCCAAATAGCCCAACCGCTGTGATGCTTTGCAGTAAAAACTGCATATTTACATCCCGCATCTTTAGCTTTCTGCAGAAAGACTCGTGGGTTCCACAGAACAGGATTGAATGTAGATTCGGTCGAGCGGTATTGCTCAACATTTACTAGGCCACCAAGTGGGAGAGCAAAATTGACGTCCCCCAACATGGGCCACGACATCTCGATACCCTGTTGGCTTGCATGGTCAAGACAAATGAATAGACCTAGTCCAGCTCCGGTAAACCAATCTGCACAACGTTGTTGATGGCCACTTATGAGAGGATGAAAATCATTTAACCTCTTTGCCAACGCTTCCTTATCGAAAACATTGGTCTCAGTAGCCATCACAACATCTATCTTGCTCGACTAGTTAAAAGCTACGACAGTTGGTCCTTCGACCTTTGGAGCTGCAATAGTCATTGAGATCTTTGAACCGTTGCGTGTAACAGCAATTGATCCGCCGCCCAAAACTGTTGCAGTTGAGATATCAACTGCGCTCTCTGGAGCATCGAATTCAACTGAACCAGTTGCATCAATGATTGCAAAGCGCTTCTTGCCATTTGCTGTCCAACGAACCCAAGGAGAGTCAGATGGCTTCACATCAGCAGCTGGGCGAGATGCATGGATAGCGCTCTTATTGACATCCATCCAAGCACCGATGCCTTCAAGAACCTTGCGTTGGAAGGCAGGGATTTCTCCATCGGCTGTTGGGCCTACGTTAAGAAGAAGGTTTCCACCGCGAGAGACAATGTCGATGAGGTGATGTTGAGCAGCGTTGATGCTCATATAGTGCTTCTCGTCTTCAACTTGGTTGTATCCAAATGAAAGCCCGATACCACGACAGTTCTCCCAAGCAGCACCGCTCTCATTATCGAGTGAATGCTGGTACTCACTTGTCTTGTAATCAGAGTGAGGTACTCCCCAACGGTCATTGATTACACCTTGAGGGACGCTCTTGTAGTAGTGATCAAAGATTGCTGCAAGTGAATATGCACCTTCGCGCTTTGAGAAATCTGGGTATTCAATATCGTCCCAAAGAACATCTGGCTTGTATTTGTTAATCAAATCCATGACGTGCTCGTAGCAATACATTGAATACGCAGCATCACTTGGGCGGTAGCCGCGTACATGCTCCATATTGGTCATTGGAGGGAAGTTATCGACGCTCCAGTCGAGACCACCCGAGTAATAGACACCAAACTTAATGCCGGCCTTGCGGACGGCATCGCCAATAGCACCAACTAGATCGCGCTTCGGGCCACGTGAGACAGTGTTACGAGTACCTGTTCCTGGTGCATCCCAGAGAGTGATTCCGTCGTGGTGCTTTGTTGTTGGAATTACATACTGCGCGCCAGCCTTTGCAAAGAGCGCTGCCCAGTCATCTGGATTGAACTTGCTCGCCTTCCATTGATCTAAGAAATCGTCATATGGTGCGCCGCCATAAACCTCTTGCTGGTGCTTCTGCGCAGGAGATCCCTCAATGCGAATTGTGTTGTAGTACCACTCTGCATAAGGGTTGTGCATAAACCATTCCTTATCATCGACAGTTCCGAGTTCGCCTGTTGGTTCTGCCCATGCAGGTACAGAGTAAGCACCCCAATGGATAAATATTCCGAATTTCGCATCGCTAAACCAATTCGGAACTGGACGCTCAAAACGCTTAAATACTTCTAGATCCATTTTCTATTCTCCTTAATTGGTTTACTATGAAAATTCAATAACAGTTGGGCCAGCTACTTTTGGTGCTGGTACAGTCATTGAAATCTTATTTCCGGCGCTCTTGACCTCAATTGCACCGCCGCCGAGGATTCGAGTGTTCTTGAGCTTTGTCACCCGCTCTGGAACATCAATCTCTACTGCACCAACGGCGTCGACATAAGCAAAGATGCGGTCGCCCTTCTTTGCCCAACGAACCCATGGTGTATCTGATGGAGCGATATCGGCCACTGCGCGAGTTGCATAAACACCTTCGCTATTGATTGCCATCCAATCGCCAAGACCCATCAAGACCTTCTTCTGAATTTCAGGAATCTCACCTGATGCTGTTGGGCCGACGTTGAGCAAGAAGTTACCGCCGCGAGAGACGATATCTAAGAAGTGGCGAAGTGCGCTCTCAGTGCTGAGTGAGTGCATCTCAGATTCAACTTGGTTAAATCCAAATGAAAGGCCAATACCGCGGCAGTTTTCCCAAGCACCACCATCTTCATTGTCAGCCATGAACTGATACTCACTCGTCTTGTAATCGGCGTGAGTTGTCGATCCCCATCGGTCATTTACAACACCGTGCGGCACCACTTTGTAATAGTGCTCAAAGAGAGCGGCCAGTGAATACTCGCCACCATGCTTTCCAAAATCAGGCCATTCGATATCGTTCCATAGGACATCTGGCTTATAGCGATCAATCAAATCTATAACGTGCTTGTAGGCATACATCGCATACGCTGCATCATTAGGTCGAGTAAGTCCGTTGCCATCATGACCTGTGTTATCAGTAATAGCTGGCAATGTTTTGGTAACTTCCCAATCCAATCCACCGGAGTAATAGACCGCAGAACGTAAACCTGCCTTGCGCACTGCAACAGCAAGGTCGCCGATAATGTCGCGCTTTGGGCCACGGTGAACTGTGTTGCGAGTACCAGTACCTGGCGCATCCCAGAGCGTGATTCCGTCATGATGCTTTGAAAGCGGCACGATGTACTGCGCACCAGCATAGGCAAAGAGTTTCGCCCACTCATCAGGGTTAAACTTTTCTGCTTTCCACAAATCTAATAGATCGTCATAGTCGCAATCATTGAAATTCTTCTTATGGTATTCACGAGCTGGAGATCCTTCGATACGGATTGTGTTGTAGTACCACTCCGCATAAGGATTGTGCTTAAACCAATGTTTCCAATCGTCGATGGTGCCAAGTTCGCCAATTGGTTCTCCCCACGCAGGAACAGAGAAGGCGCCCCACGAAACCATGAAGCCTAACTTTGCATCAAGAAACCACTCTGGGACTGGGCGATCAAAACAATCGAAGACGTTATCTACCAATTTCTAAGCTCCACATCATTAGGGTTACCACTGAGATCAACCACAATCACCGGAATAATGCTAGATAGGTCGGCGCCACGTGTATCGATGATGACCTCACCCAATGGATCCTTTGATGTCACATCATTAATTGCTGTTCTGGTTGTGAAAGGCAATTCTTTATCTGTACCAAGAATCTTGATTGATTTGATGCGTGCTACAGGGATATCACGCGCAACAACAGATTCTTCAGGCTTTGCAAAGAGGTGAAGGTAAAGAAGATGATCGCGCTTTGTGCTTGGACCATAGAATTGCCATGGCTCAAGACCTGGTTCTGCGCCGACAACGCTCTCTTTATTAACTTTCATCCACTTAGCTATTGCAACCAAGAGATCACGTTCTTCTGGGACAAGTGATCCGTCGCCACGTGGTCCAATATTGAGAAGCAGATTTCCGCCGCGAGAGACAACTTCAATGAGTGTACGAAGAATTTCAAATGGGCTCTTGAATGCTTCATCAGATGGAACATATGCCCATGAGTAGTTCATAGTCATGCAGCATTCCCAAGGTTCTGGGATTGGTTTGGCGGGAATCCATTGCTCTGGAGTTCGGTAATCCCCTTGAGTAAAGAGGCGATCATTAATCAAAGTATTCGGTGATAATGAGCGAATATGGTCACCAATATCTTTGGTGTTCCATACTTCTTCACTTCTCTCCCATCCGCCATCGAACCAGAGCAGATCAATTGGTCCGTATTCTGTAAGAATTTCACCGAGTTGGGCCTTGAGGTATTCGCGGTAACGAGCCCATTGTTCTGGTGTTCCGATTGGAGAACTATCTCCGAAAACATATGGTCGATATTCATCTTTCCAAGGAAGATAATCCGGATGTCCCCAGTCAGATAATGAATAGTAGACACCGACTTTGAGGCCTTCTGCTCGCACAGCATCAACGTATGAACGCAAGATATCTCCACCATTGGCGCCATATGGCGATGAGGTAATCGTGCGATTGCCAAACTTAGAAGGCCATGAGGCCCAGCCGTTATGGTGCTTAGAGGTAAAGACGACATATGCCATGCCAGCCTCTTTAGCTAAGCGAGCAATCTCTTTGGGATCCCATTTAGTTGGATTAAATGTCTTTTCGGTTGAGAAGTATTCATCGACTGTGACTACTTTTCCGCCTGGTAATGAGAAAACACCACCGACCATCGGCCAAGAAATCTCGATTCCTTGCTGGCTGGTGTGATCCCAGTGGATAAAGAGACCGAGGCCCGCACCTTTAAACCATTCCTTGGTGCGCTCTTCATGCCCTGCTATCAACGGAAAATACTCATTCATTCGCGATTCAAGCTTTTCCATATCAAAAACTGATTCGCTCATGAGCCCTACCTTTACTTTGAGATTCCACCAAGGGCGATTCCCTTGGTGACGTACTTGCTTAAGATGATGTAAAGGATCACTGGAGGAATTGCCGCAATAGTAAGACCCGCAAATGTTGTTCCCAGGTCGGTGGTGAAGTCACCAGCGAATGAGAGCATTCCAACAGAAATCGGTTGTGACTCTTGACTCTGCAAGAGCACAATTGCAATCTGGCTATCGCCCCATGCCCAAATCAAAGTCAGAATTCCAACTGCCACAATCTGTCCTAGCGATAGCGGAAGGACTAGGCGTCTAAAGATTCGCAAGTTAGACAAGCCATCAAGCAAGCCAGCTTCAAGAATCTCACGTGGGAAATCGACGAAGAAGCGGTTCATCAATAAGAAAGTTGTCGGAATCGCAAGAACGCCGTAAGCAACACCTGCCGCAATTGGTTTATTGAGCATTCCATACTGGTTATAGGCCTTAAAGAAAGGGATGACCAGGAGAATGGCTGGAACAACGGTTCCGGCCAATACCGTCACCATGACGCGGCGATTGGCCTTTGGCGGCAAGAAGATTGTGAAATATGCCGCCGGAACAGCAACACCGAGAGATACCGCTAGCGCTGTGCCAACAAGAAGAAATGTGTTTACAAACCAGATACCCATTGTTGAATCGCCAGCACCGGCGTTCCAAGCATTGGTGAAGTTAGTCCACTCTGGACTATAGAAAACACCAAGTGGGTTGGCATAAATCTGGCTTGTTGCCTTTGTACCGAAGAGCATGATGAAGAAAAATGGGAATACCACAAGAGCGGTCCAACCAAGAACACCTAGATTTGAAAAGAACTTTCCTAATACTCTAGGCATCAGCGTTGCTCCGATCTGCTGAGGCGGATTCCAAGACTGCCGATAATCATCAAGAAGATTCCGGCAATTACCGCCATAGCTGCTGCAGTACCGAAGCGACCAAATCTAAATGCCTCTTTATAAGCAAGGATTGGCAAAATTGATGTTGAATCTGCTGGGCCACCTGTTGTCATCGCCCAGACAACAGTAAAGCCGTTAAAGGTCCAGATAATCTGCAGCGTCAACATAATAAGCATGACAGGCTTAATGAGTGGCAAAGTGATCTTAAAGAATTGTTGGCGGATATTTGCGCCATCAACTGTTGCAGCCTCGCGCACTGAGATTGGTATCTGCTCAATTGCTCCCAGGATTACCAAGAAAGCAAAACCCACCGCGATCCAAATACCGACAAAGATAACTGGGTAGAGCGCAGTATCTGAACTTGCCAACCACGCGTAATCATCGCGCAGTCCTATCTTTCCTAAAATTGTATTTACAATGCCGGTTTCTGGTTGAAAACCACTGCTCCAGAAAATCGCTACCGCTGTTGGGGGTGCGATTCCCGGAAAAAACCAGACAACTTTATAAAACTTATGTCCTCGCACACCTGCGCTCACCGCAGCAGCAAGAACTGTCGCTATTGCAACTACTCCGATTGCAACTGAGAAGGCATACAAAATGGTGATGCGCGCTGAATAACGCATCTGCTCATCAGCAAATAAATCTCTGTAATTTTGCGTGCCAACTGGCTCTAGTGGGCCAAGGCCACCCCAGCGAGAGAAGCTCAGCTGGATTGAGTTGATGACTGGTAGACCCAAGAAAATAAAGAGCAAGAGAAAGACCGGGATCAGCGCGAACTTTGCGCTGCGGATATTTGTACCGTCTAATCCAATTTTCTTCTTTCTGGAACGAAAAACCCGACCCTGCTTAGGAGGCTGTAACTCACCTGATGATTCAACTTTCAAGCTAGTCACAACTACTCTCTCTTTCTAAGTCAGGGTCGGGTTTTTTATTCGTGTTCGTCTTCGACTTACAAGTTATTCAAAAACTAGCCTTTATAGGCCGTTCTTTCGAACTTTGAGCAATTCAGCCTGCAGATCCTTAGTGATCTGTACCGCTGTTGTCTTGCCCTCTTGTAGTCGCTGGATTAGCGGATTCAGGAACGCTTGTCCGTATGCACCTGGAACTTCTGAGGTCCATCCTGACTTTGCTCCATATTCCTCAACGTGTGCAAGAACATCAAGCACAGACTTTGGAATCTTTGTGTAAGCAGACTTTGGAACTGTGTTGACTGCAGGGAAGTTACCTGAAGCCTCAAGTACACCAATGCGCTGACCTTCATCACTTACTGAGTAACGAAGGAGCTCAAGTGCCCACTCACGATTCTTTGACTTGGTTGGAACACCAAAAGCATCGCCGTAGTAAGGAGTAAATGTTGACTTAGCTCCTGTTACAACTGAAGGTAGAACAGCGAAGCCCGGTGTGAACTTCATTGTGCCCTTCTTGGTATCTGCTTCAAATGCGCCGCCAGGCATCCATGTTCCACCAAGGAGCATGCATGACTTACCTGAGGTGAAGACGGCTGTTGCTTGATCCAAGTCCATACCTAGGTAACCCTTTTGGTATACGCCACCCTTTGCGATTTGCTCGAGAGCTCTGAGTGTCTTAAGGATTCCGATATCAGTCCACTTTGCAGTGATCTTCTCGTCTTCCTTGTAGCTGTTGATGTAGTTGTTGAGTGCAGCATCTGAAACTGCAGATGGCATCATCGCATCAAACATCCAAGAAGCTTGGAAGTTTGTCTTTCCACCAATTGCTAGACCTGCGTAACCAGCCTTCTCGCACTTCTTTGAGATCTGAATGAGCTGTGTAACGTTTGTGAGGTGCTTATCAGCAGGAAGAGTAACTCCAGCCTTCTTCAAAGCATCTGGGTTTGTCCATAGAACGTTGTAGAACACAACGCTGTGAGGAGCTGCGTAGTAGTTACCGTCAGCCTGCTTCAATGTATCTGCAGGAGGACCAATACGCTTCACAGTGTTATCAGC
>JBIKSV010000010.1:0-28226 GCA_044348425.1 Candidatus Planktophila sp. | reverse complement strand
CCAGTTAACGAAGTCCGCGATATCGGTGGACCAGAAGTTGTGACCTACGCAAAAATGATGCAGAGCTTTGCTGCAATTTCTGGACTACGTAAGCGAAAAATTATTCAAGTTCCAGTCCTCACTCCAAAACTTTCAAGTCTTTGGATCGGCTTTGTCACACCAGTGCCGACTTCTCTTGCGCGACCACTCGTCGAATCTTTGATTAGTGAAGTCGTTGTGGACAAAAATAAGAGTATCGATTCGTTAATAGCGCCACCCGCAGAAGGCCTATTAACAGTTGCTCAAGCGATCGAATTAGCTCTCAATAGAACTACTCAAAATCAGGTGAATACTCGTTGGTCAGATGCTGCATATCCAACAGCGCCATGGCAGAAGGCACAAGGCGATCCTGATTGGGCTGGCGAGTTGATGCTTAAAGATCATCGCGAAATAACAACCGATGTTCCACTCAAATTTCTCTGGGAACAAATTGAATCAATTGGCGGAGAACATGGTTGGTTTGGTTCAGATTGGCTCTGGTATTTGCGCGGTCTGCTCGATCGCATCTTTGGAGGAGTCGGACTTCGTAGAGGACGTCGCGATCCGCGCGTTCTGCGAATTGGAGACAGCCTAGATTTTTGGCGTGTAGAAGAACTTGAAAAAGAGAAGCGCCTCAAGCTCTATGCAGAGATGGTCTTGCCCGGAAAAGCGTGGCTGGAATTCAATCTTGAAGTCCGCGATGGCAAAACATATGTATCGCAAGATGCGCTCTTTGCCCCACGTGGTTTAGGTGGTCAGATTTATTGGTATGTAGTCTCGCCCTTCCACTTCTTTATATTTCCAACGATGTTGCGAAATATTGAGAAGGAGGCAAGAAAAAGTCAGGCAACATCCCACACTTTGTCGTAGGGACTCTTTAAGATATGCAATATGTCTGCGCTAGAGAACCCATCAACGCAAGGGTCAACCCTTACCGATCTTGAAGGTCGTATTCTCGACTTCGAAAGAAATTGGTGGCGTTTTGCTGGCGCTAAAGAGAGCGCCATTAAAGAACTCTTTGATTTAAGCGCGCCTCGTTACTACCAATTGCTCAACGATCTGATTGACCGAGACGATGCCCTTGAGGCCTCACCAATGCTCGTTAAGCGCCTGCGCCGCCTGCGCGAAGTCCGCATGCAAGCCCGCTCAGCCCGCTCATAACTCCTAAAAAAGCCCGCTCACACCTTTCGTTTTGCGCCATCTCTTCGCGCTCAAAACTCTTCGTTTTGCGCCATCTCTTCGCGCTCAAAACTCTTCGTTTTGCGCTGGTTAATACTCCCTATTACCCTTGCCATTAGCACTCACCGGCCGCGAGTGATAACCCCCAGCGGCTGTAACCACAGATACAAACCAGGCAGTTCTATAAAGAGGAGTAATTAGATGGCAAAGCAGATCGCCTTTAATGAAGAAGCCCGCCGTGGCCTAGAGCGCGGCATGAACGTACTCGCTGATGCAGTCAAGGTAACCCTTGGGCCTCGCGGACGTAACGTCGTCCTCGAGAAGAAGTGGGGCGCCCCAACTATTACTAATGACGGTGTATCAATCGCTAAAGAGATCGAACTCGATGATCCTTGGGAAAAAATTGGTGCAGAGCTCGTTAAGGAAGTTGCCAAGAAGACAGATGATGTCGCAGGTGATGGAACAACAACAGCAACAGTTTTAGCTCAGGCACTTGTTCGTGAAGGTCTGCGCAATGTTGCAGCTGGTTCAAATCCAATGGCGCTTAAGCGCGGTATTGAAAAGGCTGTACAAGCAATTGTTGCTGAGCTCCTATCAATGGCGAAGTCAGTGGATTCAAAAGAGCAGATTGCAGCGACTGCATCTATCTCTGCCGCTGATTCAACAATCGGCGAGATGATCGCAGAAGCCATGGATAAGGTCGGTAAAGAAGGCGTTATCACTGTCGAAGAGTCAAATACATTCGGCCTCGAGCTAGAGCTCACTGAAGGTATGCGCTTTGATAAGGGCTACCTATCTCCATACTTCGTTACAGATACAGATCGCATGGAGACAATCCTTGAAGATGCGTACATCTTGATTGTCAACAATAAAATTTCAAGCATTAAGGATCTCGTTCCACTACTTGAGAAGGTAATGCAATCAGGTAAGCCACTTGCCATCATCGCTGAAGATGTTGAAGGCGAAGCACTTGCTACTTTGGTTGTTAACAAGATCAAGGGAACATTCCGTTCAGCAGCTGTAAAGGCTCCAGGTTTTGGAGATCGTCGCAAGGCGATGCTGCAAGACATTGCAATCCTTACAGGTGCAACAGTTATCTCTGAAGAAGTTGGCCTCAAGCTCGAAACAGCTGGTCTAGAACTTCTCGGTCGCGCTCGCAAGGTAGTTATCTCTAAGGAAGAGACAACAATCGTTGAAGGAGCGGGAGATGCTGACCAGATTAAGGGTCGCGTCAATCAGATTCGCAAGGAGATCGAGAATTCAGATTCAGATTACGACCGCGAAAAGGCGCAAGAGCGCTTGGCAAAGCTTGCTGGTGGCGTTGCAGTCATCAAGGCAGGAGCGGCAACTGAAGTCGAACTCAAAGAGCGTAAGCACCGCATCGAAGATGCAGTTCGTAACGCAAAGGCTGCAGTAGAAGAAGGAATCGTCGCCGGTGGTGGCGTTGCACTTCTTCAGGCAGCGACTGCAGCATTTAAGAAGCTTAAGCTCGAAGGAGATGAAGCAACTGGTGCTCGCATTGTTGAGGTTTCAATTGAAGCGCCACTCAAGCAGATTGCAATCAACGCAGGTCTTGAAGGTGGAGTGATTGTTGAGAAGGTTCGCCATCTCGAAGCAGGCTTCGGTCTCAATGCAGCAACAGGTGAGTATGTAGATATGATCAAAGCTGGCATCATCGATCCCGCTAAGGTCACACGCTCTGCTCTTCAGAATGCAGCATCAATCGCAGCTCTCTTTATTACAACAGAGGCAGTGATTACCGATAAGCCTGAACCTAAGGGTGCAGCTGCACCTCAGGGTGGCGGAGACATGGACTTCTAATTTGAAGACATTCGATGCGCAATCAGTAGCACGAGATGCCGCACTTGCTGATGCAGAATTTGCATCACAAGTGGGCAACTTCGTTTCTGTTGAATATGGTGACGATAACCGCGTTGCTACATATCTCTTCGAAGCAGAAATCTCTGGCTATAAAGGTTGGCGCTGGGCAATAACAGTTGCAAAGGTTGATGAGAAATCAGAACCAACTATCTGCGATGTTGTTCTCTTGCCGGGTCCAGATTCACTTATTGCTCCAGATCATGTTCCCTATCGTGATCGCATCGAACCAGCAGATGTAACTCCTGGAGTTATCGTTCCTAGCTTGGCAGATGATTCACGTCTCGTTCCTGGGATTGCTGCTTTGCCGCAAGATGAAGATCTTGATGCAACCCAAATTTTTGATCTTGGTTTAGCTCGCCCACGAGTTCTTTCAATTGAAGGCCGAGATCAAGCGAGTAAGCGTTGGTACTCATCAGATCGAGGACCTGCAACGCCACTGGCAGAACAAGCACCGAAGCCATGTCACTCATGTGGCTTCTTCGTACCTTTGGCTGGTTCGCTCCGCTCATCATTCGGAGTCTGCGCAAACGCGATTGCCCCTGATGATGCACGCGTAGTTTCAGTTGACCATGGGTGCGGCGCGCATAGCGAAGCGACCCTATAACTAGCGAAGCGACGCTCTAGCTAGAAAATAACCGACTACCGCCGAGCTCTTAATCTGAGATAAAGTATCCCCCTGCCCGACACCCCATCGGCTTTTATCACACGAGATATATCAACTTAAGGAGTACCCACTATGCCTACAGGTCACGTGAAATGGTTCTCGCTTGAAAAAGGTTTTGGCTTTATCTCATCCGATGAAGGCGAAGATGTTTATCTAGCAGCGTCGGCTCTTCCTGCTGGCATTCCAACAGTCAAGCCAGGAACAAAGCTTGAGTTCTCTGTTATCGACAGCCGTAAAGGCCCACAGGCGATGTCAGTGCACATTATTGATTCACCGGTATCACTCGCTGAAAATTCACGAGTCAACAACGATGATCTCGCTGCGATGATTGAAGACACAATCAAGATTCTCGATAAGGTCGGTAACGGTCTACGTCATGGTCGCCACCCATCAGGTGCTGAGGCCGAACGACTTGGTCGCGTATTGCGCGGTATTGCAGGACAGCTAGAAGCTTAGGCAGCGCTCATTGATTTAAAGCGTGAGCTCTAAATAGAGCTTCTCTTATTGCGGCGAATCGAATAACGAATACCGATCAGTCCTAACGCTGCCCCAACTACGCAAGTCCAGATCATCTTTGCCTCAGAGCCTGCAGCTAATGCAATGACCGCTGCTGCCACCCACGCGATTGTGCCCGCTGAAATCAGCGCAACAACAGATGAGATCTTTGAACGAGCTTCTTTACTCATATCTGCATCTCATCCAATTTCTCTTGATCCATCTTGGCGGGTGCAATTAAGACCGCACTCATAGCAAGCATAATCAATATTGGAACCATCAGGTAGGCACGCGAGATACCAAATAAATCGCCGAGGACGCCGAGCAAGAATGGTGCGCCGCCGATTGCCAGCCCTGCTGCAAATGAGCTCTTACCGACTGCAAGATCAGGGCGACCATCACTATGGCTAATCAAGCGCAGCGATGTGAGTGCGAATTGCATCGAGATACCAAGTCCAATAATGAAGAGCATAGCCAGACTGATTGCAAGATTATGTGAGAACCAGAGACCTGCGAAGCCGGCAAATTGCGCGCCCTGGATAAGTAGTAGTTGATGATCTAGAGAGAACCGATGGAGCACTGTTCCTCCAAAAAAGCGTCCTATGCCCATTCCGGTACCAAGGGCGAAGATTGCAATTGTTGAGATTGCAGCAGTGGCATCGGTTCTATCGCGCACAAGGGCTGCCGCCCAGAATGCTATTGCGAACTCTGAAGAAATCGTTGCAACGAATCCCCACCATGTAATCCAGAATGTTTTGGAGAGCTTGCCGCCCTGTGGTCCATCTTCGGTCGGAACATGCGCCTCTATCGTCTTATCTCGTCTAAAAAAGTAGAGATAGATGGCGAGCGGAAGCACTGCTAAAAGGCTGATTCGCCAAAAATGAGGGGCGTTCTGGGCCACTGTTCCGATTGTCAGTGTTCCTAAAACATATCCAATTGATGCGATTCCGTTGGCTTGGGTAATTGCTAAAGGGGCCCTGGCTCCGTAATGCGTATTGAGTGAAGTAACAAATGAGTTGATGACAGTCGATACACCAAAACCAGTGACAAAGGCGGCAAGAATCGTCAATTGGACGGGCTTTATAAATGAGATTGCAATCAGACCTATTGAAAAAATCCAAAGACCTATCCATCCTGAATTAGATCTTCCAAATCGATGTGAAAGCCAAGGGTTGCTAAAACCCGCAGCAATCGCTGCAACACCCATCGCGGTTCCGTGAAGACCTGCGATAGTTAGTGAAGTATCTTGGTCAGCGCGCAAAAGTGGAAGCGCTGGTCCAAAACCACCAAGAAAGAAATTTATGGCAACGGTTTGAAGTGCAATCGTCCAGAAGAAACGATCGCGATCTAGTTTCGCCGGCATTAGTTGAGCTGGGAGACTACATAATCAATCGATGCAGTAAGAGCATCAATATCAGATGGGTCAATAGCAGGGAACATTGCAATACGAAGCTGGTTCTTACCTAGCTTGCGATAAGGCTCTGTATCAACGATTCCGTTAGCGCGAAGCGCCGCCGCAACCTTTGTAGCATCAATGGCATCATCGAAGTTAATTGTTCCGATGACATGTGAACGCTCTGCTGGATTTACAACAAATGGCGTTGTGTAGCTGGTTTTTTCGGCCCAGCCGTAGAGACGAGAAGCAGAATCTGCAGTGCGATCAGTCGCAAACTTTAATCCGCCGTTCTCGTTCATCCACTTAATCTGATCAGCCAGGAGCATCAAAGTAATAAGTGCAGGAGTGTTATATGTCTGATCAAGGCGAGAGTTTTCAATTGCGATACCAAGATCAAAGAATGCTGGAACCCAACGGCCGCTTGCCTTAATTTTCTCTGCACGTTCGATAGCAGCAGGGCTCATCAGTGCAAGCCAGAGACCGCCATCTGAGGCAAATGATTTCTGTGGAGCAAAGTAATAGGTATCAAACTCTTTTGCATCAACATGTAGCCCACCTGCAGCTGATGTGGCATCGACTAATACAAGTGCGCCATCTGTTCCTGCAGGGCGCTTGATTTGCATAGCAACACCAGTAGAGGTCTCGTTATGTGTCAATGCATAGACATCGATTCCATCTTCTTTAACAGCAGATGGGTGAGTGCCTGGTTCAGCTTTAATGACAGTTGGTTCTCCGAGGAATGGAGCCTCTTTTGCAGCAGCTGCGAATTTTGATGAGAACTCACCGAAAACTAAGTGCTGTGAGCGGTTTTCAATCAGACCAAATGTTGCGATATCCCAAAATGCAGTAGAACCACCGTTGCCAAGGATTACTTCGTAACCTTCTGGTAAATTAAAGAGAGAAGTAAGGCCTTCACGAACGCTCTTGACCACATTCTTTACTGGCTTCTGACGGTGCGATGTTCCGATTACAGATGAACCGGTTGCAACAAGTGAAGTTAATGCTGCTGGGCGGATCTTGGAAGGTCCTGCTCCGAAACGGCCATCGCGTGGTTTGATATTTTCAGGAATGATGATTTCTGCGCTCATAGGCTAAGGATAGTACCTATTCACGCTCCACTTTGCCCTCGGGTTATCCATTGGGTTATCCCGCTTGTAGCGCATGCGGTCATGTAATCGTGAATATCGCCCTTGCCAGAATTCAATTTCAGTAGGCAGCACACGAAAGCCACCCCAATGCGGTGGCCGCGGAACGACGCTTCCTTCAGGCCACTTCTGCGCAGCTCCAGCAAAACGTTGTTCTAGTTCTTCGCGAGAGGCAAGCGGTGCAGATTGTGCAGAGGCCCAGGCGCCAATCTTTGATGACCAAGGTCTGCTTGCAAAATATTCATCCGATTCAGATTCAACAATCTTTGAAGCAAGACCAGAGATTGATACTTGTCGTTCCATGGGATACCAAGGAAATAGCAGAGTGACTTGTGAATGCATTTCAATTGCTGCAGATTTACGTGAGTTGTAATTAGTAAAAAAAGTGAACCCGCCTTCTGAGATATCTTTCAATA
This sequence comes from Candidatus Planktophila sp., assembly GCA_044348425.1. GTDB lineage: Bacteria > Actinomycetota > Actinomycetes > Nanopelagicales > Nanopelagicaceae > Planktophila. The sequence continues at coordinate 21,032 of JBIKSV010000010.1, read as the reverse complement.
AAACTGTTCGAGTTGTAATTGCATCATTGCCTGCATGATCGCTGCTTAGGGTTGAAAGAACCATGGCATTTGCTTCAACAATAAAGTCATTGGCCACTGCATCTTGTAGCCAAGAGGTAAAAATCTCAAAGGGATCGGCCGGCATATCGGTCAGTCCAACCTCGCCATAAGAACGGCGCATCGCAGAGATGGCCTCACGGCTCAGCCCAGAATTCTTGGATGCGGGATTCTGTTCCGACGGGATACCAATGCTCATAGGTGTATCGAACCTCACTTTCCCTGCCCGCGCATCCCCATCGCTGCATGCTGGTCAAGGCGGGCGCCGATGCTCGAGAATGGTCGTTAGCACCCCCAAATCGGGTGGAGAATTAGGCAGCGATTTAAGCAAGTCCAGTCAAGAAGGAGCTCAACGTGTCAGATGATTTCAAGCCAGGCCTCGAAGGTGTCATTGCCTTTGAATCAGAGATTGCAGAACCAGATAAAGAAGGTAGCGCGCTTCGTTATCGCGGCGTAGATATCGAAGATCTCGTAGGTCGCGTCTCATTCGGAAACGTCTGGGGACTTCTTGTTGATGATGAATTCAACCCTGGACTTCCTAACGCAGAACAATTTCCTTTGCCAGTTCACTCAGGCGATGTGCGCGTAGATGTGCAATCAGCAATTGCAATGCTTGCACCAGCTTGGGGCTTTAAACCACTTCTTGATATTGATGATGCAGAAGCACGTAGCAACCTTGCTCGCACATCTGTCATGGTTCTTTCATACCTTGCTCAGGCAGCACGTGGAATCATTGCTAGCCCAGTTCCTGAATCAGAGATTGATAAGGCGCACACTGTTGTAGAGCGCATGATGATACGTTGGCGTGGAGAGCCAGATCCAGCACACGTTCGTGCAATTGATGCTTACTTTGTATCTGCTGCAGAGCACGGAATGAACGCATCAACATTTACATCACGTGTTATTGCATCAACTGGTGCAGACGTGGCAGCTGCGTTGTCAGGTGCAATCGGTGCAATGTCAGGTCCATTACACGGTGGTGCACCCGCTCGTGTTCTCTCAATGATTGAAGATGTAGAGAAGAGCGGAAACGCAGAGACCTATGTGAAGGGTCTTCTAGATCGCAAAGAACGTTTGATGGGCTTTGGTCACCGCGTCTATCGCGCTGAAGATCCACGCGCTCGCACTTTGCGTCGTACCGCTAAAGAACTTAACGCACCGCGTTATGCAGTTGCAGAAGCGCTTGAAAAAGCTGCTCTCAAGGAACTTCGTGAGCGCCAACCAGATCGCGTTCTTGAGACTAACGTTGAGTTCTGGGCAGCGATTGTCTTGGACTTTGCAGAAGTTCCAGCACCGCTCTTTACATCGATGTTTACCGCAGCACGCACTGCTGGCTGGTCTGCACACATTCTTGAGCAGAAGCGAACAGGTCGTTTGATTCGTCCTTCAGCTCGTTATGTAGGAAAAGGCCCACGCAAGCCAGAGGATGTACAAGGCTGGGATGCAACGGTAGAGCAGTTGCATAAGTAACCCCTGCTGTTATAACGATTTGATAAACGCCCCGCACAACGGGGCGTTTTTCATTGCCCAGCAAGTGTTTGCAATTGACTTGCAACAACCAATCAGGTGAACTACGACTACTCAGTAGGCCGACCCTCGGCCCCTACTCGATTCCTTGGAGGAAATATATGAAGAAGCGATATGGCCTAGCAAGCGTCATAACTGCTGTAGCCGTTGCTTGCGGAGTTCTTGTTACCGCTCCGGCATCTGCTGCAACAACAGAGATCGTTATTTGGGCTGACGAGCGTCGCGGACCAAACCTAGAGAAGCTCATGGCACAGAAGAGCGACTGGGTTAATGGTTACACAATTAAGGTCGTTACATTCTCAAGCTTTGATGCTCTGAAGACAGCTTTTGATAATGCGACAGATAAGTCAGGTCCTGACATTATTATGGCAGCCAATGACTGGGTTCCTACAGGTGCTAAGGCAGGCAAGCTTGCACCTGTAACAATTACACCAAAGATCAAATCACAGTTCACCGCAGGACAACTCTTTGACCTTTCTTACAAGGGCAAGCTCTACGGTCTACCAGTTGACGTTAACAACGTTGGAATGATCTACAACACAAAGCTCGTAAAGTCAGCTCCTACTTCATTTGGTGACATGGTTGATTTCTACCTTGCAAATAAGTCATCACTCAAAGCAGGTCTATGTACTATTGGTATGGACTGGGCTGGACTCGGAGTGGCTACTGCACTCGGTGCGTATCCATACAAGATTAAGAGTGATGGAACCGTAGACTCAGCAGATCCAATGAACGCAGCAACAGTTGCCGCAAACGTTGAGAAGTACCTTCTTGGTGCAGATGGAAAGAGCAATGGCTTCTTCCCTGCAACCGCGGCAGGATGCAAGGATAACTTCCTTGCAGGTAAAGTTCCGTACGCAATAATTGGTAACTGGGAATGGAAAGATTACACAGCAAAGGGATTTAAGATGAATCTCTCACCAGTTCCTGGCGTTGAAAAGGGTACATATGCCCCATCATTCGGTTCGGTATCTGGTGCGCTCCTCACAACATATGCTGCAAAACATGGCGTTGAAGCAGGTGCAAAGACAGCACTCTTTAACATCTTCGGATCACGTACTGGTGCACGTATGTACCAGAAGATCGAAGGACGCCCAGCTGCATCTAAGGATGGTGCTGCATTCTCACCAACAGCAGGTCAAAAGGGATTTGCTAAGGTTGCAGGAATCACAAGCCTTCCTCAAATCGGTGCAATCCTCAACGGAGATAAGACCAGCTACTGGGAAGCACTTCCAGCTTTCTGGACAGCTGTTCTTGTTGATGGAAAGTCACCTTCAGCTGAAGCAACAAAGTTAGCTGCAATCTTCAAAGCTAACCTTGCTAAGGGATTGAAGGATCTCTAAGAAGAGAGAAACAATCAGTAACAGGTGGGTGGTTCGCCACCCACCTGTTACATTTTCTCAAGAAACTTTTTCTCAAAAACCAATCGGAGCCAATCGATGCTAGTTTCTATCTTTAGAGGCAAATTTGCCTTTGTTTTAAAGGTAATAGCGCTCCTCATCCTCTCTTCAATCTTGGTGATGCTTGCTCAGCAGGCGTTGGCACAGGGTGAATATGTAATCTCTGGTTTCTTGGCGTTAGCAACTTTGGCAATCAACTTTATCTATCTCACCAAGAAGTCAATTCCTCTCAAGTTTTTCTTACCGGGTCTCTTATTCTTATTGGCATTTGTGGTTGGTCCGATTGCCTACACAGTGACGATGTCTGGTTTTCAGTATCAGACCGGAAACACACTTTCTAAGCCAGAGGCAATAGAACGCCTTACTAAATTAGGTGTAACACAAGATCCCGATCAAACAATTTTTGATGTAACCATTGGTAGAACAACTTCTGGAGAGCTTGGCCTAATTTACTTTGATACGCTGAAGAATGAGTTTGCAGTATCAACAGAGAGCAAGAGAATCTCGCAATTTCGTGCCGGAATAGTCTTTGATGATTTTGATATCCCTCTTAGTTCTCCTGAATTTGTCGAGCTAAGTACGGATGAATTGACAGCCCTAGATAAAGAAATTCCTACACTCAGATTTTTCTATAACGATGAGTATTACCTTTCTTTAGAGGGTTTCCAGGCTGCTTCGCTCTACAAACAAGCCACCCGTTATGAAGCCGAAAAAGATCAATTTGTAAGTCTGCTCAATGGTGATATCTATATTGACAATGGCAAAGGTCACTATGCCAACACCAAAGATCCCGAAGATATTTTGCAACCAGGTTGGAGAGCGCCCATCTGGTTCGAAAACTACACAAAACTCTTCTTAGAGGAGAGAATTAGAACTCCATTTGTTGAAGTCTTTATCTGGACTATGGCATTTGCCGGATTGAGTGTTCTAACAACTTTCGCATTGGGATTATTGCTAGCACTTGCTCTTAATAAGCCGATACGTGGCCGCCGGATTTACCGTTCGATTTTGATTCTCCCCTATGCGATGCCGAGCGTAATGAGCATCTTGATCTGGGGAGGTATGTTTGATACCGAATTTGGAGCCATTAATAATTTACTTGGCACCGAGATAGCTTGGTTCCAGAACGCTGCCTTTGCGCGCACTGCTGTAATTTTGGTAAATCTCTGGCTTGGATTCCCGTATTTCTATCTTGTCTCTAGCGGTGCACTTCAAGCGATCCCAGCAGAGTTATCCGAAGCCGCTGCAATCGATGGGGCTTCACCACGTCAGATCTTTAACAAAATCACATTGCCACTTCTACTAAAGATTTTGGCGCCACTTCTCATTGCAAGTTTTGCATTCAACTTTAATAACTTTAACTTAATATTCTTGCTCACCGGTGGTGGCCCGATCAACCAACTAGATGGCGAGCTAGCGGGCGCGACTGATATTTTGATTAGCTATACCTACAAGATTGCCTTTAACGATGGAAGTTCCAACCTAGGTCTAGCTAGCGCTATTTCCGTCCTCATCTTCATACTCGTAGCTTCAATCTCTCTCTACGGTCTCAAGAAATCTAAAGTAATGGAAGATCTCAAATGATTAAGTGGTTAAAAGGAAATCTCTGGCGACATACTCTCGCCATAATAATTGCGCTCTTTAGTCTCTTTCCTCTCTACTTGGTCGTTATCTCTTCACTCAATCCGACTGGAAGCCTTAACCTCACCTCATTTATTCCGCGCGAAATCTCTTTCGTAAACTTCAAACTTTTATTTGAAGATCCACGAATTCCTTATCTAACTTGGATGAGAAACTCATTGGTTATCGCGGGAGCCGTTGCAGTCCTTTCGGTCACAATCGGAGCCGCTTCTGCATTTGCTTTTAGCCGATTGAGATTTAAGGGAAAGATTTCTGGACTCAAACTTTTGCTATTAGTGCAGATGTTTCCGGCAATCCTGGCTATCTCAGCTGTATATGTCATTATGGAACGCATCCAAACATTTGCTCCATCTATTGGATTAGGTACCCAGCCAGGTCTTCTTCTGGTCTATCTCGGTGGTGCCATGGGAGTAAACATCTGGTTGCTCAAAGGCTTTGTAGATACGATTCCAGCCGAACTCGATGAAGCAGCAAAGGTAGATGGTGCAAGCCCAATGCAGATCTACTGGCTCATCTTTATACCTTTAGCAACTCCTGTTCTATCGGTCGTCGCACTACTTAGCTTTATTGGAACATTTAATGAATTTATCTTGGCGCGACTCTTCTTAGTAGATATGGCAGATCGTACGATTGCTGTTGGTTTGCAGTCATTTATCGGTGGTCAATACTCACAGAACTGGGGACCATTTGCCGCCGGTTCGATAATCGCATCTGTTCCAATCGTGATTATCTTCCTCTCACTTCAAAAATATATTATCAACGGCCTTACTGCGGGATCAGTTAAAGGTTGATATGTCCTTTCTTCATCCACACCATGATGGAAGCGAACTTTATGTCAGCAATATTGCGCCGCAGATAGGCGATGCAGTTGAATTTAAGTTAAGAGTTCCCCAGAGCTATACGCCGGCTAAAGTATTTATTCGTTTCTTCCATGATGGTGAACCACGCACGCGTGAGTTGAAGATTGAAAAGGTTGAACCCACTGAAACCTGGTGGAAGGTAAAGGTCGAAGTACTTAATCCGACTTTCCACTACCGATTTTTATTAGAAAACTCTGATGGGTATGCCTGGGTAAACGGTCTCGGTCTCTTTAACCATGATGTAACTGATCGAGAAGATTTTCAAATAGTTGCTAATTCTGCGCACCCGCAGTGGATTCAAAGCGCTGTCTTCTATCAAATCTTTCCAGATCGTTTTGCCAAATCGAATCAGAAGCGAGAGCTTCCCGCGTGGGCAATACCGCGCGAATGGAACGACCTTCCTAAAGGGCGAGATAAGAGCACCGGCGTTGAGTTTTACGGTGGAGATTTCCCAGGAATCACTTCGAAGATTGGCTACATGAAAGAGCTTGGCGTATCTGCCATCTACTTCACTCCAGCTTTTCCTTCGCGCAGTAATCACAGATACGACGCAACTAGCTTTGATGAGATAGATCCCTTATTAGGTGGCGATAAGGCTCTCATTGAATTTTCTCGCGCAGCGCATAAAGCCGGAATGAAGATCATGGGCGATTTGACCACTAATCATTGTGGTGCGGGACATCGCTGGATAATCAATGCGCTAAAGAAGAAGAGCGCACCAGAGCGTGAATTCTTCTACTGGGATAAGAGCATCAAGCATGGCTATGTGGGTTGGTGGGGTCTTGCATCACTTCCAAAGCTGAATTATTCGTCGGCAAAGCTGCGTAAATTAATGTTCTCAGGTCAAAACTCAATTGTCCGCAAATGGTTGCGCCCACCTTTTGCTATGGATGGATGGCGTATCGATGTCGGCAACATGACTGGACGTTATTTGGATCAAGATCTCAATCAAGAGATTACTCGTGAGATTCGCAGAGCAGTAGATGAGACAAATCCAGAGGCATGGCTTGTGGCTGAGAATGCCGATCATTCACCGACAGATCTCGATGGTTTTGGTTGGCATGGGACCATGAATTACAACGGCTTTGCCCGACCACTAGTTAATTGGTTTAACAAACCATCAACTGAGATGACTAATTTTTCTGGGCTACCTGGTAAAAACCCACGCTTTGATGGCGCTGGAACAGTTGCTGTAATGCGCGCATTCGCAGCAGGCATTCCATGGCGTTCACTAGTAGCCAGCATGGTGCTGCTTGATTCACACGATACCGCTCGCTTTAGGAGCGTCGTCGGAGGAGATCGTAAAGCCCATATTTCTGCAGCAACGATATTGCTTACCTATCCCGGCGTTCCTTCAATATTTGCTGGAGATGAAATCGGTCTTGAAGGAACATGGGGAGAGGATGCTCGACGCACAATTAATTGGGATGACTTATCAACATGGGATCACACTCTGCTTACAGAATTTAAGAAGTTAATCGCACTTCGCAAAGAGCGCCATGCTCTAATTAATGGTGGTATCCGATGGGTATATGTCAGCGAAGATGCCATGGCATACATCAGAGAATCAAAGAAAGAATCAATCCTGGTTTATGTAAGTCGCGCAGCAACAAACTCAAGGATAAATCTTCAGCCATATGGGTATTCAATTTCAGAGAATTTGTATGGCGAGAAAGCAAGCGGAGCGAAGTTCAGCATTAAATCAAGAGAAGCGACTTCTGGAATCTGGTTGCTTAAGTGATTGCTAGAAAAGTCATTGCTAAAAAAGTCATAGCTATTTCAGCAATATTCGCACTCATATGGGTTCCACAGGCAACTGCAGTTGATATCAGTGGATTTGCAAAGTCACCAATTCGTAGCTCGAGCAGCGATGAGTCAATCTATTTTGTTATGGTCGATCGCTTCGAAAATGGCGATTCATCGAATGATAATGCGGGATTTATCGCCGGTGATTCAACAGGGGGATTTGATCCGAGCGATCCGGGTTATTGGCATGGCGGCGATATCAAGGGACTTACCAACCGTCTTTCGTATATAGCTTCAATGGGATTCACATCAATTTGGATTACCCCTCCAGTTAAGCAGAAATATGTTCAAGGTAGCTCTGCTGGTTATCACGGGTATTGGGGTCTAGATTTCATGACTGTAGATCCACATCTAGGAACCGAGGCGGATTTTAAAGAGATGGTCGCATCTGCACATCAACTTGGATTAAAAGTGATTATCGATGTTGTTGCCAATCACACTGCAGATGTAATTTATTACGATGAAGGTGTTGCAAAAGTTCTTGATTCAGAAAAAGATAGCAAGAGACCTGCCTGGCTCAACAAGATTAGTAATTACTACAACGAAGGACCTTCGGAAGGTTACCGCGGGGATTTCTTCGGTCTAGATGGGATTAAGACCACCAATCCCGAAGTAATCAAGGGCTGGATTGATATTTGGTCATACTGGATCAACGAGTTTGATATCGATGGATTTCGCATAGATACTTTTAAATATGTAGAACCAGAGGTATGGAGAAAGATTATTCCTGCGGTCAAGGCTGTTGCAGCAAAGAAGGGCAAGAAAGATTTTCCAATTTTCGGTGAAGTCTATGATGGAAATCCATATGCAACTTCTCCATACATAACATCTAACCAAGTTGATAGCCTCTTGGATTTCCCATTTCAAAAGATGGTTTCTCGCTTTGCAACATATGGTGGTAACACCAGCGAGCTAGCAACACTCTTTAATCGTGATGATTTATACACAACACCAAAGACGAATGCCCATAGTTTGATTACCTTTCTAGGAAATCACGATATGGGCCGCATCGGTTACTTCATTAAATTGGGTGTTTTGGATAATGATCTCATCGGCGCTAGTGAGCGGGCCAGACTTGCGAATGCTCTGCTCTTCTTGCTCCGCGGAAGTCCGGCGCTGTATTACGGCGATGAGAAAGGCATGGTGGGAACAGGTGGTGACAAACAAGCTCGCCAAAGCATGTTCCCAACTGCAATTCCAGCTTGGCAGAGCCAAGATCGCATTGGCGCACCAGCAATTGGAACCGCGAGCTCTTTTGATGTTAAGCACCCACTTGAAGATCAGATTACCGAGCTCCAAAAGATTGTGAAAGAGAACCCAGCTCTCCGAAATGGCACGCAACAGGTGCGCACAACCAACGGTGAAGTATTTGCAGTAACTCGCTTTGCTGATAATCAGGAGTACTTCGTAGTATTTAATGGCAGTGACGAGCCTGCTTCGGGACAATTCAAAGTTTCGACTCTGAATTCCAGCTGGACCAAATTGACGGGTACCTGTGATGTGGTTGTCGGTAAGTTGATCAAAGTTACTTTGCCAGCACGGAGTTACTGCCTTTATAAAGCGACGAAGAAATATCTGTCGCCCACTCAACTCTCGGTTGCTATCTCAACAAAGTATCAGGATTTCTTCACCAGGGGCGCTCTCTCTATCAGCGCAAACGTTCCAGGAGATGGTTATAACGCCGTGACTTTTCTCTACCGCAACAAGGGTAAGGGCGCATGGAAAGTTATCGGAACTGCTGAGAAGCGCACTGTTAAAGATTTAGATGAAACGAAAATCGGGAACTACCGAACTTATCTCTATAACACCCAAGTTAAATCTGGGAGCGACATCGAACTCATAGCTGTTGTAAAATCTCCTTCTGGGCAGGTTGCCGCATCTAAGATAATCAACGCGAAGGTTCCAAAATAATGGCAAACATCATCTGGTTCCGCCGTGATTTACGTATTGCTGATAACCCCGCACTTCTTGCAGCACTGAAGAGTAGCGACGATGTTGTTGCGCTCTTTATCATCGATAAAGAACTCAGCACATCTCCAAATAAGAAGCGCCTCGCCTACCTTGCAGAGTCGCTAAAGTCGTTAGACCAATCACTGGGTGGCAATCTTCATGTAATCCATGGTGAAGCAGCTGATGTGCTCAAGGATTTAGTAGCGCGCTATAAGGCAACTGAAGTACATATCGCGCAAGAATATGATCCACGAGCAATGGCGCGTGATGCAAAAGTTAAAGCCGCAGGAATCAATCTTGTTGCAACTGGCAGTCCATATGCGGTTGCTCCTGGACGCGTTCTTAAGGAGAGCGACGGAACCCCATATAAGGTTTACACCCCGTTCTATAAGAACTGGTGCATTCATGGTTGGCGTAAACCAGCAGAGACACCAAAAAGTATTCCAACAGTCAAGCCAGGTAAAGACGATCGCAATTTTCCTGATTGGCCTGCGCCAGAAGGAGAAACAATTCCACCCGCGGGTGAGGCTGCTGCACTTGAGCGCTTTAAGTTCTTTAAGAAGAAAGCACTAGATGATTATCAAGCCCTTCGCAATATTCCAGGAGTTGATGGAACATCCAAGTTAGGCCCTGCACTTGCATTTGGAGAGGTACATCCACGCACTCTCTTGGCACAGCTAGGCGATAGCCAAGATCATAATGTTTTCCGAAAAGAGATTGCTTGGCGTGAATTTTATGCAGATGTAATGTTTAACAATCCTCATACAGATAAGGATTACTACACACCTCGCTTTAAAGAGATGCGCTATGACAAGCCGGGCAAAGCATTTGTGGCTTGGTGTGAAGGCAGAACAGGCTTTCCTTTTGTAGATGCAGCTATGCGTCAATTAGTTCAAGAGGGATGGATGCACAATCGAACACGTATGGTTGTGGCATCATTCTTGGTAAAGGATCTCCACCTTGAGTGGCAACACGGGGCAAAATTCTTTGAAGAACACCTAGTTGATTTCGATGTCGCATCAAATGCTCACGGATGGCAATGGACTGCGGGTACCGGCACCGATGCTTCACCGTACTACCGCGTCTTTAACCCGATTGAGCAAGGAAAGAAGTTTGATGGGGATGGCGCTTACATTCGTAAGTATGTTCCCGAGATTGCTCATCTTTCAAATAAAGAGATTCATGAACCTTGGTTATATCTTGATGGTTATCTTTATAACTACCCTGAAAGAATTGTGGATCACGCAACAGAGCGTATTGAGTCGCTAGAGCGTCTCAAGGAAATCAAGATTGAACTACCCCCTCAGCCGAATTCTTAGCCTGATACATCGCCATATCAGCGCGCTTTAATAAATCTCCACGCCCATCGTTATGAACATATCCAATACTTACTCCCACTGAGATTTTCTGACCCGAAATAGTAAATGGGTAAGAAAGACTTGCCCTTAAGGCATATGCACCTTCAAGTGTCTCTTCGTAATTACCTTTAACAATCACACCAAATTCATCGCCACCTAATCGGGCAACAACTGCTGATTCCGGAAGAGCGCGCGTAAATCTCTCTGCTATCTCCACAAGTAATTGGTCTCCCATGCCATGGCCGTACTGGTCATTAATGGGTTTGAAGCCATCAAGATCGAGCAAAAGGAAAGCCCCTTCACCTTCATCAAATGCAGATAACTCAGCGATTATTCTCCGTCGATTGGCAAGACCCGTGAGCTCATCTACCAGAGCAAGCTGACTCTCATCATTGAGCTGGTTACTCATCTGCAACACAGTAGATATTCGCAAGACGGCTAAGAGAAGAGCAAGAAATGCCGGGATAGCGAGCAACATTGGGTTCTCAACGCTATCAAGTGCAAGGAATGTCAGAAGCACAATAGAGATAAGTAAAGAGGTAATAATCGTAAAAGGATGATTTGTTTGCACATGATCGGAAGTTTCATCATCGCTCCACATTGAGCTGGATATAAAGGCGATTCCAGTTATCCATCCAACATCGAGTAACTCACCAATGTTGTATACATTTAACGATGAGTTCCAAATGAAAGCTAAATCTGCGGCAAGAAAAAACAGAAGCCCAGTAATCATAAGAAAGTTGCGAGTATTTAATCTTTTTAGCATCACGATTCTCGCAGCCCAGACAAGTAAAGTAGCATCAAAGAAGAGATAGAGAGAAAAGACATAATCTTGATAAGCGAAGGCAAAGCCTTCTACATCTGCGATATCTGTAAGGAAGATAATGAGAACGAAAGAGGTAATTAAAGAGATTGCAACGTTATCCAAAGTCATGATACCGCCTGGCCTAGCGCCGTTGTTGCGGTAGAGGGCCAGAAGTAGAAGTGGATAAAAGAGGAGATAGCTGGCATCGATGTAACCTTCAAAGCGAGAAATCTGCAGGAGATATTCATTTAAGCTTGAGAGAAGCGAGCCGATCCACCAGAGAAAGATTGCAAAAGAAAGTGTTGTTCTTGCTAACGGATCATTAAATCGAGGCGCCGAGTAAATTGTAATAATCGCAAATAGCGGGATTAGGTTGTAAAGAAATACCTCGTTGATAAGGTAAAGATTTGGAAAAGTTATTCGCAGCCCGAAGTAAAGAACCAAGAGAGCGGGGATGGCCCAGCGAATAAATTGGGTTGAGCGCATCCCCTCATTGAATGAGAGTTAGGCCCTGGATTAAAGAGGGGAAGCCTTACTTAAGGTTAGTTCCCGCGTTCGCAGATAACTTTAGCTGTCGACAGGGCGATTCCAACCTCGTCGGCTGCATTCTTATATGTTCCTTCAAGAATCTTCTTATTAGCCTCTGATCGAGCTAAGTTGCGGGCAAAGATTCCCTTTGCACGAATTGCAGTCTCGAAGTTTCTAATACCTGTTTGGTACTGAGAAATCTTAGTTTTATTTGCCGCCGCATTTGCTGTATCAGCTTGTAGCTTTGTGAGGGCATCTTTGATGATAACAATCTTTGCTTGGAAATCAGCGATATCAATTGCAGCTTGATCAGCCTCTAATTTCCACTTTGCAATATCAAGATCAATCTGGGTAATCGCGGCCTTGGTCTTTGCTTCAGCACCTGGAAGAGCAGCTCTTGAACGGTTGTATGAGGCCGCCAAGCTGAGGCAGTCAGTTCGCAACCAGGTTAGCTTTGCATTCTTAACGAGAGGGTTTCTGGCACAACGGTAGGTAGTACCACCTGATTTGGTAGTTGCTCCAGATTTTGAACAAGCAACACCGTTTGTAACCTTGGTAGCAGCGCTAGCAGGAATTGCGGTGAGGGATCCAGCGACCATTACTGTAGCTAAAGCAGCGAGAGCGACCTTGCGAAACATAAAAACCTCCGTAGTTATGCGCCCATGATACCCAGCGGGATTAGGCATTGACCGCCCATTTGCCGTGAAATTAGTGTGAATTTATCTCTGTCTACGTCGGATCTGAATGCCCAAACGGCGAACGATATGGCGCGGGGCAAATTTAGTAAGCAAACGGAGGAACTTATATTGCAACCCAGGAACGCTGACTGCCTTACCGTTCTTGGCATCGTTCCATCCAGCACGAACCATTTCATCGACATCTAGCCAGAGAAAGCCTGGGAGAGCGCTCATTTTCATTCCTGCACGTTGATGAAACTCTGTGCGAGTGAAACCAGGACAGAGAGCAGTCACGGTAACCCCACGACTTTGCATCTCTGTATGTAATGACTCCGAAAGAACTGTCAGATATGACTTTGATGCGCTGTAGTGACCGCCCGCAATGAAGCTTGCAACCGATGAGATGTTTACGATAATCCCAGATTTACGCTCTTTCATCTGTGGCAAAACTGCGTGGGTTAATCTCATTGGAGCGCGCACTAAGACATCTAGGACATTCTGTTCTTGCTCGATGGTGCTTCTAGTAAATGATTCATTAAGTCCGTAGCCAGCATTGTTTACAAGAACATCAATTTGATGTGAGGCAATGTAATCTTCAATTTTCTCGCAAGCACTCGAAACATCTGCCGGTAGAACTACAACTTCAACTCCATACTTCTGGCGAAGCGATGCAGCCCTTTCTTCGAGTTTTGTAACATCTCTGGCGTTGAGCACCAGGTTATAACCTTCGCTCGCCAGCAAGCGAGAGAAGGCTTCACCTATTCCGACAGTTCCACCAGTGATTAAAGCCCACTTTGCCATAGCTAAACCCCTAACCCCGCTGGGTCTTCATCACGAATATGCCAGCTACTGCCGTACTCCTTGATGAGATCAAGGAATGGCTTTGGTTCTAACCATTCAGGCCCAACTACTCCCAATGGTTTCCAGGTTCCATTTGCAATGAGTTCGAGTGCAATAACTGGATTTATTGCGGTCTGCCAGACAACTGCTTGATCGCCATAATTCTTCATTGACCATTCGTTATCAACTACGTTGTAGATATAACAGGCGTAAGGCTTACCCTCTTTATCTTTTCCAGCAATATGCGCACCTGCACATGTCTTGCCATGCATCATCGGACCAATTTTTGCAGGGTCCGGCAATAGAGATGCAAGAAAATCTCGTGGCGCAATCCCCATACCTCGATAATTAACTTTATCTTTATTCGATAAACCAAGTGCATGAATCGTTTTTAGCTTCTCAATAAAGTCATTACCTAGCCCGTATTTAAAGGTAACTTTCTTAGCATGTACCTTTTTCGGAATCAGCACAACTTCTTCGTGCTCGACATCAACACATTCAACTGGACCGATCCCTTCTGGGAAATCAAAGGTGACTCCGCCAGTAAATGGCTTTGCAGTATGAAAACCACCATTCTCCCAAATAAGTGGAGGGTTGAGGCATTCTTCAATTGTTGTCCAGATTGAAAATGAAGGCGCAAACTCATAACCATCAACAGTCAGATTTGATCCATCAAGAATCGTCACAGCATCGATTTCACTGAAGAGATAATCCTGGGCATATCGCGCGAAGATATCGCTCATCCCAGGTTCGATTCCGATGCCAACGAGCGCAAAGTTGCCTTGCTTCTCCCATTCGGCACCAGTTGCAAATTGTTCATCGCCCAACATCACGCCAACCTTATTAAAGGGATCTGTTGGGTGAGGTGAAGAAAGTGACATCGCCATATCGATGTAGTTAACGCCGGTGTTCTTCGCCGCATTAAAGATATTCATAACAAAACGAGGGTCAACTGCGTTAACAACAACATCAGGTGAGACTTTACGAATAAGTCCTTCTAGCGCTACCAGATCGCCGGCATCCACCCCCAAAGCGGAAAATCGTGAGTCTTGAATCTTTGAAGTGACAGCCTGCGCACGCGCCACGTCGTAATCAGCTATCACCATTTCAGTGATAAATGATTTACGTGATGCGATATTTACTATTGCGCTGCCTACTCCACCTGCGCCGATAACGAGCGCTTTCATGGGGGTAGCCTTTCGATTCTTATAGCCCCGAGCGGGCATATGAGTGAATTAAAGGGAAGGCTACCTATACCGCTAACCTTTGCCAAGCACATCGCACTCATTAGTCGTGATCGGTTAATGTGATTTAGTCCCCGTAGCTCAGTGGATAGAGCAACCGCCTCCTAAGCGGTAGGTCGCAGGTTCAACTCCCGCCGGGGACACGTTCTTAAACTAGTACCTAAGAATGATTTTTCCTTAACCACGACAATAGTTTTACTTTTGTAAATCAACTCATAAGCTCTGCAGCATGAGTCGCAAAATCGTTTATAAACTGATCTGCATCTGCAGCATTAAAACTGGTAGAACAATTAGTAATGCACAACATATCCCCAAGCAACGTTAATCCAAAGGTGCTTCTTCCAGAGTGTTCATCAATTAATTCAAAGAGGTCTCTCTTAGATTTTTTATCGAGCATCATAAATGGACATACGACTGACCACAATCCGTCAAAAAAGAAAATAAAAGTTGGTATCTTTTGCCCGTTCCTTTCTAGACTTATTGCCAATTGGTTATCATCGAGTTCGGTTACCACATATTTAGAATTGAACCAGAACTTAAATGCATCTATTTGGACTTCACTCATTAAATTCTCTTTTCTCGATTGTTGCCTAGGGTGTTTAGTCGTCTAGTAATTCGTTAGCCAAACTAACTAATTCTTCTAGTGAATATTCTTCCGCAGAACCTTCTTCGAAGCATTCATGCTCACGGCTTTGAATAAGCCGTAGAAGTTCCGAAGGACAAGTCGGATTTGAAATTATCGAAGATATGTCACCGAGATCTCCTGTGTTATTAAATCTATCTACCAACACCATTTCGTCTATAGTTGGGTTGGAAAGGAGTGCATCTCTAAGAGTGAAAATTTGTTGGCCAATCTCATCAATCGCATACAAATCAGTTTCATCGCCTTTTAGAAGTCGATTTAAATCATCTTCAATATTTGCAGGACAAGCAGCCGGCCCAAAGTTGTAAATTGCTCGGCTCATTAGAGCAAATCGAAGTAAGGGTTGGATTTTTGAAAGATCCGAAGTAAGAAGAGCCGAAAACACACTGAAATTTTGCATGGAAAAATAGAAAAGCGTTTGAATTTCTTCGAAATTAAACTCGTCTTCAGCATTCACTATTTGTTGGACTATGTTCTTAACGGAGGCTTTTTCGGAATTACTGGTCGCATAAAATCGATCACCCTGCTCTTTTATCAAAATGGCAAATTGGATGATTGCTGGCTTGATATTTTCCACAACAACATAATCCTATCTATCACTTACCTTGTCAACGGAATCGCGATTGTCATCTAAGTATGAAACTCCACTGAATATCAAAAAATAGTCACCAAATTCTGGGTCAAAAACATAAGAGATACAAGGGTTGCCAAGTTTTGATTGTGAATCAAGACTTGGAGCTAATTGAACTCATCATTTGAAGCAGGGCTTTGAATAATTCCCTTCAGTCTCCTACCACGTGTGGTTTCACCCCGAAACTTATCCACGGATAAGGAGATCACTGCATATGAGACAAGGCAAAAACTGTCACGCGTGTCGAATTGGCACCAGAAGTTCTAGTATAAAGTGATTGCATCATCCGAAACTAGAAAATTTGGCATGCACTGAATCATCACATTGGGCAATCGGGGAACGCGCAAATTTCAGAGTTCCACACTTTAAACAATAGGTAAATTGTGTAAATAAATAGCTTTTGTTTTTGCCTAAGTCTTCAGGAGTATTGGCCTCGACATTTGTCCCCTCGGTCGCAAGAAACTCTATGTTGCCTCTTGTCTCTTCAATTGCGTCTTCAATCGTCATGTCATCCAATTGCGCAAATGTTGGGACGTGTTCTTCCGGAGAATTTTCGAGTAAACAGGCAAGTAATCGTTGATTCCACCTCATTGACTCATCAAGAAAGCCTAAATGATATCGACTCTCGGCGAGCCTCTGCATTGCAAGCCAGCTGCCTCGTTGCGCAGCCTTTCGATAGTTGAAATCTTCGAATCTAGAATCGCCTTTTTCTTCGGCTTCAATGGCTGAGAGCAAAAAATAATCAGGACTCACGTCCTCTCCATTTTCTAATTCTTCTGGAATGTTTACTATCCAAGCAACCTCCCCTGGAGGTGCATCATTTTCAAAATCGAGCCGATCCTCAAAATCCTCAGAATAATGCCTGCGGATACCTGGAATCCAATTATCTGGCACCTGTTCCTCCCTTTCACCAACTCAACAGCGTTGAAAGGGTATAACAAGCCATTGCCTTTTCCTAGCTTGCTTGATAACTGAGCTAAGTGGTTTTAACTGATAACGAGGATTAAGCAAGAGGTCCACTGTCGCGGATCTGTAGTATGGTGAAATAGAAGAAAAGCAGGGGCCTAAGAGTTATGGGAATTCCCATAACTCTTAGGTTTCAGCCTTGGAAATCTTTGGGTGAGCGTAGTTTTCCCATAGATTCCCATGAACAAAGTGGCACATAGTGGTAATTGAGATTTTTGCTTTTGCCGTTATTTACGCTTGAAACGTAAGATTTCTATCCAATCTAGCGAAGAAATGGTGTTATTCCAACCGCCTCCTAAGCGGTAGGTCGCAGGTTCAACTCCCGCCGGGGACACTCGAAGAGGGTTTTAGATCTCTCGCACCTTGATGTACTTAGATTGCAACGCAACGATAAAGAACAGTACAACGGGAAATGCAAATGCAATTGGCAGTGAAGAAATTTCGGCGATCCCACCCATCAAGGTAGGGCCGGCAAAGTATGCGCCAAATGCAATCAATCCTACGCGCGCAAGACCAACAGATGGTGCGACTCCTGGGACTGATGCCGCAGCTAAATAGAAAGCAGGAAAGAAAGGTCCAATACCAAAACCAGCTGCTGCAAAACCGAAACAGACAATAACCAAGCCAAGCATTTGATGTGAATCTGATATTGGAATACCAATTGCGAGCGAGAGTCCCCACATGGTTCCACCAAAGATTCCGCCGTACTTTACGGTCTTTACATGGCCCCACATTTCAAAGAATCGATCACCAATCAAGCGACTGACAATCATTGCAATAGAGAATGTCGTGGCAGCTGCTGCAGTTAACCCTTTACCAATTCCCATATGGTCATCAAGGAGAATTCCACTCCAGTCGTAAGCTCCACCTTCGGGAATTAAAGAACAGATAAGACCAATTCCAAGTGCCCATAAAACAAGTGACTGCTTTCCAAAGAGTGGAACCTTTGACTCGGTTGTTGTTCCTTCTTCTCCTAAATGCCCATCTAGATCTGGTGGAAGCAGATAGTGCGTAACAAAGAAGTAAGCAAAAAAGGTTATGATCGAAATCAAATACAAGTTCTCTCGTGGCGTTAAGAAATTGGCGATTGCTCCGCCAAATAAAGTGGCAGCAAAGGCGCCAATGCTCCATAAGGCGTGAAAACTCGACATCCAGCGGCCTTGCGTATGGCGTTCGATCTCAACGGCCTGACCATTAAGAGCAACATCCATAAAGGGAACAGAAAATCCCATGATAAAGAGACCTACTGCCAAGATATCAACCGTTGATGAGTAACCCATGATGAAGACGCCAATGGGTAATAGAACTCCAGAAATACGAATAACAATCTGCGAGGAATACATATGTACTACTCGACCTGCGAGTTGCGCTCCGGGAATTGCACCCGCCGTGCTTGCTAGGAGTAACAAACCAAATTGACCATCACTTAAGGCCAAAGCATCTTTTATTTCAGGAATGCGCGGCACCCATGCGATACCTGCAAATCCGAGGAGAAAAAATGATGCCCAGACAGCGTTGCGAGCTCGAATTCCACGTTGATAAATAGTGAGCTCACCCGAAGACATGTGGCGACGCTATCTCATAAAGCTCGGATAGAGGAGGAAAACTACGAAAAAATCCTGAGTAAAAGACTAATCGGCTTACTTGCCTCAGATGGATGTCGAAACTTTAACTTGGGATTTACCGTGTAGTGGTTACGTCTTCCAATTCGGGTGATCTCTACATAACCAGCTTCTTCAAGATCGGCGAGAATCATCTGTGCACTTCGCTCGGTTATTCCGACCGCATCTGCGATATCGCGCACTCGAGAGTCAGGGTTTCTATTGAGGTGTACTAAGAGATGGCCGTGATTGGAGAGAAAGGTCCATTCCCGGTTGATAGTCAGCGCCTTTGCCATGAGCTAACAATACACGTATTTTGACTCCTGAATTAAATTTCAGGTATTATTTCCTCTAAATGGAGGCAACATGTCGAGCTCGTGGTCTGTAGCAAGCGCAAATCTCACATCGGTAGCGGTGTTGATCTTTATTTTGGGCTTTATCGGGGCAAAACTCAAGGGGGATCTGAGACTCTCGGAATCTGTTTATCAGATGATTTCGCTCTATCTTCTATTTGGTATTGGCCTTAAAGGTGGCAACTCGCTCAAGTCGGTAACCTTTGAGAGCTTCCTCAAACCGGCTCTTGCAACAATACTTCTTGGAATCTTAATTCCCCTGATTGCTTTCTACTCCTTAAAATTTATTAGGAATATTAATGATATGGATCGTGGTGCAATAGCTGCGCACTATGGCTCTACATCTCTTGTTACATTCTCAGCAGCTCTTCTATATCTAGAGAGTAATGTCATTGAGGTCGAAGGTTTTATGACCGCGATTTTGACCTTGCTTGAAATTCCTGGATTGATTGTGGGAATTTATCTTGGTTCTAGGCGCAAGGGCGAGAAAGTTGAATGGGCTCATACGCTACGTGAGGTAGTAACAGGCAAGACAGTCTTACTTCTTATTGGCGGTCTCGCTATTGGCGCAATTACTAGCTCTGCGGGATATCTTAAAGTTTCGCCATTCTTTATTGATCTGCAGGGTGGCTTTCTAGTTCTATTTCTTCTCCATTTGGGTTATCAAGCTGGAAGTAATTGGAATGAAGTTAAAAAAGTTGGGCCAACAATGATCGCTTTTGGAATCATCTTTCCAATCGCTGCTGGTGCGCTAGGAGCTGCAGTTGGACTAGCAGTGGATCTTTCAATCGGAGGGGCAACCATCTTGGGTGTTCTCTGCGCGAGTGGCTCATATATTGCAGCCCCTGCAGCTGTTGCTATTGGTTTGCCTAGAGCAAATGCCTCATTAGCTCTTATGTCCAGTATCGGGGTGACATTCCCATTCAATTTGATTTTCGGTATTCCTTTATACCTAGAGATGTCGAGATTGTTTCAGCCTTATATTTAAGAACTCCTATCCATCCTCTAGTCTTGGGGCATGTCTAAGAAACTAGTGGCGGGTATTGATTCATCGACCCAATCAGTCAAGGTTGTCATTCGAGAAGCCGAAACCGGAGCGTTGATTCGCGAAGGTCGCGCTTCTCATCCTGATGGAACCGAGGTTGACCCACTTCACTGGAAAGTAGCACTTGATAAAGCGATTGCTGCTGCTGGGGGAGTTGCGGATGTTTCTGCAATATCTATCGGTGGTCAGCAGCACGGAATGGTTGCACTCGAAGAAAATGGGGATGTTGTTCGCCCAGCTCTCTTATGGAATGACACTCGCTCTGCGCAATCAGCTGCCACACTAAATTCAGAGCTAGGTGGTGATGCTGCGATTGCCAAAGCCACGGGATCAGTTTTGGTTGCATCCTTTACCGCCTCCAAAGTGCGGTGGATGGCAGATCACGAACCTGACAATGTAGAGCGCACCCATGCGATTGCTCTCCCTCACGATTGGCTCTCGTGGCAATTACAAGGTGGAAAAGATTTTTCAAAGCTCTTTACTGATCGCAGTGATGCATCAGGTACAGGCTATTTTGATGCGGTGAGCTCTACATATAGAAGAGACATTCTTGCAGTCGCTATCAAATCAAAACGAGAGATACAGCTTCCTTTTGTCGCAGCTCCAGCACAATTTGCTGGAACAACTTTGACGGGTACTCCAATCGCACCAGGTGCTGGCGACAATGCTGCGGCGGCGCTAGGAATCCAAGCAAAACCAGGTGATGTTGTTGTCTCACTCGGAACCAGCGGTACAGCATTCTCGGTTTCAAAAACTCCAACGGCTGATCCATCAGGAATGGTTGCAGGATTTGCTGATGCAACAGGAAATTTTCTCCCCCTTGTATGCACACTCAATGCAGCACGAATTTTTGATGCTGCCACCAGAATCTTAGGAAAAACTCATGATGAGGTCGGCCAACTAGCGCTCTCTGCTCAACCTGGGGCACATGGTCTTGCTTTGCTTCCATATTTTGAGGGAGAGAGAACACCCAATCGCCCAAATGCCACAGGAGTCTTCTCGGGTATGACTTTAGAGAACTCAAATCCTGCCGATATTGCGCGTGCCATGATTGAGGGAATGCTTGCAGGATTAGCAGATGCGGTCCAAGCACTTATAGA
>JBIKSV010000051.1:0-8214 GCA_044348425.1 Candidatus Planktophila sp. | reverse complement strand
TCCACTTCGTCGCGGAGTCGAAAGTGCAAACATGCGTTGGGGAAACACGATTGCGATTTTGACCGGAGATTTTCTCTTTGCAAAGTCATCAGATTTATTGGCTGATCTTGGCCCTGCAGCTGTTCGGTTACAGGCCCGCACCTTTGAGCGACTCGTGATTGGACAGATCATGGAAACACAGGGACCTAATCCAGGACAAGATCCACTAGAACATTATCTAAAGGTTATTGCAGATAAGACTGGTTCTTTAATTGCAGCATCTGCGCGATACGGTGGAATGATCTCTAAAGCACCTGCAGAAATTACTGACACAGTAACTATCTTCGGCGAAAAGATAGGTGTCGCCTTTCAATTGGCAGATGATGTTATTGATATTGCAAGCGAATCAAATCAATCTGGAAAGACACCAGGAACAGATCTACGTGAAGGTGTTCCAACATTGGTAACGCTCAATGTCATGAAATCCACTGACTCTGCAGATGCAGATCTCAAGAGGCTGCTTAGCGCTCCAATCGAAGATGAAGCAACTGTGCAGCAGGTTTTAGTCGAAATCACAAAGCTCTAGACCAATCCCGTCAGCAACTAATTCAAGTTGCAAAAGAAGCTCGTAGCGCACTAGGTCCATTGCCAATCAATGATGCAACGGGTGCGCTGATGTCGCTATGCGACGCTGTTATCGACCGTTCTGCTTGATCTAATCAAATCAATAGCTAGCGTTACTAATGCTGCCCAAATAATCAAGAAACCAATCCAACGAGCGGTCGGCATATCTTCATTTAATACCCAAACGCCTATAGAAAACTGAAGTGTTGGGGTTATGTATTGCAATAAACCGATAGTTGTAAAGGGAAGTCTGTTTGTTGAGCCATTGAATAACAGAAGTGGGATAGCAGTTACTGCGCCTGCACTAATCAGTAGCGCGGTCAGTCCCCAACTGTGCCCAAACTGGCCAGTGCCCTGATTGCCTATATAAATCAGGTATGCCAGATAGAAGAAACTAGAGATGAAGGTTTCAATCGCAAGGCCTTCAAGTGCGCCAAGTCCTAACTGCTTCTTAATCAGGCCGTAACTACCCCATGAAACAGCTAGTGCCAATGCGATCCAGGGCAAGCGACCGTAATCAAAAGTTAAAACCAATACTCCAAGAGTCGCAATTGATACGGCGGCCCATTGCAAAGCACGCATTTTTTCCTTTAAGAAAATTACACCAAATCCAATAATGATCAGTGGGTTGATGTAGTAACCCAAAGATGCTTCTACTACATGCTCATTATTTGTAGCCCAGATATATACAAGCCAGTTAATGGAGATTAAAAGAGATGAGAGGAAGAGTTTTACTGCAACGGTTGGACGCTTTAAAGTTGCAAGGGTTGACTTCAGCGCCTTTGTTGCAGACAAGACGATGAAACAGAAAACCAATGTCCACACAGCGCGGTGAGAAACAATCTCTAGGGGATTAGCAGGTTCAAGCAGCGGCCAGTACAAAGGGAATGCACCCCATAATGAGTATGCACTTACACCAAAGAGAAGACCGAGCTTATTTTTACTCAATTATCTAAAGTTCGTAAATTGAACAGCAAAATCCCAACCACCATCTTTAATCATGGCCATTGTTTCCTGCAGATCATCGCGGCTTTTTGAAGTCACACGAAGTTCATCGCCCTGAATCTGAGTCTTAACTGACTTTGGGCCCTCATCGCGAATCATCTTTGCAATCTTCTTGGCATTTTCTGTTGAAATGCCTTCCTTTAAAGGTGCTGCAATCTTGTAAATCTTTCCAGACAACTGTGGAGCACCAGCATCAAGATGCTTTAAGGAAACTCCACGCTTGATCATCTTGTCCTTCACAACATCTAAAGCTGCCTTGGCGCGTTCTTCAGTGTCTGCTTCAATCAAAACTTTGTCGCCTTCAAGTTCAATTTTTGAACCTGTGTTTTTGAAATCAAAGCGTGTCTCAATCTCACGCACCGCCTGATTAATAGCGTTATCAAGCTCCATACGGTCGATCTTGGAGGTTACGTCGAAACTGCTATCTGCTGCCATGGTGGAGGCTCCTTCATTCTAAAAACGCATTTTGTGCGTGTACCTGCCTAAGGTATCCTTTCCCCTCGCACTATCCATAATTGCCGCACTACTTGTTCGACCTTGGCGGGTTGCCCGAGCGGCCAATGGGAGGGGACTGTAAATCCCCCGGCTCTGCCTTCGAAGGTTCAAATCCTTCACCCGCCACCAGAAGTAAGCCTATTTAGTTGTCTTCTTGAACTAAGTATCTCATCCTCCTTGAATTATTCAAGGAGGATGTTTTTTTGATGCATACACATTTAATACACATCTCCTGTCCAGCCCGAGGGATGAAGAGAGATCCCAATGAAACAGTTCGGCGTTGCTTTCCGAGAAGAAAAGAAACCAAGCACTTCAATTGCCTTGTGCTAGTTCAATCTTTGAACTATCAGTAAGGGAAAGATGGAAAGAATAGACAAAACAACTGGGGAGATTCTGAACATCCCGCGTGGCGGGCTGTATACGCCTCTTCCAGTGCCGGCATACAAAGTTCTTGTAGCCGCTAAAAAGCACATCGCTAAGGATGTTTTACTCTGCATCGTTAGTCATTTAGATAAGGGTGGAACCAAAGCGTTTCCTTCTTACGCCACCATTGCCCGCGAAAGCGGGCATAGCAAGGGCTCCATAAAGCCTGCGTTAGATGTCCTGTATGAACTCGACTTTCTTAAAGTGCACCAACAACCAGTAGGTGTCAGGAAGAGAAACTTCTACTTCGTTCAGGAAGCCTGTTACGACCACAGCAAGATGAGCAAGAAGGCACTTCAATACCTTCCTGTCCTAATGGTGTGCCTTGCCTGCGGCAAAGGAATGCACCAAGGCGAGTTCAAAAAGACGGACGATTTCATCGTCCACTGGGGTTGTAGCGGTTTACCAAGGAAGCCTTAGCTGACTATCCAACCAACCACTATTCCTAAGGATGTTTATTTGGTACTTACTTCCAGTACCTCTGGAAAGCCAGAGGAGCTGGTGCATAGCTAGGGCTTGCACCAGCTAAAGGTGTAGGGGTTGTGTAGTGGGTAAATCTAAGAACAAGGGGCGCAATTAAGCGCCCCTTGTTCTTTACTATCAATAGGGTTGGGTCGCCTTCGGCGCCCAACCGTAACCAGAATCAGTTGGTTTCATCTTCTTCCACCCATGTCATCAATTGCTTGATTGAAGTGACTTGGCAAGTAGTCTTGATCCAAGTTTCGCTTCCAAATGAATTATCAAGTTGTTTCCTCACGCCAGGATTATCTTTCCTACCACCGAATTCAGCCCCTTTTTTCTTAAGCACCCGCAAAATACTTGTCTCCCATTCTTGCGTCACGCCACCATTCATTGGTCCACGGAATTCGATTAGTTCCCAGCCTGACTTAGAGTGGGTCGCAAGGCGTTGCTCAAGTTGATTTGTAATTCCAATTTGCATTAATCCTAGAGTCTGGTGCTCTGCGAAATACAACCAAGCTTTTTTATTTGGATCAAAACCAGTTGTGGCACAACTTGGGCAACCATGTCCAGAAGTTCTTGAGGCAACTCTTGCTTTCCAGCGATGACCTTCTTGGCAAATCCATTCTTTGTTTTCTGAAGTCGAACCTGCAGTCACCGTTGTTGGATCCCAATTAAACGCCTGGAGCGCTATATCTGGGTTAGAAGTTGCAAGATCATTAAATCCAACCAACACCGTTTTTCCAATGCATGTTGGGCAATGCAGTGTTCTTCGCCTGTTTCCAATCGTTGCCTTCCACACATGCCCAAGTTCACATCTCCACATCATTGATTGGCTGCTGCCACTCGTAACTTCTTGTGGGTCCCAACCGAACGCCTGTCGTGCTAATTCTGGATTTACGGTTTGTAGATCGTTAAAGCCTTTCAACACCTGTTTTCCAGAGCAGATCGGGCAACCAACCCCTGTCGCTCGGCTACCAACCACTGCGGACCAGACGTGCCCCAAGCTACATTTCCAATCTTTTTTACGATTGTGTCCCTTAGTAACCGTGGTCGGATCCCAGCCGAATGCTTCACTCGCTAACTCTGGGTTAGTTGTTTGTAGGTCGTTTTCCCCAACAGATAAACTATGACCGGAGCACACATTGCAACCGTCACCTCGCTGTCTCTTTTGTGGTTTAGCTATCCAGCGATGTCCAAACTTGCATATCCATTCGAGATCCACACCGCTACCAATCGAGTACATGGTTGGATCCCAACCGTAAGCCTCCTTAGCTAGTTTAGGATTTGTCGTAGCCAAATCTGTTTCGCCCTTTATAGCTTTTTGTCCGGCGCAGAAAGGACACCCCGAACCATTTTTGGTTCGGTTCACTACTGTCGCACTCCAATAATGCCCCTTCTCACATTTCCAGTCAGCACTTTTTTCACTTCGCGCAAAAACTTTCTTTGGATCCTGATTAATCAATTGACTTGCAACCGAGGGGAACTCTGTAGCTAAATCATTAAACCCTTCAAGTAATTGACGACCAGAGCAAACTCCACATCCTGAACCCCTGAGTGCTCGAGAAGAAATAACTGCATCCCAAATATGTCCGTATTGACATCTCCATTTCACCTTCTTGCCGCTACCAGCTGAATAAAGTTTTGGATCCCAATCAACAGCTTCTTGAGCTAATGCGGGATGTGTTGTTACTAAGTCACTTTCTCCATTCACCACATGGCGTCCGGAACAGAATCCACATCCACCACCCTGAGAGCGAGACAAAATGGTCGCTTCCCATTCATGATTTTGTTTGCACTTCCATTTAACTTTCTTACCGCTGCCTGGACGAAATCTTGTTGGATCCCAACCGAAAGCTTCGCTTGCTAATTCAGGATTAATTGTTGCAAGATCGTTGAAACCTTTGAGTATCTTTACGCCGACACAGTAAGGACAATTTCCAGTCCTTACTAAATTACCAATCGTCGCTTCCCATACATGTCCTTGAAAACATTTCCACGAAACTTTCTTGCCACTGCCGGCAGTAAACAATTCAGGATCCCAACCATTTGCAAGCTTTGCTATTTCAGGATGAGTTTTAGAAAGCGAATTAGTTCTATTGCTACTGGGCACACTTAAAGGTTATGCCCGAGCACTGACTGTTGCCTACTGCTGGTGAAATTTTTTGGGCTGATAGTGGGATAGGGGGGCGGGGGTGGAGTTAATAACCCTGGGGTCTGGGGCTTTACGAGGCAAAATAGCTCCACAGTCCCATTTGAATGTCCGTTTTGTTACAAAGGTCTGAATAATTTTTCGATTCGTACGTTATATTACGGCGTGTCTAAGAATAGCTATTTGACATGTACCTTATTCGTGCTATTGTTCTCTTTAGCTAGACCGAATGGGTCCAAACCATAAGGTACGGCGGAACCGCAAGCTCCGGGAGCCTTCCACAAGTTCCCACGAGAAGCTCTCAGAGCCCAAGGTTCCGCCCGGCTAACAACTTAATACGTAGGAAATGGCATCGGCGGGGTCCAAACCCTTCGATGTAGAGGCAGTAAGCGTGATGAGGCAGCCTTCCAAAAGCTGCTGAGCGTGAACCAACTCTAGGACCGAAGCCATGACTACTCCCAAACCAACCAACCAAAAAGGAGCAAGAAATGAACAACTTCGGACCAGGAATCAACCTTCCTGCAATTAAGGGCAAGCAAGGCGGTCGCACGTTCTATGTGACCAACCTACCCAATGCTGTATTCGAATCCTTTCTAAAAGGAGTCGAATCTGCAGTAGAACAATCTCAACGTCCAATGGATCCTCGGCATGCCGACCAGATCGCTGAGTACATCCGTGCAAATCCAAACGAGTATGTCGTTGGCGCACTGACATTCGCAGTGGACCGCGAAGTACCGTTCACCAAGTTAGGCGACCAAAATTTTGGTGGCTTCGACCTAGGAACAATCTCGCTTGGATTAAATACCAAGTATCACTCACTGGATGGGCAACATCGACGTGAGGCGATCATCCAGGTACAACGTGAGTTGGAGAATGTTGGAAGTGACTCTACGGCAGTCATCTTCTACGTTGAACCGGATCTATTCCGAAAGCGACAGATGTTTAGTGATATGAACTCGACCTCAAAAAAGGTCTCGAAGTCACTCAATATCTCATTTGATAATCGAGATCCATTTGCAAGAGCTGCAAAGATATTGATAACACAACACCCTCTGCTAATTGATCGAGTAGAGCAATTAGCACCAAGAGTTAAGGCAGACAGTAGCGATTTCTTCAGCCTCTCAAGTATTCAAGACACCTTGAAGAAGCTGTATGTCGGAACAGGTGGAAGAGTTAAAGACTCTTCCGGAATGACAGATGAAGAAATTGTTGCAAGAGGAGCAGACTTTTTTGATGTATTACTCAAGGCTCGTCCAGAGTATTCAGAAGCACAAAGAAGCCAAGCCGCTCTTCTTAAGTATCGTTCTTCAACGATTCTGTTCTCGAGTACAACTCTACGTGCATTAGCAGGTGCGGTCTATAAGGCAACCGTCTACTACGGAAGCCAAGACGTTTATAAGGTCCATGACAAACTTGTAAATGGAATTTCTAAGATTGACTTCACGGTTAACTCGGAACTATTTATTAAGGCAAGTTTCATTGCTAAGGGTAGTTCTACCCCGAGTGCAAGAAATCAAGAAGTCATCAGTGCCACGAATGCTATATACAAGGCGCTACAAGATGGATCTGGCGAGGAGCCTCCTGTTCGTGGCTCATCGGTAATTCATTAATCAAGTAAACAAAGACCGGTCTGATCTTTCGAGAACAGACCGGTCTTTTTTACCCCTTTAAGAAATTATTGAATGTCTCAGCTGCATGCCTTAATGGTTCTTCCGAAGTATGGACATAGAGCCTAGAAGTTATTGCACTGGATGAATGCCCCAATGTTCGACTAATTGTTTCAATCCCTACTCCTTGGCTGTAGAGCAATGTTGCAGCTGTGTGGCGAGCATCGTGTAATCGATGATGCGGAATCCCGCAAAGTTTGAGTGCCTTTTGCCAATCGTTGTAGTCGGTATGAGAAGACCTGGGAGCGCCATGCAAGTCGGGGAAGACTAGATCTAGTTCATTCCATGAGTTGGAGTGTTGAGCCTTCTGGTCGTTGATAAGTCCTTGGTGTATTCGTAGAGAATCAATCGTCTCTGCAGTTAATACTAAGGTTCTATAGGATCGATTGGTTTTAAGTCTAGTAAATCTTGATTCACCTTCGATAACTTGAATCTGTGTTGAAACAGTCAATGTTCCTGCCTCAAGATCTAGATCTTGCCAACGTAATCCAAGCGCTTCTCCTTGCCTCAAGCCACAGACAAGAGCGATGTGTAGTCGTGCCGAAAGAAAAGTACCTTGGTAAGTCTTGAGTAACCTTCTTACTTCTTCAATCTTCAGTGGTGTTAAGACTTTGCCAACCCCTTGTGGATTCCTAACATTTCTGACCGGATTGATTGTAATGAAATTCAAACCTTGTGCTTCATCCAGAGCAACAGCAAGCAAGGCTCTCGCTTGCTGTTGAGAGCGAACGCTTTGCCCAATAGATTTCATATGTACCAATAGATTCGTGATCATCTGTGAATTGAGTTTCCTGATTTCAAAACTACCCAAAGCGGGAATAATGTGATGAACCGCCAATGATCGGTAACGCCGATATGTTGAATATGCAATCTGATGTTGATGTGTTTCATCGAGCCAATCAATCAAGAACTCCCCGAGTTTCAATTTTGGATTTCCTGGAAGCGAAGATTGGTCTTGGGGCAGTCTCGACAGCTTCGCCTTTGCCAGACTCTTGGATTGCTGTGCAGTCTTTGCCATGGCGGTAACGACTATTCCCCGCTGTCGGATGACGGTTCGGTAGGAGGACCCAACTTTGTATGTATGCCCTTGCCCGTTTGCCTTGCGTGACATTTGGTACACCTTCCACATTTACCAACGGCTGATGCCATTGTGGAAGACCTGTTAACAAAGACTTACTTTTGGAATTGATACACAATTCATACACATTGGCGGCGCGAAGTCGCCAATGTTGCAGCTAGAAGGGTTAACCAGGCTCAGAATTCAGAACCTGGTAACTAGGCGGAGCCAATGGGAGGGGACTGTAAATCCCCCGGCTCTGCCTTCGAAGGTTCAAATCCTTCACCCGCCACCAGCTTTCTTTTGCATTTAGTTTGCAAGTCGACAACTCGGATACCCAGCAATAACATTTG
>JBIKSV010000050.1:0-8235 GCA_044348425.1 Candidatus Planktophila sp. | reverse complement strand
AATCAGGGCTAGCATTGTATGAATCATTGATCAGAGTCAGTTCTGGTAGCCGATGAATCTCCATGCGCCATTTCGCATGAGAGTCAGCAAGCGATAGAGAGTTTGCAATCTCGTCAGTTGAAAATCCAAGAACATGAGCTACAGCTGCTGCCGCTAACGCATTAGCAACTTGATGTAGACCCACCAATCGCAATGCGACCGAGCTACGACCAGCTGGCGTAACTAAATCAAAATGAGCGCAACCCTCACGAAGCTCTATCTCTGTAGCTCGAATCGGATTCTCGCTCGTCTCGCCAAATGTGACAACTACCCCTGGGTGCTTAGCACTCATCTTCGGCGTGTACTCATCATAGGTTCCAAGTATCGCTACGCCTTTACCCTTTAGGCCATCGACCATCTCAGATTTAGTTTGAGCAATCTTTTCAAGTGAACCAAATTCGCCAAGGTGTGCTGCAGCAACACGGAGCACCACTCCAATATTGGGCTGAGCTATCTCGCATAAGGCAGCGATATCACCCATATGTCGAGCACCCATTTCGATGATACAGAATTGAGTGGATTCGTTGCAGCGAAGCAGGGTAAGTGGCACGCCGAGCTCATTGTTGTAATTTCCAAGTGGAGCGATTGTCTCTCCACGACCAGCCAACACATGCGAGAGGAGCTCTTTTGTTGTTGTCTTGCCTTGTGATCCGGTAATTCCAATTACGGTGAGTGCTGGAAGCAATGTACGAACATGTGTTGCTAACGCTGAGATTGCCTTTACAACATCTGCAACAACAATGCATCGCTCAGCTGAAACTTTACTTGTTAGAGCAAGCACGGCGCCTTTTGCAAAAGCATCGTGAATGAAATCATGCCCATCGACATTTTCGCCCTTGATGGCAAGGAAGATTGATCCTGGCGTAGATTTTTGAGATGAGATCTCTGGTGCCGCTGTTACGAGACAGTCATCTCCGTGAAGTGTTCCACCCACAATTTCGGCGATAGCGCTAGCTTTTATTGGAATCATTTCTTTCCCTCTATAGATTCCGCTAAGACCAGACGGTCGTCAAAATCGTGAATGACTCCCCCGATATCTTGGCCACCCTCATGTCCTTTTCCGAGAAGCAAAACTGTGTCCCCCGGCGAGGCTATTGAGACTGCATATCTAATCGCTTCTCTACGATCAACAATCATCTTTGACGGTTCGTTGATTGAGAGCCCAGCTGTCATTTGGTTCAAGATGTCTAGGGGGTTCTCACTTCGTGGATTGTCACTGGTAAAGATTTGAATATCGCTTCCCTTTTGAAGTGCCACACCCATCGGCGACCGCTTAGAAGTATCTCTATCTCCACCACAGCCTAATATCGCTATCAATTTACCTGTCGTAAATTCACGAGAAGCTGAGAGCACATTAGCCACAGCATCAGGTGAGTGGGCATAATCCACGAGAGCCTTAAAGTCCTGACCTAAATCAATTGCCTCAAGCCTACCTGGAGCTCCAGAGAGTGAAGGCAAAATTGTTGCCAGCTCAAGTGGATCAACTTCAAAGTGATGAGCTATTGCTACTGCCATTAGAAGATTATCGAGGTTGAAAGCGCCGTGCATTGGAGTCTTAGATTCAATCAAAATTCCATCACGACCACGAATCGTAAAGTCATATCCAGATGTCGTGGGATGAATCTCAGTGAAGTGCCACTGTGCTTTCTTGTTTTCTCGGGAGATTGAAACGGCTGGAATTGTTGACTCATTAAAAAGTCTCTCCCCATAAGGGTTATCTATATTTATAAATGCAATATCTGCGTATTCATGTGTGAAGAGCGCTGCCTTAGCTTGAAAGTAGCTCTCCATGTCTTTATGGAAATCTAAATGATCTTGGGACAGGTTTGTAAAACCCACCGCTGAAAAATGCGAACCTAAAATGCGCTTGAGAGCTATCGAATGGCTTGAAACTTCCATAACCAAATGGCGCATGTGGCGCTCCTGCATAGCGGCAGCAAGTGCTTGGAGTTCACTTGCTTCCGGAGTAGTCCGTAGGCTCTTGAGACGGTCACTACCGAGCCGAGTTTCAACCGTTCCAATCAATCCGCTCTCACGACCGATTGCTGAGAAGATTTGATAAATCAAAGTCGAGACAGTGGTTTTTCCATTAGTTCCTGTTATGCCAATACTTGCCATGGTGCGAATTGGATCTCCATAGAATGCAGAAGCAAGAACACCCGCGGATTCACGAGGATTGGTAACAATTATTTGTGGAAGCCCATGAGAATCTGAAACACTTTTCGTACCACTTAAAACTGCAACTGCCCCTTGAGATTTAGCCTTTGCCACAAAATCAGATCCATTATGTTTTTCGCCAGTAAGCGCTACAAAGATATCTCCAGGTTCGACATCGGCATCGTTCTGGGCTATTCCGGTAAAGAGAATCTGAGCATCGCCAACTAATTCGCCCCCCAGTAATCGAGCGGCCTCTGCTAGAGAGTACTTTCTCTCACCAATTGGCCGAATCATTCAGTTTTTACACTCACTTGATTCGTCTTGATCTTGTTCTGTCTGCGCTCTTCGGACTCCATCTTCTTAAGTTCGGCTTGGTTGAGCGCTACTCGCTCTACCTGTGTACCCGTAGGAGCTACATGCTTAGATTGCAGAACATAAGTCATAACCTTTTTAAAGACTGGCCCGCAGAGAGAGCCTCCAAAGTGACCATTTCGAGGGCGTTGTAGAGTCACATTGATAACAAAGCGTGGGCTATCTGCTGGAGCAAAACCAATGAATGAGGCTGTGTATCCACTGTATTTGCCAGTCATTGGATCCACGCGCTGCGCTGTTCCAGTTTTTCCCGCAACTCTGTAACCAGGAATCGCCGCTGTAGGCGCGGTTCCATGGGATGAAACAACACTCTCCATCATCGTGCGAAGCTTTGCTGCATTTGCAGAGCTAATGACTCGAACGGAATCACGATTTTCTGCTGGAGTGAAGTTTCCAGATTCATCGCGGATTCCCGCTACGACAGTTGGTGAGACTCGCACGCCACCATTTGCAATAGTTGCAAAGACACTTGTGGCTTGCATGGCAGTAAGAGAATAACCTTGTCCGAATGCAACAGTAGGTGCAGTGGTTCCTGACCACTTCGAGACTGGATGAAAAATACCTGCAGACTCTCCTGCTAGCCCAGAACCTGTTTTTACGCCGATTCCAAACTTAGTAAGGTAATCATGAAGTTTTTCACTGCCGATAGTCTCGGCCACTTTGATTAATCCTGTATTAGATGAAACGGCCAAAATTCCTGTTGTCGTCAGATGTTGCACAGGGTGTGGATCGTGATCCTTAAAGACTTTGCCTGCGCGCAAGAGAGAGTCAGGAACACGAAGAACTGTTGTAGGAGTAATTGTTCCCTCTTCAAGCGCTGCAGCAATCGTCATAACCTTGCCGGTCGAACCTGGCTCGTAAACATCCTGAACGGATGGATTTCTCATCAGTTCTAGTGGAACGCCCTTAGTTTGATTGGGATTAAATGTAGGTGCTGTTGCATGAGCAATAATCGCGCCAGTTTTTGGATCCATCACAATCACGGTTCCGTTTACTGCACCGGTGTTTTTAACCGCTTCAGCGATAGCTTTTGCAGCAACCCACTGCACATCTCGATCGATGGTGAGTCGTACGGTGCTTCCCGCTTTAGGGGCAACAATTTCGCTCTGTGAACCAGGGATTTCTGCTCCATTGGCGCGGGCATATGAATATCGCCCGGCAGTTCCGGTAATGATCGAGTTCATGGAAGATTCAATGCCTGATGCACCTACTCCGTCTGCACGCACAAATCCAACGAGAGATGAGATGAATTGTCCTGACGGATATTCGCGAATAAATGAACGTTCTGGGAAGAAGCCGATGATTCTTTCACCAAACTCTTCTTTCGTCAGTTGCGAGTTATAGAGATCAATCGCATTGGTTAGCTTCTCCCACAGAGCAGGCCGCCCATTCTTTAAAACCATTGAGTATTTACGGGTGCCTGTAATCGAAGCCTGAATCTCTTCAACTGGAAGCCCGAGAATTGGTGCCACAAAGGCGGCGGTTCTAGCTGGATTCTTTATCTGTGTCTGATCGACTACAACACTGATGGCCGAAACACTGCGAGCGAAAGCTATTCCATTAATATCTGTAATCTCACCACGAGGGGCCTGTATCGTGCGAGTAGTTTCCATTTCATCAACTGCTCGGAGTTTGTAATCTGCAGCTTCTACAACTTGTACTCTGACAAGTTGAATGCTGAACAGCGCCAGAATCACGGTAAAGACGAGAGCTAGTATGCGAATACGTGATTTGGAAAGCTGTAAATCACCCATTGCTTACCTCACTCGGTTGTAAGTTAAGGAAAATTGGAGATTCCGAAGGCTTCATACCCAACTTAGTTGCAGCATTGGCAAGTGAATTTGGAGCCGACTTAGCATCAATTTCTCGATTGATTGCATCTCGTTGATCGGCAACCATCTTTGCTTCGATTTTCAAATTAGAGAGAGTAAATGCATCTTGGGCCAACAAGGTATTGATAGCTAGGAGCGCCAAGAACCCAAGAGAACCGGCTGTAGTGAGAAAGATGGCAAAGTACTTGCGGCTTCCCTCTTGGGCAACGCTCATCTTTGGAAAAGTTGTATAAATAACTTGTGCTGTGCGTTCTACTACTTGGCGCTTTATGCCAAGTGAGATGGCGGTTGAAACTCTGGCAGTTGAGGTGCTCATGCTGCTACCCGCTCAATAGCCCGTAAACGTACTGATGCAGCCCGTGAATTCTCTTCAATCTCGACCGCACTTGGCTTTTCGCTTGAGTTAAAAACTAATTTAAACTTTGCGGCATATTCAGGCAGCTCGATTGGGAGTTCGCGAGGACTCTTTGAGGTAGATGCTTCTGCAAAAATCTCTTTCACAATTCGATCTTCAAGTGATTGAAAAGACATCACTACAACTCGTCCACCGACAACAATTCGCTCAAGCGCCTGAGGAATAGCGCGCTCGATTGCACCAAGCTCATCATTTACAGCGATTCGAAGTGCTTGGAATGTGCGCTTTGCTGGATTGCCGCCCGTGCGCCTAGTTGCAGCCGGAATGCTCTCTTTGACAAGCGTTGCTAGTGCCACAGTTGAATTAAGTGGCGCAATTGCTCGTGCCTTTATGATGTTTTCTACTATACGTGTTGCAAATTTCTCTTCTCCATAAACACGGAGAATTCTTACAATCTCGCCCGGTTCAAAAGTATTGACGATATCAGCAGCAGTAATCCCTGTTGATTGATCCATTCGCATATCTAGAGGGGCATCATGAGAATATGAAAACCCTCGAGATTGCTGATCTAATTGCATAGAAGATACCCCGAGATCAAAGAGGACTCCGTTAATCTCTGAAAATCCGTACTCACTTACAATCTCAGAAATCCCGTCAAAAACTGAATGAGCAGATTTAAACCTCTCACCAAATGATGCAAGACGTGCCTCAGCTTTTGCAATTGCCTGAAGGTCTCTATCGATTCCAATAACAGTAAGTTTTTCAAAACGTTGTAGGAGAGCTTCTGTATGGCCACCTAATCCAAGAGTTGCATCGACAACAACAGGTTTACTGTGAGAATCAATTGATGGCGCAAGGAGATCTACACATCGGTCACGCATTACTGAAATGTGTTCCATGTAATCTCCTCTCACTAGTGCTTGCTTTGATTTCTTTCTCACTCAACTCTGGTCACCGCCGGCCGACGGATTTATTCTCGAAAGCGACGTCGGGGAAGAGACGCCGCTGTCGGCCCACACTTAATATTCAGTGAAACTCATACTGAAATTACCTGTGCATTGGGTCGGCGGTGGCCACAGTTGAGTGCGGCCGTATATTTAGTTTTGTATTCAATTGTTTATCTAGTTTTTTTATTAAGTTGTTCCCGCTATAAAGTTGTTTGCTGACGATCTAAAAGAGTCCCGGAAAAACTTCTTCAGAAACGTCAGCAAAAGTTGATTCGCGATCTGCTAGGTATGAGCTCCATGCAGCGCTATCCCAGATTTCAACTCTGGTATTTGCGCCAATAACGACGCAATCTCTATCTAGACCCGCGTAGGTACGTAGCCCTGATGGAATAGTGATGCGACCTTGACGATCAGGAATTTCATCGTGCGCGCCAGCAAACATCACGCGCTGGTAATCGCGAGCGCCCTTTGCTGTGACGGGAGCTTGACGCAAGGTCTCAGTAATCTGAGCAAATTCAGAGGCAGGAAAGACATAGAGGCAACGCTCTTGTCCCTTAGTGATAACAAGTCCTGGGGATAGCTCTTCACGGAATCTGGCAGGAAGGATTAAACGACCCTTCTCATCCAGGCGTGGCTCGTGAGTGCCTAAAAACATTGAAATTAACTCACCTTCCCCAAGGTAGTAAGCGCAACTTCTACGCTTAGTTCCCCACTTTACACCACTTTGCTCCTTTTTTCACCACCCTAGCCCACTTTTTTCCCTTGCCCTCCCCTATCTCCCCCACTTCTGACCTGGGCTCTCTGGGGCCTGTTGGGGCTGAGTTGGGGAAGGCTGTGGGGGCAGAAAAAAACCGGCCCTGTCAGGGACCGGCTTTTCGGATGTTACTAAAGGTGGCTTCGGCTACTCGAAGGTGCGGCGATCCCAACGTTCCTGCAGGCGGGCTGAAAGGCCGCCATTGCGAGGAGATTTCGCTGAGCCTGCGCCTTTGCGGACAGCTCCCTGGACAGGGGCGCTCAATGAGCGGATTGCAATTAAGAGCCCCGCGAGGATTACGAGAAAGCCTGCAATACCAATAAGAGGGATCTGCGAAATGAGACCTGTAAAGAGGGTGGCGATTCCTACGAGAACGAGAGCGCCAGCTTTGAGAAGAGAGGATGACTTACCGCGAAGAAGTGTTGCTGTATCACCACTTGAAAGGGTGCTCTGTAGACGTGGATCATCAGAGGCGAGAGCTGCCTCCATCTCGGCTAATAAGCGCCGTTCTCTATCAGATAGTGCCATAGCCGTAAGAATAGAACAGTTCTGCCTATCCGTCATCTCGGCTACTTTCGCCATTTTCAGGCTCAATAAGCCTGCCTGGGCGCACACTGGATGAACCAAAACGGGCTCGAGCTCGGTCTATAGCGCTATCTGCCTCTCGCCAGCCCTTCTCGCGAGAGCCCAAAAGCATCTGCTCGTGGGTCTCTCCTTGAAGATTCTCTAGAGAGACTCCGACTAAACGTAACCTAGCTCGATCTATCTTCAACGCTTTGTAGAGAGTGCGAACAACTTCATAAATCTCTTGCGTGCTATCAATTGGTTGGGACAAAGTTTTACTTCGACTGATAGTAGTGAAATCTGAGAAACGCACCTTGATTGAGATTGTCTTTGCAAAAAGTTCACGGTCACGTAAACGAGCAGAAGCCTTCTCGGTTAAGCGCAAATACTCTCGCAGTATTTCTTCGGGGTTATCGAGATCATGTGAAAAAGTTTCAGCCGCGCTAATGCTCTTATCTGATTCATCGTTGCTGACTTCTCGGAAATCTCTCCCCCAAGCAAGTTCGTAGAGCGAGGCACCTGATGCTTCGCCAAGAGCGCGAATCAACGTTGCTCGTGGTGTCTGTGCAATATCTCCGATGGTATGAAGTCCAAGTTTGGCAAGTGCCTCACCTGTCTTTGGCCCTACTCCCCACATCGCAGCAACCGGAAGCGGATGTAAGAAGTCTAAAGTCCGTTCTTCTGTAATTTCTAATAGACCATTGGGTTTGCAATGTTGAGATGCGAGTTTTGCAATAAATTTTGATTGAGCGATTCCGACCGAACAAGTAATGCCCTCTTCTTGTAATACCCGAGCGCGAATATCTTCGGCAATCTTTCGTCCATCTCCTAGTAAGCGTTGTGCGCCAGTAACATCGAGAAATGCTTCATCGAGTGAGATTGGTTCGACCTTCGGGGTAAAGGTTGCAAAGATAGCCATTACCCGCTCAGATATTTCAGCGTAGCGATGATGTTCAGGTGCGACAAAAACTGCATGTGGCGCCATTCTCTGGGCTCGTCCTACTGGCATCGCCGCTCGGATTCCGAATTTACGAGCTTCGTAATTTGCAGAGAGAACAACCCCACGTACTCCCGCACCGACAACCAGCGCTTTGCCGCGGAGTTCTGGGTGATCTAGTTCAGCTACAGATGCGTAGAAGGCATCCATATCTACATGCAAGATCGTGCTCATATCGCCACACTACCTCGTGCTTGCCACTTCTCGTAGGCAGTAGA
>JBIKSV010000049.1:0-8266 GCA_044348425.1 Candidatus Planktophila sp. | reverse complement strand
ACGACTGCTTTACGCAGAACCAAGAAGAGAAGAGTGAATGCAATAGCACCAACTACTAGTTCAGATGTATGCGGAACTAGCGGGTTGAGCTTCTCTCCCTCGGCAGCGAAATTAAATGTGCGCATATCAATTCGTCTTATTCGTTATCGAATTAGAGAACGAATGCGAGAACGAGACCGAAGAGTGCAAGAGCTTCAGCGAGCGCGAATCCGAGGAACGCGATTGGCTGGAGAATGCTACGAGCTTCTGGCTGACGTGCTACGCCGTTGATATATGCAGCGAAGATCATTCCAGTTGCGATTGCTGGACCGATAGCTGATAGGCCAAAACCGACCAGGTTGAGTGTGCCTTCCATTTTTCTTGCCTTTCGTTAGGTGTTTCGATTAGTGCTCGTCGGCAAGGGCGCCGGCGATGTATAGAGCTGTGAGCAGCGTAAAGATATACGCCTGTAAACATTGGACCATGAACTCAAAGAATGTGAGCGCAATACCAAAAGTGAATGCAAATGGAGAGAGGATCTTCATAAGCAGATTAGGGTCGCTGAGCATGTATTCGCCACCCAAGATGAATACGAGCAACAACAAGTGGCCTGCAAACATATTTGCAAAGAGACGAAGTGAAAGGGTAAGTGGGCGCACCAAGAAGAAAGTTGCAATTTCAATGGGAGTCAGCAAGATATAGACAGGCTTTGGCACGCCTGGCATAAATGCGATCTCCTTGAGGTACTTGAGTAAACCTTGCTTGCGAATTCCGACATAGTGGAAGACAAAAAACGAAAAGGCAGCGAGCACATATGGGAATGCAACGTGCGACATGGTTGGGAATTGCAAGAAAGGAACAATTCCGAAGATGTTATTGGTGAGAACAAAGGTAAAGAGAGTAAATAGATACGGAACGAAACGCATGAACTCAGGCCCGATAACATCGCGGGCAAGATCATTGCGAACAAATGCGTAAATGCTCTCTCCAGCGAATTGCAGCTTTGATGGAACAACTGCAGCTTTGCGCGCTGAAACTACAAAGAAAACTGAAACAAGAATTACTGAAAGAAATACAAGTAATACGGGCTTCGTGAGCCACTCAATGCTTTCAAAAATTGGGGGAAGGTCGAAGTCTTTAGTGCTTGGTGGCACAAATCCATCACCGCTGAGTTGCAGGTTAATCACCCGGTACTCCCCCGATATCGTTAGGCTCACAGACGCTTGCGAGTCGTGGGAAAGATTAGAGGGTCAGGCGCCTTGAAGCGAAATCGAAAGCGGGGCGCGCCCTACGTGTCTTGCGCCACGCTCGCACCTCAATCGTGGGCAGAGGTGAAGAGTGTGAGCTAGAGCTTGTGAATGGCTTGTGAAAGTTACTCTCGCCCGCCAGCTCCTCAATTTGGAACGCTATTCGCGTCCAAATCTCAACCAGACGAGGTAGAGCGCCCCGCCCATGCCCAGTAAGAAGCCCACGAGAGTCAGATAGTCGGTGTGGAAGATGTACTTGTCGGCCAGGTAGCCAACCCCACCCCAGAAGATCAAGCCAGAGAGCATGTAGCCAACAATCGACCAAAGGGCATCCGCCTCAGCTTTTCGTGCCATTGTGAACTCCCTGCGCTAGTTCTACTTGGACCGGCCGAATTTACCGTTCAGGTGGCAATTGTAGATGGAGTTTAAGGTTGAGAAATGCCACGATCTCCCCACCCAGCCAGGCAAAGGTCGCTGCCACTGCGCTGACTCCAAAGGCCCTTCGGTTGCAAAGCTCCTCAGGCACATAGGTTGTAATCAAATAGAGAAAGAGGCCGAGCACGATGATTTTGGCCATATAGGAGACCATCGCCAGGGCCATCACCATCATTGCATCAAGATCACGGGAGATGCGGGCCACCAACAAACTCGAGGCGAAGAAGGCAATAACGATGAGTTGGGCCAATAAGACGCCGACAGCGCCAGGACCTCCCCAGATAAGTGAGCAGACGATGAGTGAGGTGAGTGCGGTGACGAAAGTTGGAATCATTGCTCCTCGCAACATGGTGCGCTCGCTACCCATCACAACCCAACCTTCTGCGGAGATTTTCTTAATCCGCGTCTAGAGAAAACGACTGTAAAAGTTAATAGCGCTGCGGCAAGTAATCCAGCAACCCAGAGCGGAGTAAATGC
The DNA here is from genome assembly GCA_044348425.1 of Candidatus Planktophila sp. Lineage (GTDB taxonomy): Bacteria > Actinomycetota > Actinomycetes > Nanopelagicales > Nanopelagicaceae > Planktophila. The sequence goes on along the minus strand of JBIKSV010000049.1, from coordinate 6,128 downwards.
AGAGATTGAAACTGGGAAAGCAAAGGTTGCTGTCCACAAATACATAATGAGAGCAGTGCGTGCTTGCGAATTTCCCGCGCGCATAATGCGGTGGTGGATATGTTCTTTGTCGGATGCAAAAGGAGATTTACCAGCACGGATTCTTCGGAAGATGGCTGAGAATAAATCAATCAGCGGAATCGCCAGAACTGCCAATGGAAGTGCAAGTGGTAAGAGCGTTGGTCCGAGATCCTCAGAAGAGATTGCATTTGGGTCGATCTGACCGGTCAAGGTAATTGCAGATGCTGCCAATAACAATCCAAGCAACATCGAACCTGAATCACCCATAAAAATCTTTGCTGGATGGGCATTATGTGGCAAGAATCCAATACACACACCAATAATTATTGCGGTAGTAAGTGATGGTGAGCCCGCACGGCTAAAGCCATTTACAACTGCTAATAGATAAGCAAAGGCGAAGAATGCAGCGCCTGAGATTGCAACGATTCCAGCAGCGAGGCCATCAAGACCGTCGATAAAGTTAACTGCATTGATGGTGATAAGAACAATAACGACGGTCAATAACTGGCCGATGCTTGGTGGAAGCGTCATCACACCATTGATGGGTAGCCAAAAAATCTGGACTCCGTAGATAAGAAGGATTCCAGCTGCAAGTGCTTGACCTGCCAACTTTGTCAGCGCATCTAATTCAAAACGATCATCAATCATTCCCAATAGAACAAGAAAAGATGCTGCTAAGAAAATTCCGATTGTCTCTCGCGTAAAAGATTTTCCTACCAAGGAAAGATTGTGAACCATCAAAAAGCTGGCTGCCATCCCTATCCACATTGCCAAACCACCCCAGCGAGGTGTGGGTGTTGTATGGACATCGCGTTCGCGAATCTTTGCTACCGCTCCAAATTTGATTGCCCAGAGGCGCACATACGGGGTTACTACATAACAAATTGCCGCTGAAATGAGCAGTGTTACTAAGTACTCACGCATTGGCTAAGGACGCTATCTGCTACTTATGCCTGATAGATCGGAAAGCGTGAAGTAAGGGCATGAACCTCAGCTTTGATAGCCGCATGTGCGGCAGCGTCATCGCTCTTGATTGCGCGCACAATCAGAGATGCGATTGTCTTCATCTCTGCAACGCCCATTCCTTGCGTGGTTGTTGCTGGTGTACCAACACGAATTCCTGAAGTAACAGAAGGAGCTTCTGGATCAAATGGGATTGAATTCTTATTGAGAACAATTCCGGCAGCACCACAGCGCTCATCTGCAACTTTGCCATTGACCCCGCTAGAACGGATATCAATGAGTGCAAGGTGGGTTTGAGTTCCGCCTGAAACTGCGCGCATTCCTTCTGCTTCAAGAGCAGCTGCAAGAGACTGCGCATTAACAATGACATCCTTGGCATACTTTTGATAGGCAGGTGTTGCGCACTCTGCCAGCGCAACCGCTTTACCTGCGACGGCCGACATGATTGGACCACCCTGCATTCCAGGAAAGACAGCTTTATCAATCGCTGCAGCATGTTCTTCCTTAGAGAGAATCATTCCACCACGTGGGCCACGCAAAACTTTATGCGTTGTAAATGAGACAACATCTGCATACGGAACCGGTGATGGAATCGCCTTACCTGCAACAAGCCCGATAAAGTGCGCAGCATCGACCCACATAATGGCGCCGACTTCATCGCAGATTGCGCGAACTTTCTCAAAATCAATCAGTGAGGGATAAGCGGTTGCACCTGAACAAATCATCTTTGGCTTATTTGCAATAGCGAGATCGCGTAGCTCGTCATAATCAATAAGCTCGTTATCTTGGCGTACTCCGTAAGAGACAATGTTGAACCACTTACCTGAGAAGTTGACCTTCGAACCATGTGTGAGGTGACCACCATGTGGCAGTGACATCGCAAGGACGGTATCTCCTGGCTTAGTAAATGCTTGATAGACCGCGATATTTGCGCTGGCACCTGAGTGGGGCTGAACATTTGCGTGCTCTGCACCGAAGAGTGACTTCGCGCGATCGATTGCGATCTCTTCAGCAACATCTACTTCTTCACAGCCACCGTAGTAGCGCTTGCCTGGATAGCCCTCTGCATATTTATTTGAGAGCGTTGATCCCAAAGTCGCTAGTACTGCGCGAGAGGTGAAGTTTTCAGATGCGATGAGCTGCAGATTGCTCTGTTGACGTTTGAGCTCTGAAATCAAGACCGCTGCAATATCAGGATCTTGCTTAGTTAGGAGTTCAAAATCTGGGCCATAAAAAGTTTCGGACATGGCCGTACTCTATTCGCTGACCGCAGAAAGTGCTGGGACAACCGCCGCTAACTGCTCACGCGAGATGGCCCCTTCTCGAATAATGGTCAATCCATCGAGATCAGCCTGCACGATTGTGGTGGGTGTTCCAGCTGGTAGCTCACCACCGTCAAACATCGCCGCCAACCCTGATTCGAGAACGAAGATGCGATCGGTAGACAACGCTGGCTTCATCCCTTTTCGAGCAGCACTTGCCACAGCGAGTGGGCCACTCTCTTTCAATAACGCTGACACAAATGGGGCTTCGGGCGCTCGGACACTGAAGAGATCAAGTGAGTTGTTATCACCAAGATTCCAATTGAGTCCCATACCTGGTTGAAGATTGAGTGACAGTGGTCCTGGCCAAAATGCATCAGCAAGTGCGCGAACTTCGTCTGTGATGTTACGAGTTAAACCCGAGAGCGTTGCGCCAGAGTGAATCAGCACCTGTGCCTTTACTCCCAAATCATCACCACGTAAAACATGCATGGCACGCACTGCAAATTCCGAGAAAGCGTCAGCGAGAAATACATATCCGTTCTCAAGTGGAGCACAGATGATGTAGCCATCACGTATGCCCTTAAGTCCCAGCGCAACGTGATCGGCTAAATCGCCTTCACGTAAATTGACTCGCTCCATAATTGAATTATCTCCTGATACCCGTTGTAAATCGAGGGCGTTCTGCCAAATCGTGATGAAGCTTGACTTCAATGAAATCACTGCCCATCGCCTCTGCTATTGCAATTGCTTGGCTCTCGTGGTGTTCGATAGCAAGAAAGCCGCCATTCTTTAATAAGCGGGCAGCCGCAAGGATAAATCTACGTGGGACTTCCATGCCATCAGAACCACCAAATAGCGCAACAGCGGGTTCATGTGCAGCCACATCAGGTGGCAAGACTTCTTTATTAGGGATGTATGGAGGATTGGCGATTACCACATCGCATTTAACGCCAGTCAACGCAGTAGAAACATCTTCTTCAATAATGCGCACATCTTCAGAGATACGAGCTACATTTTTACGAAGCCATATAGCGGCAGCTGGATCTCGCTCAACTGCAACGCAATGAGTATTAGGTGCCTCTGTTGCAATCGCCAGAGTCAACGCACCTGAGCCAGCTCCTAAATCAATCACACTTACTGGACCAGAGAGCTTTTGAATATGCGTTAGCGCTGCATCAACCAGTAGCTCGCTCTCTGGGCGCGGGACCAATACACCGGGACCAACTTCAACTTCGAGATATCGAAAATAGGCAGTGCCGGTGAGGTACTGCAAAGGTTCGTGGGCACAACGACGATCTAATAGCTTCCAGAAATTTTCTTCAATCAGGGTTGTATCCCCGATTGCAACGATAGCGCTCTCGACAGCCAATGGATTATGGAGATCCATCCGCGAGATGCCCAGTACATGCGCCAACAGATGCTCAGCATCAACTTCTGGATAACCAGCGGTAGCTAACTGATCTTTTCCGTTGCGAAGAAACTCTTTAAAGGTCAGTTCCATAATGATAATTAACCAGTAGTTATTAACTCGTGGCTGATAACTTCGCTGCCTTATCGGCATCGATCAAGGCTTGGATTACATCGTCTAGCTCTCCGTTAAGAACCGCATCAAGATTATTTGACTTGTAATTCACGCGGTGATCACTTAAACGATTCTCAGGGAAGTTATAGGTACGAATACGTTCAGAGCGATCTACGGTGCGTACCTGGCTCTTGCGCTCTGCAGCAGCAGCGGCATCTGCCTGCTCTTGTGCATGAGCAAGAAGACGGGCACGCAAGATACGAAGTGCAGACTCTTTATTCTGCAACTGTGACTTTTCGTTCTGACATGAGACAACGATTCCAGTTGGACCGTGAGTCAATCGAACGGCAGAGTCAGTGGTGTTAACTGACTGTCCACCCGGACCTGATGAGCGATATACATCTACACGCACATCATTCATATTGAGCTCAACATCTACCTCTTCTGCCTCAGGCAAAATCAAGACGCCAGCTGCAGATGTATGAATTCGTCCCTGGCTCTCTGTCTCAGGAACGCGCTGTACGCGATGCACACCGCCTTCAAATTTAAGTCGTGCATATGGCGACTGTCCGGGTTCTGGATTTCCCTTTGACTTTATCGCCATCGAAATATCTTTATAGCCACCAAGATCTGCATCGGTGAGATCAATAATCTCGACTTTCCAATTGTGCTTCTCTGCATAACGTTGATACATACGAACTAAATCTCCAGCAAAGAGAGCTGACTCATCTCCACCTGCACCGGCTTTGACTTCCATGATTACGTCACGATCATCGTTGGGATCACGTGGCAGTAATAGCTCTTCAAGTTTTTCACCTGCCAGAGTTACAGCAACTTCCATTGCAGGAATTTCAGATGCAAAATCTGGATCTTCCGCAGCCATTTCGCGAGCTGCTGTTAAATCATCGTTGGCGCTCTTCCACGCATTAAATCCTGCAACTACGGGGCCAAGCTGGGCATAGCGTCGACCTAATTGGCGTGCACGTCCTTGATCTTCGTGAATTGAAGGGTCAGCCATCAGTGTTTCTAACTCTTGATATTCGCGGACCATCTCATGCGCTGAGGCAAAACGATCATCACTCATCTGACTTCTCCTCTCACTTTTGATTCATTTTCAACTAATAGAAATAAAAAAGACCGCCCGCAGCCAAGATTGCTCTGGCTGCGTTGGCGGTCTCTTTAGAAAGCTACTTCTTTCCGAAACGCTCTTCGAACTTAGCGACGCGTCCACCGGTATCGAGAATGCGCTGCTTACCTGTGTAGAAAGGGTGGCAGACTGAACAAACTTCGACATAAACAGATCCGCTTGCAATTGTTGAGCGGGTTAGAAACTTCTCACCGCAACCACAGGTGACCTGAGTTTCTTTATATTCTGGGTGAATATCTGGCTTCATTTTCAATCCTTTTCTTTACCTGGGTCCGGCTGCCATTTACAGGATGGCCGGTGAACCAGAAGGGCTAGAGGGAAATCATCTCCTATAAGCGCTCAACTGCAAAATCCACGCAGGGATTAAGCGGTTGGGGACTTCATAGAGGGGAGGTGTTTTTAGGAATTGTCCTGCCCTGATGTTGTCTTCTGAATCTGCATGAGGAACTCAACGTTTGTCTTTGTTCCCTTCATCTTCTCGAGCAAGAGTTCAAGAGCTGCTTGTGGCTCGAGCGCATGGAGAACGCGACGTAGCTTCCAAACAATATTGAGTTCCTCTGAACCCATAAGGATCTCTTCCTTACGAGTTGATGATGAAACAACGTTGACTGCAGGGAAGATGCGCTTATCTGCAAGACGTCGATCAAGGATGAGTTCCATGTTTCCGGTTCCCTTGAACTCTTCGAAGATAACTTCATCCATACGAGAACCAGTCTCAATCAATGCTGTTGCAAGGATTGTTAGTGATCCACCGTCTTCAATATTACGAGCGGCACCAAAGAACTTCTTTGGTGGATAGAGAGCTGCTGAATCAACACCACCAGACAAAATACGACCTGATGCTGGAGCTGCAATGTTGTATGCGCGTCCTAGGCGAGTGATTGAATCCAAAAGAACGACAACATCGTGGCCAAGCTCTACGAGACGCTTTGCGCGTTCGATTGCAAGCTCTGCAATTACTGTGTGATCTTCTGCAGGACGATCGAATGTTGAAGCAATAACTTCACCCTTAACAGAGCGAGTCATATCTGTAACTTCTTCTGGGCGCTCATCAACTAGAACAACCATGAGGTGAACCTCTGGATTGTTAACTGAGATTGCATTTGCAATTGCCTGCAAGACCATTGTCTTACCAGCCTTTGGTGGAGCAACAATGAGACCGCGCTGACCT
>JBIKSV010000048.1:0-8827 GCA_044348425.1 Candidatus Planktophila sp. | reverse complement strand
GTCAATTCCCGAAGTTTTTCACACTGATTGATCAGTACTGGAATTAGCGCGTAGTTGCAACGCAAGTATTGGAGATCTCTCCGATGCCTTCAATGCCAGTCTTAATCTGATCGCCCGCCTTGAGATAGACAGGAGGCCTAAAGCCGAGTCCGACTCCAAAAGGCGTACCAGTATTGATGACATCTCCCGGGCAGAGTTCCATAAATTGGCTTAAGTACCAGACGATGTGATTGATTCCAAAAAGTAGGTCATCAGTATTCGAATCCTGCTTCATCACACCATTGACGCTGCACCATAGTCGTAAATTACTTGGATTGATTTCATCACCACTTACGATCTCAGGTCCGATTGGGTTAAATGTTGGGAAAGACTTACCTTTCATCCATTGTCCAGAACGTTCTAGCTGCCAGTGACGCTCTGAAACATCTTGGGCGATGGTGTATCCCAAGATATGCGCCGGAGCTTGATCAGGTGATTCTAAGTAAAGAGCACGCTTGCCAATAACAATCGCTAGTTCGACTTCATAATCTGTAGCAGTGCTATTTGGCGGAATAATAATGTCGTCATTAGGTCCAACGACGCTGTCAGGGGCTTTCATAAAAGCAACAGGCTCGGCGGGCGTATCAGCATTGGTCTCTTTAATGTGACCAAGATAGTTAAGGCCGATACAAATTACCTTAGTAGGGCGATCAATAGGGGCGCCGATTCGAGCACTGCCTTTAGCGATTGTTGGTAGTCCAGTCAGATCTGCTGCCGCAACTTTTTCGTAAGCTCCATTGGTCAGGCTTTCGCGGTTCCAATCAGAGATAAGTGAATCGACGACGACATAATGGTCGCCTTTGACAACGACAGGCTTCTCTTTACCCACTTCACCAATTCGAGCGATGCGCATTTACTTTCCATCCCCAAGGCGGCCAAGGCCGGCATTTGTTTGAAGGATACGAACATGTTTTGGTTCAAGTTCCATGAGTGAATTAACACCAAGTAACTTCATATTGCGGACCATCTCTTTTTGCATGATTTCAAGAGCGCGTTCTACGCCTTGCTGTCCGCCTGCCATGAGGCCATAGAGATAAGCACGGCCGATGTAGGCGAAATCAGCACCAAGGGCAATCGCTGCTAGAACATCGGCACCGTGCATGATGCCGGTATCGATGTGAATCTCCATATCGTTCTTTAGCTCTTTCTTGACATCAGCAAGTAAATGCAAAGGAACAGGTGCGCGATCTAACTGACGACCACCGTGGTTTGAAAGGATGATTGCATCAGCGCCGTGTTTAGCAGCAAGCTTGGCATCTTCTACAGTCTGAATACCCTTGATAGATAACTTTCCATCCCATTGTTCGCGAATCCATTTGAGATCATCAAAAGTCATCGTTGGGTCGAACATAAAGTCAAGGAGTTCGCCAACAGTACCCTCCCAATTCGACATGGAAGCAAATGTGATTGCTGGCGTTGTTAGAAAGTTCATCCACCATTCAGGGCGTGGCGCTGCATCAATAAGTGTCTTAAGGGTCAACCTAGGAGGAACTGTCAGTCCATTTCGAGCATCACGCAATCTCGCACCTGATGCTGGTACATCAACCGTGAGCATCAGATGCTTAACACCAGCATCTTGTGCACGCTTGACCAACGCCATGCTGGCTTCGCGGTCCTTCCACATGTAGAGCTGGAACCAATTAACGCCGTTAGGGGCGGCCGCAACTACATCTTCGATAGTTGTTGTACCAAGTGTTGAGAGAGAGAAAGGAATTCCAAATTTTTCGGCAGCACGCGCACCAGCTTTTTCGCCTTCAGTATGCATCATGCGCGTAAAGCCAGTAGGGGCGATTCCAAAAGGCATCGCGAACTTTTCGCCAAGAATTTCGCAAGAGGTATCAACGTTCTTTACATCATGCAAAATGTTGGGACGAAATTCCAGATCTAGATATGAACGACGTGCGCGATCGAGAGTTACTTCAGATTCTGCACTGCCATCTGTGTAATCAAATGGCCCCTTTGGAGTGCGGCGCTTTGCAATCGTGCGCAAGTCCCAGATAGTGAGCGCCTTTTCCAGGCGATTCTTTCGTGTCGGCAACTTTGGCAAGGTAAAGCGCAGTAGGGGAGCGAGCTCGCGTGGATTAGGAAGCTGACGCTTTACGTTTTTCATTACATCCCTATCTGTCGAGCTCGAAGTAGCCTGAATCCTATACGATTTAAAGCTTTCGAGCCAATAACCAATCCAGGACTTTATTCGCAAATTCTCTATCCAGGGTAGGTGTATGTAACCCGTTATTTATTCGCCAGAGCTCTAAATCTGCCTTTGTGCACGAGTAGGTGCGATTAGTTGTCTCGCTTCCAACCATGGATTGCATGAGGTCAAAATCTTTCTCTGAGGGATTTGTGCACGAATTGATTTCAGACCACTGCGCCAAACTCTGATCGACAGATGGATAGGGCTTTTGAAAGAGCGCTCCTCCGTTATAAAGAATTGTTTGATCGCTTGTGCCATGAATATGAAGAATATTTGTTGGTGATTTGGTGCAGTTATCAAAGTTGTTATCCATCGCTCCAGCAAGTCCAGCCACTGCCGCAACGACTCCATTGGTAGAACAGGCAAACTTGTAACTCATAAAGTGCCCGTTGGAATGGCCAAAGAGGTAGATGCGTTTTGGATCTATCGCAACCAGTGAAGACGCCTCATCGATGAGGGACTTTATATAGGCCACATCATCGACATCAACGCCATTGAAATTACAGCAAGCAGTAGATGCGTTCCAGAATTGACTACGTAATGAATCCTCCGTTCCATCAGGTGCTACATAGGCCAGGCCCTTTTCTTTCGCGGCAACTTGGAGGTATGTATAAGAGCTATGCACTGATCCTTTTCCTGTATACCCATGAAGATTAATCAGTAAAGGAACGGGAGTTTCGGCCGAATAGTTAGCTGGCAAGAAGAGTGAGGCGGGACGGTCTTCGTTAAGAGTGATATCGGAATCAGCGTTGTACTGAGCTCCACTCTCAAATTCAGTAAAATTTTCGCCAGCACCTGCTCTAAAAATCTCGAGTGCGACGATAGCAATTACAGCTACGGCGACGAGGGTGAGAGGAAGACGCTTAACTCGAACTTTAAACAAACCGCACCCCTTCATAATTACCCCGAAAACAACACCCAAATCTTCTCATCTCTCCTCTCATTCTGCGCGTTCTGCCATAGACAAGTAGGCTTACGCGATTATGGAGCTCAAGCCAATCGATGCAAATCAAGCGGTTTTGCAGATTATCGAGAGAGATTTTCAAGGCCTCTACTCCGGTGAGTTAGGTGTTAGCTCGATTACCGGCGGACAGAGCGCAGCAAATCGTGCCCTAGAGCAATTAGATATCACGCGCTATGCCGAAGATAGATCTCAAATTCTGCCCATAGAAAAACGCGGCGCTAGCGTCCTCTCACCTTACATTCGTCACAATATTCTGACATTGCCTCAGGTTTATGGTGCAGTTAAAGGCGCACCATTTAAAGATCGTGAAAAGTTTCGAGATGAGTTGTATTGGCAAGAATATTCACGCCACTTATACGCACGACTTGGAACCCGACTCTTTGAAAATCTCCGCTTTGAAGCAGATTGGCATACTGAAGGTGATGGCTGGAACCGGGAGATGCTCTGCATCGACACGGTAGTTTCAGAACTTGAAAGCGACGGTTGGTTAGTAAATCAAAGCCGTATGTGGCTGGCATCCCATTGGACAGTGCGAAATCAAAAAGGCTGGTCTCATGGTGCCGAACGCATGCATCGCGAGCTCATTGATGGTTCACGAGCTGCAAACTTATTGGGTTGGCAGTGGACAGTAGGGGCCGGTACCGGAAAGCCATACGGCTTTGCCCGCTGGCAAGTTGAAAAACGCGCACCAGGACTCTGCTTTAAATGTCCACTCAAGAAGAGTTGTCCCATAGAAAACTTCCCAGATGAAATCACGCCGATGCAATTAGAGAAAGATCCACTTCTCGACTTCGACGGAGATTCTGCATCTACTGCAGGACCAGAGTTAGTCATTAAGAATGGTGATCCGCAATATGTCTTGCTGACTATTGATTCTCTCGGCGATGCTGACCTAGCACTAACTGCTCATCCAGATTTACCCGCGGTCTTTATCTTCAACGCACCTGCATTAATGAAGCTACAGCTCAGCTCTCGTCGTATCGCTTTTTACTTAGAGACTCTTCAAGATTTAGCTAAGAGGCGAGAGGTGCGGATCTATCTTGGCGATCCATATCATTTTGCCGCAAACAACTCTGTTGCAGTCACTTATGCGCCAGTCCCATCATTTAAGAAGTACACGAACTTGGCTGAAATACATCCTTATCCGTGGCTGGCAAAGCCTCATAGTGGATCGGTGCGTAGCTTCTCGTCGTGGAGAAATAGGCTAGAGAAAAATAATTAGCGTCTCGTATTGCGATTCAACAACTAAAAATTGAGTTAGGAGATGGGACGGGAAGATTTCACAGAGAATTGCAGATTATCGAAGAGTTGTACGTTTAACGATAAACACCCGTAGTGATGGCGAGACCGATGCTGAGAGAGCGGTATTTGTAGGAGTCACTCTGGCGGTTATGTTGCCTACGCCGTGGCTTGCAGGTTTCCAAGCGCAGACCGCAGTTGCCGTTGGAGCAGATCCTGTCGTTGAAATCGCCCTGCAATTAGGAATACGTTTTCCGTTGACCAAGAATTGAACTCTGCCCGGAGTATCGGCAATTGCAGAAATATTGATTGCCACACCTTTAAATATTGTCCCAATAATTGTTGGCGTGGCAATAGTTGAGATCTCATTAACATCAAGAATGGTCACCAGAAGCACCTGTGTCGCGAGATTTGTTCCATCGTACAATCCGATGTTAACCCTATAGATATTGTCAGCGTTACTATCTGCTCGAACTTCAAAATCGGGCGCAACTTTAAATGTCAGCACCCCGGTACTTGAGTTCAAATCAAATTTACTGCGGTCGAAAGAGCTATCTGCAAAGACCCACTGAAGAGTCGTATTCGTATCAACATCTGTTCCTGTGTAGGTGATTACTGTTGTCTGATTCTCAAGAATAGAAATGGAATGGGTTGAAGTACCACCATTGATAGTTATCACTGGTGGATCGTTGGCATCAACAATCGTCACATTCAACGTCTGCGTACCGATATTTCCTGATGAATCCGTGGCCCTTACCGTTACGGTAAAGACACCGTCAAGGTTTGCATCACTTCTAACCTCAAAGTTCTTAGCACTTAACGTAAGCAGCCCACCCGTGCCGATTGTAAATGTTGCCGAATCGACACCTGTTATTGACCAAGTAACAACTTCATTAGCTGAATACTGATGTGTCCAGGTCGTATTTTCATTAGTTGATGCCGATACCGTGGCTGTGGTCAAAATACCAGGGCCCGTAATCACAGGCGCAGTTGTATCTGCTGGCCCAAGAGATAGTTCGAATTGAAAGATGTTAAACCAAGTTGTGTACGAGTTTCCCCCGCCAAAACGAAGAAAGAAATCGGACCCCGATTTGGGCACCGACCAACTTGAAACCTGAACTCCAAAATTTCCTGTGCCGCACATGCTAATTGTGTTGCCGTTGCCATTAAAGGTTAGCCAATAGGTTGTTCCACTGATTACGTTTACTGCACCGGTAAATGCAACTCGACGTGTTTGAATGGTTGCACCAGAAAGTGTTGATGCAGCGTCAAGCACACTGGGCCGCAAAGAGCCCACAAGGGTGCCAACGGCGCCCGAAGCATCAGTATGGATATCTATTTGAGTCGCGTTAATGACACTATCTGGTGCGCTTGATTCAATTTGAAGTCGAACTTTGGTGATTGTTGATGTGGTGCCTGCGTAGATCTTGGTACCGTGTCGTTGGTTTCCGCTAAAGGTACATCCTGAAGCTCCGGCCCAGTTACTCAGCACTATTCGAGTAGATTCGGCATAGTTTTCGCTAACCTCAGCAGAGGTGAGCGCTCTGTTGTAAATGCGCACCGAATAAATCTTGCCATTGAAGAAATCGCTTGCAACGTCGGCGTTTAGACCTGCACCAATCTGAAGATTAATAGAATTTGTGAATAAGCTTCCGCTAAATGTAGTTTTAGTTCCGTCTTGTACGCCATTCAAATAAGGCGTTATCGCCTTTGCTGAGTCATAAACGAGCGTAGAGGTGTACTTCGTTCCAACACTCAGATTTGATGAAGAGTTTAGACCCCAAGGGGGGCTTTCTACATAATAATTCGCTTTTGCTCCTGACATACCAACGAAATAATTCCCAGCACGACCACTGTTTTGTCTAGCTACTATCATTTGATTGCCAGTTATTGAGTTCGGCATAAAGGTAACTTCGATTGAAAATGCACTTGTGAGATTTAAAATGTTTCCCAAATTGAAGAATTGATTGGTGCCATTGAACGTGAAGGATCCATCAGTAGCGTCGAAAGTTGGAGAATTTACCGCAGTTGCATTTCTGCTGTTTCCGGATTGGTCTTGCCATGTCCCCGAGCTAAAACTGCCCGCAACTGATGCATCTAGGTTCAAAAGTAGGCCACTTGTTGCAAGTGCGGCTTTTGCTGTAGGTGCGTTTTGAACACCTTGTAGCAAGGTAAGTCCAACTATCGCCAAAGCAATAAGAGAGGACTTTCGCATGGGCAAATATTACCTGAGCGCAAAAGCAACTATATTTCTTGAGTCTGATGGGTGCGATGCAGAGAAGCGACACCTACACTTCATTTCATGCTCGGGACCTATAGGACGCTCTTAAAGACGCCCGGCTCATTTCGCATCTCATTCTCAGGATTATTAGCCCGCATGCCTGGTGGTATGGATTCACTTGCAATCATCTTTATCGTGCTCGGTGCAGAAAAGCAGTATGCGATAGCAGGAGCACTAACGGGCGTGGCTGCATTAACAACAGTTGTCTCTGCACCTTTTTGGTCTAATCAATCAGATAAGCGGGGCCAGAGGTTTGTATTAAAGATTGCGGTACCTACTCGCACATTGGCGATGTTTACCTTCATTGCTCTCGTTGCTCTTGATGCACCTGTCTGGAGTTGGTTTGTCGCAATCATTGCGGCTGAATCGTCCTCAGTTTCTATCGGATCATTTACTCGTCGTCGTTGGGTCTCAGTGATGGGGGATGAAGATCAATCAAAGGTAAATGCTGCCTATAGTTTTGAGAGCGCTTTAGATCAGACGGTTTATATCACTGGACCAGTATTGGCGACTGCTATATCAACAGTATCTCCGCCAGCTGGTCTGATTCTTGCAACAACTTTCTTTCTTGTCGGTGGAAGTTTGCTACTTACTCACAATGTTTCCACCCCACAGATTATTGAACGCACTGAGCACCCACCCCTGATTCGCAATCGCGCTATCCATGCAGTTGCAATTCCAATAATTCTTATTGGCGGTTGCTTCGGACCAATCAATTTGGCCTTCGTGGCATTTAGTCGCGAAGTGGGACATCCAGGGATGGCAGGTGTACTACTTGCGGTCGGGTCTTTAGGTGGGTTGATCTTTGCTCTCATCAACGGTGCAATTAAATGGAAGATTTCTGCTGGCATTAGATTCCGAATCAACTTACTGATATTCGCACTTATTGCAGTGCCCTTGCCATTTATCGAGTCGATTCCGGTTCTCTTTTTCCTCAACTTCTTCCTCGGTGGAAGTGTTGGTCCATTATTTCCGACTGCGATAGCAATTGTTGAGAAGAAGGTTCCAAAGTCACATATGACCGAAGCCATCTCCTTGATTTTTGCAGGCATCCCATTAGCTGGAGCATTTACCTCAATATGGACAGGCAAGATTCTTGATGATCATGGCTCTGAGGTAGCTTTATGGGTGCCTGTGCTATTCATCGCTTTGGGTGCTGCGTCTACGCTCTTTTATAGGCGTTGGTATCAGGATCCAGTAAAAGAAGGGACGAAGAGCAATGGACTTTAAGCTGATCACATCGGCAATTGGAATTCTTCTTGTTTTGATCTACGCCTTTGGTTCAGGGATCTGGGTTAATTCTTCGCCCGGGTGGTACGCATCTCTCAATCGACCTCCTTGGCAGCCACCGAGTGCGATTTTTGGAATCATCTGGCCCTATAACTTTATTGTCTTAGGAATTGCTTCGTATCAGGTCTCACAGTTGCTAACCAGAAGAGAAAATATTGCCTGGCTGGTTTTCTTTGCCTTAAGTGTTTCCGCGGCTCTTACCTGGGCTTATCAATTTTATGTTCCTCACAACTTCACATTTGCCACAATCGCTTTAGTATCAGCGGCACTTCTCACGACTCCAGTCCTCTATCTCACCTTCAAGGCTTCTCTCATTATGGGATTGCTACTTGTTCCGTATCAAATTTGGGTGGCTATCGCAGCAAGCTTGGTTTGGGGTTACCTGACTCGAAATTAAACGGATTTGTAGATTTTGGGCTCCTCAAAACCCTTGACAGTGAAAGAGTTGATGTTAGGTTCAGATATGCGCAAAGTTGCTCTAGCTCTTGTGATTACGAGTGCGATGATTTGCTCTTCGACACCGGTCACTCAGGCTGGATTAAATGCTCCAATTAATCTCGATAACCCCAGAGCAGTTCCAATCTTTGGGCAGCAAGGTCCCTCAGAAGTTAACTTGATGGCCGGTTGGAGTGGTTTCTTGTATTCACCACGGATTGTCTTTAGCGCCGCGCATGCCCATTACCGTTTTGACAGCAATGGTGATCGTATTTTGATTGCGCCAGAGTATATAACTGTAGGTAAACCTAACTCTTCGACCAAGGACACTGAAGGAAGAGCAAAAGTCATTAAAACTTTTGTAGGTGACTATAAGAAATCATCA
>JBIKSV010000047.1:0-8937 GCA_044348425.1 Candidatus Planktophila sp. | reverse complement strand
CTGCTCGCGCGGCAACCAAAATTCTCATTAAGGCGTACTCGTGTGAAGTGACGGTTTCGGAGGTTGACCCTAAATCTGCCATGAAGTCTGCGGGACCAAAGTTAAGAGATGCCACGCGCTCGCTGGCTGCGATTTCTTCGCAGTTAACCAATCCCTTTGCACTTTCAATCTGAGCATCAATTGAAATCGAACCGATTGGTCGATTGTGCACCTTCTCAATAATAAAAAGTTGTTGAGAAAAGTCTTTAACGTCTTGAGCAGAATGAACTTTAGGCAAGATCACTGAATCGACCCAAGAGCCGGCACTCGATTTAAGAAGCTCTAAATCATCATGGAACCAAGGTGTGCCAATGGCATTAATGCGAATACTTAAGATTGGCGCAGAAAAGTTATCAGCCTGCAAAGAAGAGATAAATTGTCGAGCTTCGGATTTGGCTTGCGGAGCTACGGCATCTTCAAGATCGAGAAAAACTTGGTCAACCTGAAGATTCATAGATTTTTCAACCATTTTTGGATTACTGGCTGGCACGGCGAGGAGTGAACGTCTTAATTGAAACTCTGACACCACATCCCTTTCGCGCATGCTTAAATAGTACGTCATGTGAGGACAGATGAGCCAGACTCAATATGCGAGAGAAATCCTTTGCTAAGATAACGAGCAAGAGCTAGAGATGCGGATAGAGGGAGCTTGCATGTCAGATTTAGCAGCAGGCAAATCTCTACCTCTTGCCGGAGTTCGTGTTCTTGATGCAACTTCCAATATTGCAGGACCCTTCGGAGGGGCGATTCTGGCTGACTTGGGAGCCGATGTCATCAAAATTGAGACGCCGTCAGGGGATCCATCGCGTTCGATGGTGCCTGTCGATGGAGATCGCTCTGCCTACTTTCATATTGTCAATCGAAATAAAAGCGTCGAAAGTATTGACCTCAAATCAGATTTAGGAAAATCCCGATTAGCCGAGCTGATGTCAGATGCTGATGTATTTCTTACTAATTTTCTTCCTGATCGTTTGAGCGCGTTAGATTTGCAACCAGCTGATTTGATGAAAAAGTTTCCGCGATTAATTGTCGGCAATCTCTCTTCTTATGGCTCAACTGGCCCTGATGCAAGTTCTCCAGGTTACGACGGAACAATTCAAGCGCGGACCGGAATCATGCACGTCACAGGAGAGGCAGATGGCGATCCTGTTCGAGCAGGCGTATCTGTACTTGATGTTGGTGGAGGAATGTGGCTTGCTATCGGAATCTTAGCTGCCATTGTTGAGCGCAATAAGAGCGGTAAAGGTACGTTAGTAGAGACATCACTCTTTGAAACTGGCGCAACATGGGTGAGCTATCACCTCTCAGCAGAGCAGTTAAGTGGACTACCTTCTGTTCGATCTGGCAGCGGACACCCAACTTTCTCTCCATATGGAATCTTCACAACAGGAGAAGGCGCAATTTGTATCGGCGTCGGAAGCGACAATATTTTTAAAAAACTCTGCACTTTGATTGCACGAGAAGATTTAACCTCTGACCCACGTTTTATCTCAAATGCAGATCGTGTGAAAAATAAGAAGATTCTCATGACAGAGATTGAGAAGGCGCTTGCAGCAAAGAGCGCACTGGATTGGGCAGAGATTCTTGGCCGCAACGGCGTGCCAGCAGATCGGGTAGCACTCCCTGAAGAGCTATTTGACGATAAGCAAGCAGAGGCAATTAAAGTCTTGCTGCCATATCCTGATTCGCAATCCAAGGTGAAAGAGATTCCAGGTTTACCCCTGCGCTTTGACGGGCAACGGCCTCCCATTCGAAAGCCTGCCCCTCACCGGGATAATTCCTAGCTAAAAAATCGTTTCCAAAGCCCTTCTCAAAGGCTCTTTTTGCCAGTAATTTATGGACATTCCACCAGGTATTTCCATAAGGCTTTTAAAGAGAGGTAATTGAAATGGCGAAGCAGATTCCAATCATTGATACACATGCCCACTTTTATGACATGACCCACCCTGAGCTTAAGTGGGTTTGGCTTGAGAGAGATTTCATTCATCCAATTCTCGGAAATATCGATGCAATCAAGGCAAAGCGATATGTCGTTGAGGATTACCGCGCAGAGTCTCGCTTCGCCGGCGTAGAAGGCGTTGTCCATGTGCAAGCTGCCATCGGTTCTCCTGACCCTGTCACAGAAACGGTATGGCTGACAGAGATGAATAAGAAATCTCCGATTCCAATTCGAATCGTCGCAGATTCTCCTCTCGGCAGCCCAGGTGCGATTGCCCAACTAGAACAACATGCAAAATCAAAACTCTTTGTTGGTGTGCGCGACTTTAATGCTGAGCCACTTCTTGCAAGCAAGGAAATCAATCCCGCTTACGAGACATCACTTAAGTGGATGGCGAAGAATAAGATTCTCTTCGATCTCGATTGCGAATGGATGAACATGGCAGAGGCTCGCAAGCTCGCGCAGCGTCATCCAGATCTCCAGATTGTTCTTGAGCACATTGGTTTCCCTCGTAAGAGAACCGATGCTTATTTTGAAAATTGGAAGAAAGCTGTCAAGGATTTAGCAAAGGCAGAGAACGTCACCATGAAGATTTCTGGTGTGGCTATGACTGATCCACAATTCTCGAAGAAGTCACTCAAGCCTTGGGTTGACACATGTATCAACGCATTTGGACCAGAGCGATGTGTACTCGGCTCAAACTGGCCGGTTGATCGCCTCTTTAGCTCATTCGATGTCATCATGAATTATTATCGTGAGTACATCGAAAAGCTATCAACTTCAGAACAGAAGATGATTCTCAACAAGAACGCATCAAAGCTCTACAAGTTCTAAGTCGGGATTCGGATTATGAAGTTAATCTAAATTAACTTCATAATCCGCTCTAGGCTGAGTGAGTTGAATTAGCTTCGCATTTACTTCATCGGTTCCTTGGGACCAAGCCTTGGCATCCTCTGGCGACTTTCCAAATTCAATATGGCGTGCGATTAATCGCTCCATTCGTAGGTGGTCATCTACATTCAAGAACCATGATTCATCTAGGTGGATGGCGATCTTCTCCCAACCAGATTGGTCGTGCAGTAAGTAGTTACCTTCAACAATCACCAACTTAACACCTGCCGGAACAAGACCAGCATTAGGAATAGATGCTTCTATCTCACGATTAAATATCGGAAATCGAATGTCGACCCCATGACTATCACGCACATTGGCCAATGTTTCGGCGAAATCATCAACATCGAATGTATCGGGAGCGCCTTTTCTCTCGCGCCGACCAAGCTCAATTAACTTCTCGTTACTCATGTGAAAACCATCCATAGGAAGGATGGCAACAAGTTCGCTAGATAGTTGTTCGCGAAGATAATCAGTAAATGTTGATTTGCCCACCCCAGGCTTGCCAACGACACCTAAGATAAATCGTTGCGGTGAATTATGAAGCAATATTGCGCGGGCTACAGCGCTATCGCGTGTGATGCTTTTCATGAGAAGCGATAGTATCGTAATCGCATGAGAACACTAGATGCTGGCCACAAAGACTTTCTCCTGAAAGAAGCTAATTCGCTACTTAATTTTGCATACGGATCAGTAATCGAATCAGGCGGCTTTGGTTATCTCGGTAGTGACGGAAAAGTTGATTCTTCAAAACCCCTTGAATGTTATCTGCAGGCTCGCAAAATCCAGGTCTTTGGATTGAGCCACAAAATGGGTTTAGCTGATTGCAAAGCACTCGTTCAACATGGTGTTAACTCACTTAATAACATTTTTAGAGATAAAGAACGTGGTGGTTTTTACAACGCTGCAGACGTTAATGGCAACCCACAAAGCGATAGAAAACATGCCTACGATCACATGTTTGTACTTCTAGCTGCTACCACTGCAGTAGAAATCGGCGCGGATGGCGCCGAAGAACTTTTTGCCTACGCCGAAGAACTTATTGAGCAGTACTTCTGGGATCCAAAGTTTGAAATGATGAGCAACGATTGGGATCAATCATTTTCATCACTTAATCCGTATAGAGGCATCAATGCCAATATGCATGCAGTTGAAGCTTTGACAGCAGCGTATGAAGCAACAGGGCGAACAATATTCAGAGATCGCGCCTATGCAATATCTAAGCGAGCGATAGATGATTTTGCTCGCAATAGCCAGTGGATGTTGCCTGAACACTTTGATGCAGAGTGGAACGTTGAACGAGATTTCAATATCGATAATCCGGCCGACCCTTTCCGCCCATTCGGAGTCACGATCGGACATCTCTTTGAATGGTCACGTCTGATCTTGCAGATAGACCTGACTATGCCAGCAGATACAAAAGGTCAGTCGTGGGTACTTGAAGGCGCTCGTGCGATGTACGAGATAGGTAAGACCAGTGGCTGGGCTGTCGATGGCGGTCCTGGATTTGTCTACACCATTGATTGGCAGAAGAAACCTGTTGTGACTTCACGTATGCAATGGGTTGCAGCAGAGGCGGTAATGGCAGCTTTCACTCTATGGAAAGTAACAGGAGAAGATCAGTATCTTGACGATTACTACGGTTGGTGGAAATACATTCAAGATCACGTTATCGATAAGAAATTTGGTTCTTGGTACCACGAGTTAAATGCTGCGCAAGAGGTAACCACGAACACCTGGTCAGGAAAACCAGATGTTTATCATGCATTTAATGCCTGCATCTTGCCGCTTTTACCATTTAAGGCCAGCTTCATCGGTAGTACTAAAGCGCTTTAAGATCAGATATATCTTTTGGACTTACTCCACAACATCCACCGATAAATGTTGCACCCAGTGAAATCCAAGCTTGAATATCAGAGCGTTCGAAACTTGTTTTGACTGGCCCTAGCCACTCTTTATTGATGGAATCCCATTCACGCCCTGAGTTCGGGTAAACAACGTAGGGAATCACGGACTTAGCACTCTTTAATAATGGCTCTATAAAGCCAGGTTTCGTACAGTTGACGCCAACTGCAATCGCAGAGTTGGCAGAGTTCACAAGTGCCACTGCATCTGCAAACTTTTCACCTGATGAAAGCTCGCTCTCAGATTTACATGAAAATGAGACCCAGAATGGCATGGTCGGATCAATCTCCTCTATCAATTCAATGATTGACTGAGCCTCAGTTAATTCAGGGATGGTTTCAACAGCCAACAAATCAGGCTGAGTTGCAATGAGAGCGCGTAAACGATCTCGATGAAAATCCTTGAGCTCATCTTTAGAAAGTCCATAATTACCGCGGTATTCAGAGCCATCGGCAAGGTATGCACCATATGGACCGATGGATGCAGCAACTTTTACACTTGGAAAACGAGCGAGTTCGGTCGATGCAATGATGGCGGCATCGACTTCTTCTTTGGTCCACCCATGCGCAATACAGCCTTGATATGTGATTTGGTATGAACTACTAATCAAAACCTGAGCGCCCGCATCTACAAATAGCTGATGTGCAGCACTCACTTGGTCAGGATGACTCTTTAAAAGCTCACCTGACCAGAGGGATGTTTTAAGCGTGTTCCCTAGTTGTTCAAGAGCAGTCGAGAACCCTCCATCAAGAAGAGTGACTTCGTCAAAGATCTTATTCAATTAATTCACGAGGAGGCTTCAGCTACAGACTTGAGGCGAACTAAAGTTTTTGCTACTGCTAACTGAGTCCAGGGATATGCATTGCGAACGTTGAGCCATGTCTGAGCGATAGCAGGTGCATAAGAACCATCAAAAGTTTCAGTTACTCGTGTTGATCCATTTCCAAGATCAGATAACTCATATCGCCATCTCCATCTGCCAAGGTGACGCCAAGCAATCAGCTCGTCTTTCTTATACTCAACAACAGTATTGAGAATTCGATAGTTGATGCCAAGGCGCATCTTCATTCCAAATTTTGAACCAAGTACAAGTTCAGCAGGACCGCTTATGTTGGCCGTGATAGTCGAACTGCCATCGATTTCTTTATGCCTTTGGGGATTAGCCAGGATTGAAAAGATGACCGATGGCTTAGCCACGATGACAATTTGAGCAGACTTAACTTTAGGGTTGCCCGTCTCAATGATCTCGGCACGAACTTTCTTCTCGCTCATGCACAAATCATATGACTGAACCCCTAAATTCAGGCCGCTTTACTGTGGAATTAAGTAAGTAGATTAGTGGCTAGTACTTGAGAAGTTTAGAAGTATCACGCCAGTGACAATAAATGCGATTGCTGTAATGCGAGCGATTGAAACTGGATCTTTAAAGATAATCATTCCTAAGATCGCGGTTCCTGCAGCCCCGATTCCAGTCCAGACCGCATAAGCCGTACCTATAGGCAATGTCTTTAGTGACCAGCTCAATAAGGAGAAGCTACCTGCGGCAAAGAAAAGGAATCCAAGACTCGGCCAGAGCTTGGTGAATCCACTCGATAGCTTAAGCATCGTGGCAAAGCCAACTTCAAGAAAACCAGCGGTGATTACTGCAATCCATGCCATTTATTCATAACTCTTTCGACTTCTAGTGAGGATGCTAACGAATTGCTCAAGTGGTCCCTGCTTGAACCTTTTTAGCCAATGTGCTGCAAGGTAGGAAAGAAATAGCCAAATGACTATTGCTAGTACAAATACCTGCCAGGTTTGTAAATCTTGGAATAAGCCCAAACCCCAGGGGCCGAAAATTAACGAAGTGACTACTGATTGCAAGATATAAATGGTTAATGACATTTTTCCAGCTGGTTTCATCCACAAAACCAGATGTGGTTGCTCTTCAACAAGTTTGCGAATTACGCCGACATAAAACATGGAAAGCAGTGGAGCTGCCACGAATGAAGCTGAGAGTGAGATGAGATAGATACTTTCAGATGGATCAACTGATTGTTCGTTACGCAGAAATATCAATGCAGCAATGATTTGAATCGGTAGCCCGAGAAATAGCCCCTTTTTCATCAACCTCGAATTAGATGCTTTATCTAAAGGCGATGACAGAAAATTGGTGCGTGCCAATCTCACACCCAGAAGGAAGGCTGCAAATGCTAAACCGCCTTGAAGCAGTATCCCAGTCGAGATACTGAGTAACCAAACTTCTAGCCTTGCAGGTATGGATTCCAGGAAGGATCCATTCTGAAGAATCTGGTCAAGGTTCGACTCTTCACTTAACTCAAGATCTTCCCCTAGCAGGTACTCGGCAACAAATGTCAATGTGCCAATCAAGAATATAAAGAAGGTTGAAATCAAGAATGTGACGCGAGTCCAAATCTTAAGTGTTTTATCTTTTCTAAAGAAGAAGAAGGTAAGTATTAAACCGAATACCCCATAGAGAAAAATGATGTCTCCATGCCACAGAAAAGTAAAGTGAATCGCTCCGAAAACTATAAGTACAAAGCAACGCTTAATCCATCGAGCTCTGTTGGATCTGTCATTTCTAATTACGTAGTTTGAGCTGTAGCCAAAGAGAAAAGAGAATAGGAGGTAGAACTTTCCTGCAAATAGAGCTGCAATTAAGAAGGTTGCTGAACCATTGGCAAATCCCTGAGTCCACTCGCCACGCGCCCCTTGGTCGCTATTCAATCCCATGAACTGGATGTTGACGACGAGAATTCCAAGCAGCGCAAAGCCTCTCAGGACATCAGGCGCTAAGTCGCGTTGCATTTTTAGATATCTCGCTCGCGCCAAGCCATGACCATGGAAGGCAATGCCGCACAGGCAAATAGAGTTGCAATCACGATATAGCTGCCATCCTCGCCTTCTGGTTCAAATAATTTCAATTCAGGTCCGAGGAGCATCAACAGCAGCAATCCTAGAATTATGTACCCAAGAATAAAATAGGCATATCTGAATGATGTATTGCGTACAGCGATTTGGCGCTCATCCAGCAGCTCGTCAGGAGCATCTGCAATAGACCTGACAGCGATGCGTAAGAAGGAATATCCACCAATGAGTGCAAGGATTACAAAAACAGCAGCCATCGAATAAATCACACCTGAAACCGGCCCGCTCATATCCAGATTTGTTTTTAACGTTGGCCAGTAGCTGCCCATCGAAGTGAGGAGTAATCCAAGTGCCATCAGTACCACTAGGATTCGTCGATTTCGTTGGGGCCGTAACCATCTGAACTTTGAGTTTTCATCATTTAAAAGCGCGTTAACGCCCTTCTTGGTAACGCCCTCAAACCAATAAAACTTGTTCTTCTCAGACATTGCTACTTTCCCTTCTTACATGGAGTGAGTGAAAAGAGTTCGGAGACCTCTTGATTTAATGACTTCGCGATACGCAGAGCTAGAACAAGTGAAGGGCTGTATTCCTCACGTTCTAGGTAGCCAATGGTTTGGTAATGAACGCCAGCCAAATCTGCGAGATCCTGCCTGGATAGCCCTAATGCGGTCCTGGCTTCTTCAATACGGTTATAGACCGGCTCTTCGGGATTGCGACTCATAGCAAATAGCATATATGCTATGTAGCATTAATGCAACATTCTCGAAAGGTGTCCCTGTTAAATGAAGTCGAACATCCAAGCCGCTCTAACGATGTCTAGCGCCCGGGGCTTAACAAAGCTTATGTCTGCCATTGGAGATCCAATCGGTAAGCTGGAAACTGCTCCAAATCTCGCTCAATTCTCAGCGGGCTTGAGGGAAAAGAGTGTCCAGAGAAGCCGAATCGGTGTTCTTATAAGTGCGGAATACGAGATCTGTGCTGAGGTTCTGAAGTCACCCAATTGGCGCACCGTGGCTGAGCCAGGAAATTTTTTAGAGGAAATCTTTTTGGGTGCCAACCAAAGCTCTGAGAACGTTGACATCTTTTTAGATTCAATCTTAGGAAAGGATGGCGATGAGCACTCTCGAATTAAGAAACTTGTTGTGCCGGCTTTCACGCACAGGGCGATGCAATCATGGAAAGAAACTGCCGACAGCATTGCAATCAAATTAGTTCAGCAGATACCAAGTGATGGCCGGGTAGATTTTGTCTCTGCTTTAGCCAATCCGCTCCCCTTAGAGATGATCTGT
>JBIKSV010000131.1:0-9015 GCA_044348425.1 Candidatus Planktophila sp. | reverse complement strand
AAGAGACCCAATGCCGAGGGCAATGGACGCGACCTTCGCATCCGTAAACATACTCGGGGACGCGGCGTTGAGGAACGCAATCATGCCCGAGCCTACAATCACAGGTAAATCAATCCACGTCCGCCGCGTACTATACATGGACTCCGCCTTCTTATGAACCCAGGCGAGGCAATGGGCCTTCTCGCCGGTTGACGCAAAGTACTCCTCTAACTTGACCGTCCAATGAATGGGGACCGCGGGCTCGCCGCCTTGGCTACTAGAATCGCCTTCGGGCATGTTTGTTTTTAAACGCACGGGAAAACAATGTACTGGCCCGGGAAGTATTCGCGGGGCCTGTCTACCCGAAAGAACCGCGAGCGCAAACGTGACGCAACCCGTCGCACCCGCATGTCCTGGCGGAATCCCAGGGCCTACACTCCCTTTACCACAGACAAGGGGATCAAGACCCGCAAGTCTAGCTATACCGCACGGTTCCGCAAGGTCTGTCCGACTGCGACGACGCTCCCGAAGATTTCGCGGTGCACCAAGGTTCCGACCAAGACACTCCGCACGGTCTACAATCGCGGGATGGCCGCGTGGAGAACCGGGCATCGTCCGGGAGCCTCGCAAGCCGCGTGGGGAATGGCGCGCGTCCACTCCTTTGTGCTCCACGGGAAGACGTATCGGACCGCAGATGCGGACCTTGCACGGAAAACATCTCGTGGCAAGAAGTAATGAACTTTGACCGCAACGGCACGCTTGTGCGGACCACTCAGCCCGTCCGTGAACTCCGGACGGTGAAGAAGACCATTCTCATTGACTCGCGCGACCGCGACCCGACCAAGTATGTCAAGGTCAACGGAGGACCGGGGTCCGGAACAACCGGGACGGGTCTGATCGGGTCCGACCCCGGCGATTATGTCGTCTACCTTCCCCGCCCTCTGGAGAACGTGGTCTCGCTCCGGCTCAAGTCCGCCATCATCCGAGCGCCCGAGACTACGAACTTCACGGAGAACTACGTCCTGCTGTCCATTGAGGGGCTCAACAAGATTGACGAGACCGCGTATGGCGCCAATCGCGCGGGCTTCGTGGACAACACGTTTGCTCGCATCTCCAACCCCAACTTCACGAAGTCTGCAACGGGCGTGGACCTCACCATCTTCTACAACGACAAGTCGGACGAGGAAAACATTACTCGCTACACGCCCGCCATCGGCACCCTGGATCGCTTCCACATCACGCTGAAGTATCACTCGGGTGTAGCCTCATCGGCGACGGCTCTGGGTGACGTGACGGGTCGTGTTCTCAATGCTCCGATTACATTCGGAACCAGTGAGAACAGTTTTACGTTTGAGGTTGAGACGATGGACAATGGCTTCACGGACTTCTCTACATTCCAGACCCGCGTAGACTCCGTGAACTATGTTCGGTAAGCCCGAACGTGAGATAGAGGATGAGGGCTGCGATGATGTAGCGGAGGTAATACCAAGCGGACTTCATTACTTCCCCCGCATAGTTTTTCCGAGCACCACGAAGGTGTCAAACGTAAACAGAAAGAAGATACCCGTTGCGATGTAGAGGACCATGTCCTGCACCGCCGGACGCTCATACCCCGTCTTGTTCTGCTCCACCAGCCGAAGAATCCGGGACAGCTTCTCTGTCTGGTCAAAGTCCGTCACAAGGTTCGCAGGCTGCGAGGTCGCAAACTGCTCCCGAACCTGCTGCCGAGGAGGCGGAGGCGGAGGCGTATACGTCACCGTGTCGGGAGCCGTATCATAGCCAATCGTCTTCTTCACCGAAGCAATGAGGTCCTTGTGCTTCTCTGCAGACTCGGCCCCCCGCTGCTCAATGGATTTGGACGTCTCGCGGGGTGCAATTGCATCCGCCGCTTTCTGTTGGGTCACCGGTACGCGCTGGCCAAAGGCTGAGCCGTACGCATCTTCAAGGGACGCGTAGTCCATTGTGTCGACAAGCATAGAAAAATGTACGAGGTTTATAAATGAAACTCACACGGAACACGGAGTGGGCGATCATCGCGGCGCTCATTGCATACATTGCCTTTACCCCTGGGGTCCAGGTTGTCAAGGATCTGCTTGCGACGCCTGTCGGCAAGGCCGTGGCGCTTGCTGCGATTGTGTCTGTTTGGAAGTTCGTGAGCCCGGTCATCGCTCTCCTCCTCGCGATTTCCTTCCTCCGCTGCGCCAAGTGGAACGTCTGGGAGATGTTCTCGGGTGCGGAGACGACGTGCACCTGCGAGAATTCGTCGGCGACGTGGGATGCCCTGTCCAAGACCTGCAAGGATGCGACGGGAGGTGATGCCGGTGCCGTGAAGTCGTGTATCTGCGCGAATGGCTATGCCTGGGATGGTGGGGAGAAGGGAACCAAGCAGTGTGTCCCGACCTCGGGAACGCAGCCCCCGGTTCCTCCTCCGGCCACGAACCCGGGTGCGGAAGCCCTGGCTGCAGGAACCACGCTCGGCGCATCGGCTCCGGCGGTTGCGGGTCCTGCCGCTCCCTCTCCGGTTCCCATGACGACTCCCAGTGCGACGCCTGCTCCGGAAGGCGGTGTCCAGCCTGCCTCAGGAACGACGTCCACACCTGCGCCAAGGTAATTCCTCTTTCTGAAGAACAATGGACGCCTTGAACGACAACAAGTTCTTCTTGGGCATCATGCTCTTGACCCTCAATCTTGGCTCTCGCCATCTCGTCGATGAATTCAGTGCAAATCCGGATGAATACGCGCGGAACCTCGTTCTTCGCCGCTTTGCGGTCTTTGCTGTGTGTTTTGTGGGCACGCGGGACATCATCGTCTCCATTCTCCTGACCGCAGCCTTTATCATCATCTCCACCGGTGTCTCTATGAAGAATCGGGAGGGCATGGCCAATCAGGCCGCAAAGAAGGTGGAACCCGGAGGATCTCGCGCAGATCAGCCGGCCTATGATACCAAGACCCCGATGCTGTTCGCCTAACGACGACGCGTGGACCGACGACGGCGTGTCTTGCGTCCTCCCTTCTTCGCTGTCTTCGCCGTGAGCCCGAGCATCGGTGCGAGTTCATAGTTGATGAGGTCCTCGGGAATCTGCGTCTTGCCCCGCTTGAGTTCCGTGAGCATACGAGCCTTCTTCTTGGTCTGGACTGCGGGATCCTCTACAAAGACCCACTGGGGAGTGGATCCAATCGTGAAATTGAGTCCGATGTCACGCGCGGCCCCTCGCCCTGTGTCCAGCCACACCCTGACCTCCTCAATCTGTTTGCCGCGATACCGATAGGGAGGCTCCCGGATGATTTCTGAAACGACCCCCTTGAAGCTCGTTTTCCCAAGCTCTCCAGGCCTTCCGAACTGATGGGCAATGACGCGATCGCCAACCACCAGGTCCTCAAGTGGAATCTCTTTCTCCATTACAGCTTAATCACGACAGAATTCTTCCCGGTGGAGCCAGCCTTGGCCCCCGGCTTGCGGATCTTCTCCGGAGCCGGAGGAGGAGGACCCGAGGGAGGCATCACAGACTGCTTGATGTCCTTGAGGAGGTCATCAATGTTCACCGTGGGAGGCTTCATGGTAGGCGCAGGCTGAGCAGGAGGCGCAGACGGCTTCATCGCAGACTTCTTGGGAGCCATCGCGCCAATCTGAATGGGCTTGTTCTCAGAGACGCGCGGGATCAGGTTCGGGGGCGGCGCCGGAGGAACCGACTGCTGCATGAAGCTCATGAGACCCGAGAGAGGATTGGCCGGGGGCTGGGGAGGAGGAACCGCCGCAGAGCCGCGCATCTGCTGGGACTGGTTCTGCATTGCAGCCGCAGCGAGAGAGCGCGCAATGTCCGGGTTCTGGCGCATGATCTCGTCAATGTTCGGGATCGGCGCCTTGCGGGTCATCTGGTTGGTGAGGTGCACCATATAGACCATCATGCACACACGAAGCGGGATGCGCACCATCGGGTGCATCTTGAGGTTCTCACCGTAGAGGTCATAGAGCTCCTCAAAATCGTCCTCCAGGTCCACAACATTCATCTGCGCAGACTCGGAGAGACCATCCAGCTGAAGTCCGAAGGCCTTGAGCATGCCCACGTTCTTGGAGCCCCACTCAAGCCCAGACATGCCCGTCACGAACCACTCCGAGAACTGCTTGATCGTAGAGTCCATCGCCTTCTCGCGCTTGATAAAGTCCAGCTCCATCTTCATCTCCTCCAGCGGGGAGTCCATCGTGAAGCGCTTGCGCATCGGCACACCGAGCTTGGAGAGACGCTCAAACTTGCGCAGAAGCTCATACTTCTCCTTGACCAGGGCATCCTCGGACATGCGGACATTGCGCACGGGGGCAGGCGCATAGGCCTCGGCGTTGAGGTTCTCAAAGCCTCCGATGTGGACCGGCCCGGTCTCATCCATCGACGGAACAAGCTTGGGACCCGAGGGCGCGGCCGGAGCCTCGCTCGTGGGCATGTCGTTGAACGAGAGCGTCGGGATATCCACGGTTTCAAGCTCAGAGGTTCCCATGAGTTTGGGATTCACGAGAAGCTCGGTATCCATTCTTGTTCCTTCTCCTGGTGTTCCTTCTGAAAGTTCTACCGCGGTTCACCGAAGGTTCACTTCGTCGCCCGCGCATGTTCCAGCACCCAAAGCCCTTGAAGGAAGGAGTCCGCGAGGTCATCCTTCTTGGGGTGCTTCATGAGGTGGTCGTGCCAGACCGCAGGGACAAGGGCCTGGGCGTGGACGATGCCTGTCTTCTTGCGCCCCTTGTAGGAATCCACCCGGTCATCCACGGTAATGATGTTGTTGAGCTTGTGGGTCGCAGAGACTCCCTCGCACTTGAAGCCCGTGCAGGTGTAGTACATGTGAAGCATCGCCTGAACCGCGAACATCTTGCGCTCCGGCTGATTCTCAAAGCAAATGAGATCGGACCCCGCCCAGCTAGACGCACGCTTGTCCAGACTCGCCTTGATCAAGGGCGCAAACTCCATCACGGCTCCCGTATGCACAGTCTTGACACAGCGAAGCCAGGTATTCTGCCGGGCGTGCAAATACAGCATCGTCACGACGTCCGCCTTGCGCTTCCCGGGGCACTGAAGTCCAAGCCGGTCCAATTCTCCCTTGAGCTCTTCTAGCGAGAGCTTGGTCAACGACGACTTGGTGACTTTCTCCTTGCGCTTCGGTTTGTGACGCGAACACGCCAACGTTCCCTCGGACGCATGTTTCCAGGTGGCTCCCTGGGTGCAGCGAAAACAGCGAGGGTTCTCTAACCCACTCTGCTCAGCCAAGACGTCTATGATGCCCCAGTCCAGAATCGTCACATCAGACCGACTCGTTCCCTCTAGGACACAATAGGCGAGGTTTCTAATTCCGACATCGAAAGAGACCAGCTTCATTGCTTAGGATAGACTCGTCAAGGTAAATGGGAGCTTACGCCGTCGCCTTCAGGAGGGAGAGGAGCGCGCTCTTGGTGTCGGTCTTCCCGAAGGGGATGCCGCGCTTGGTCAGGATGTCCTGGAGCTCCTTCTTGGACTTGCTCTCAAGCCCATCGGTATCCAGAGGAGCCGGGGGGCCCTCCACAATCTCCGTCGCCGGGGCCTCGGGCTCCACCGACGCGCGATCGTCCTCCGCCTCCGGAGTCGCCGCGGGCTCAGGGGCCGCCTCGGGCTCGGGCATCACGGGAGGCTCCTCCATCAGAGGGGGGCGGGTCAGCTCCCCAATCACCATGATGATACTGTTCATGTTCTGGAAGAGGCGCGTCTGCTGCCAATACAGCCAACCAACCATGCCCGCGAGGACAAGCACCATGGACGCAAGCAGCGCAATTGAGGCGTGGAGAAATTCCATTTGTGAAGAGGATGGACAAGAAGCCTGCCCGTTAAACGCCGCGGTTCGGATTTGTTCTTGCGAGTACACAAAATGGCCCCTCGTAAGATGAAAGGTGGTGACGATAGCTTCATTGGGAATATGTTCGCGGCGGGTGTGGGTGCGTACGCCGCAAAGAACTCCACCAGTATGGGTGGACTTCTGTGGACGCTGGCCAAGTATGCACTTGTGGTTCTCGCCATCATGCTGGCGGTGTCTCTCGTTCTGTGGCTGATTGGCCTGGCTGTTCCCAAGGAGGGATTCGTCCCCACCACGCCGTCTAAGGAGGGCGATGAGAAGGCCGTGACCCCCGCGGGCAACGTGATCCTGTATTGACTCTTTCCCAACGACCATAGCGACCGCGGCGCGTCGTTCGGGCGCGGGCTCGGCGACCCATCGTGGGTCTAAAACTCTTCATCAAACCGGATGGCATCCACACTCTCCGTAGAGCGCGAGTACTCGGAGACCTTCTTCTCAAAGAAGTTCGTCTTGCCCTCCAGCGAGATGAGCTCCATAAAATCAAACGGATTGGTCACCTTGTAGACCTTCTCACTGCCCAGCTGGACAAGGAGACGATCGGCGACAAACTCAATGTACTGCGTCATGAGCTTCGCATTCATTCCGATGAGCGAGCACGGAAGCGCCTCGGTGATGAACTCCTGCTCAATCGTCACGGCCTCGCAGATGATGCTGCGGAGAACCTCGGGGGAGAGCTTCTGGGGGAGCGTGTGGTAGAGGGCAATCGCAA
Organism: Candidatus Planktophila sp.; assembly: GCA_044348425.1. GTDB lineage: Bacteria > Actinomycetota > Actinomycetes > Nanopelagicales > Nanopelagicaceae > Planktophila. Next base: position 2,459 of record JBIKSV010000131.1, on the reverse strand, counting down.
AGAGCGTGTGAAGTCCCTCATCGCGAGAGATGAGCTCATTGCTAAAGGTCAGACCCGGCATGAGACCGCGCTTCTTGAGCCAGTAGATGGAGCAGAAGGCTCCGCTGAAGAAGATGCCCTCCACAGCCGCAAAGGCCACAAGACGCTTGGCAAAGTCATCCTCGGACTCAATCCACTTGACAGCCCACGCGGCCTTCCGCCCAATGCAGGGAATGGTATCGATCGCATTGAAGAGGTGGTTCTGCTCGTTCTTGTCCTTGACGTAGGTGTCGATGAGGAGGGAATACGTCTCGCTGTGGATGCCTTCCATGGCGTTCTGGAAGGAGTAGAACAACTTGACCACGGGAGAGGTCACGTCCCGCTGGAAGCGGCTGGCAAGGTTCTCCTGGACGATGCCATCGGACCCTGCGAAAAACGCCAGGACCTGCTTGATGAAATGCTGCTCGTCGGCGGTCAGCTTGGCCCAGTCCTCTCCGTCCTTTGCAAACTGAATCTCCTCCGGCGTCCAAAACGAGGCGACGGCTTGCTTGTACATCTTGTACAGGTGCTCTTCGGACGACTTGATCGGGAACAGGGTATAGCCGGACATACTGCGCTGTGTATAGAACGCAGAAAAGACCTAAATGATATTCTGGGAGTAGAGAACAATGAGTAGCACGAGTAACGCTCAGGACCTTCTCGTGAACGTCTTTCGACCGACGTACCGGTGGGACTCCAACACCGGCTTTGTCCCATCCATGGTTGTCTCCAATGTGTCGGAGCTTATCACCGGCCGAATCAATACAGATCGCCTGGCCGTCACGGACTCCAACGGAAACAGTTACATTGGGTGCAATGCAGGCCCCGCGCTTGCCAACCTGACCACCTACTCCAACACGGCGATTGGAGTCAACGCCATGGCAGGGGCGAGCAATTCCTCCAACAACGTGTCGCTTGGACTCTCCAATTTTTCGGGGCTTACCAACGGGATGTGCAACGTGGGCATTGGTGCGAAAACCATCATCACCGGCGCGGGTCAGGAGAACATCCTGATCGGCACCAACATCACCATGGGAGATGGGAGTGGGAACATCATCATTGGAAATGACCTCTCGCTCGGAAACATCTCCAAGACATTTCGTCTGGGCAGTCTTCTTTATGGAGACCTGAGCTCTGGGTTCGTTGGAATCAACACCTCCAAGCCAGAGGCGGCCCTAGATATCAGCGGTATCGTCGTCTTCCGCAACAAGGTCGGGTTTCAGAACCCAGAACCCACCTATTCGTTGGATGTTGCAGGGTCTGTGTTTGCCTCCGAGCAAATCATCGGCTCCAACGGCACGTTCACGAATCCTCTGTTTACGTTCAAGGATGCGTCGGGAACGGGGATGTATGTCCCGGCGTCCGGCGCAGGGTTTGGAGATGGAGCCTTTGGGATTGCCGTCAACCGGTCCCCGGCCGCCATCTTCTCCAGCAACGCCGTGAACTTCTACCAGAATCTGGATGTGTCCGGAACCTTCAGTGCCCGCGGTGTCGTTCTGGACGGGTTTGCAGTTCAAAATGGAACCGCCGCCGTCCCCACCATGACCTTTGAAAACGATAGCTCAACGGGATTGTTCCTCGTGGGAACCGATCGTCTCGGGCTCTCCACAGATGGCCTTCGTCGCATGGAGATTCTGCCGACCGGAGATGTCTCAATGGCTCGTCTGGTGACGAGGGACATTTCGTACTCGGGGACGATCGTTGGGACGGATCCCACCACCTGTAACGTCATTGGCGGCGTGACGTTGCAGAACGGGAACGTCATCCTGACAGGGACGGCGACCAATTCAAATCTGCTGGTCCCGGGATGGATTCGCAACACTGATCCGGCAACTCAACTGGACATCAGCGGGGGCAACATCAGCAACTCTCTGACGACGCGGTCCAGTAACTTCCGAGCCTCTGCGGGAACAGCTGGAGTCCCGGTGTATAGCTTCGCAAGCGATCCGTCCACGGGACTTCATTGGACGGGGACCTCCCAGCTCGCCTTTGACACGTCTGGAATTCAGCGCATGGTCATCAGCAACGGAAACGTTGGGATTGGAAAGGCGAATCCTGTTGTCGCCCTTGAGGTTGTCGGCGATGTGTCGGCCACGACCTACAACGGTCCTGGTGGAACCCAGTCGGCTCCTCACTATACCTTCTCAGACGACCGGACAACCGGTCTCTTCTTCCCTGGCGCGAACATGATTGGACTGACCGCAGGGGGCACAGAGCGGATGCGCATTTCCAATTCCAATGTCGGTATCGGAACGACCGCTCCCACGAACGCGCTGGATGTGTCCGGAACCCTTCGTGTGATTGGGCCGTTGGGTGACCTGACGCTCTCCAATGGATCCATCAAGCTTGGAAGCGCGACCCTGTTGTCCTCCTCCGGCGTCCTGAGTAACGCGGCAACGACATCCAACTCCATCGGTGGAGTCACGTTGGATAACAACCAG
>JBIKSV010000046.1:0-9026 GCA_044348425.1 Candidatus Planktophila sp. | reverse complement strand
GCTCCGCCACCAGGTATCGATCCTGGACCCTGGGCTTCAAAGGCCCATGTGCTAGCCACTACACAATGGCGGAACCTATATTCTCCCTTATCTTAGGCAGAGATTCCAAACTGACCCAGTCAATCCTTACCCAGATGCGACTAACCTTCGACTATGGGCTCCCAACACGCGGATAATCAACACGCGGATAATGAACAGAGCGATGGGTACCGCGATGAGGTTGATCGTCTTATCGCTGCATGGAAACGCGAACGCCCCGATGCTGATTTAGCCCCATTATCAATCCTTAGTCGAATCACTCGCATCTCACGACATCTTGATTTAGCCCGTAAAGATGCATTTGCTGAGCTTGAGACTTGGGGATTTGATGTTTTGGCAGCTCTTCGTCGTGCAGGAACACCTCACACAATGACGCCAAGCCAATTGATGCAGGAAACTATGGTGACGAGCGGAACCATGACAAATCGCTTAGACCGTCTTGAAGAACTCAATCTGATTACACGATTACCGGATCCAAACGATGGACGTGGCTCTTTAGTTACCTTAACTGCACTCGGTATGAAAAAGGTTGATGAAGCCCTCGATCAGCTTATTAAATACGAGCGAACATTCTTAACGGACCTCAGTGACAAAGAGTTTGAAGAATTAGCAAACTTGTTAAGCAAGCTCGCTGCCAACTTTGATACTGAGAACTCTACAGATTAATTACTTTTTAGAAAATCAGAAGCTTCAGTAAAGCCTTTTTCTTCCAGTTTTGTAATGATGTCTTGCTTGACGGCCTTCACAACATTATGTGTTCCGTTGCAATTCTTCTCTGGATCAGTTGAATAACCGCATTTACAAGTTCCCATGATGTGCTCCCTTTAAAAATGAAACTTTCTTGTGAGCGCAAGATACTCCATTGTGAGGATTAGATTAGCTTTTTATCGCTGGCAACGCGGGCAGAAATGAGATGAACGCGCACCAAAGACGATGCGCTTTATCGGTGTTCCACATCGCGGGCAAGGTTCATCGGTCTGTCCATAGGCAGATAAGGATTGCTCAAAGAAACCGCTCTCGCCATTGACGTTTATGTATAAATCATCGAAGGAGGTTCCTCCTTGTGCAATCGCTTCGCTCATCACCTCTGTTGCACAATCGATAACTCGGGCAATCTTCTTGGTAGAAAGATCAGCGGTAGAAGTCTCTGGATGAACTTTTGCGCGCCAGAGCGCCTCATCGGCATAGATATTGCCCACGCCGCTCATAATCTCTTGATTTAAAAGGGCAGTCTTGATTCTGATGTTGCGCTTTGCAAAGCTCTTAATCGCAGCGCCCTTATCAAAGTTTGAATCAAATGGATCTGGCGCAATATGGCGGGCAGAAGTTGGAATCCCTTGCGCAGTCTCCTCAATAGAGAGCCAACCAAAAGTCCTTTGATCATTGAAAATTAGTTCACGGCTACGTAAACCTCGTTTCAAGTTAAATTGTGCACGGACATGTTTTGCTCCTGGCCTATCTTTCTGATTGATAAGAAATTGACCAGACATGCCAAGGTGCGCCACTAAAACATATGGGCGGTTAAGTTCGAACCAGAGAAATTTTCCGCGACGGTTGAGTCCAGTAATTTTCGCACCAGCAAGATCTGCAAGCGGAGCAATTGACTCGGGTTTTACTGCGCGAGGATGTAAGTCCCATGCTTGATCAATGCGATAGCCCTGTACAAGTGCGGACAAACCACGTCGCACAGTTTCGACTTCAGGTAGCTCAGGCATAGCGCTATAACTTCTTAGATGACGCGTGCACCCGGCACTGGACCAGTAGCGCGAGCAACGCTACCGACGACTCCGCTTGCAGTAAGTGCGACAGCTAAATCAAGTCCTGCTTCTTCATCGCTTACTAAAAATGCAACTGTCGGACCAGAGCCTGAAACGATTGCACCAAGTGCTCCATAGTCGCGGCCTACTTCCAATATCAAGGTGAGTGCAGGACGCAAAGAACAGGCCGCTAATTGCAGATCATTAACCAGTGATTGTCCAACTGCTGCAGGATCCGCAGATAACAAAGCCTGCATCAAAGCATCGCTCACCCTGGGATCTGCAATCTCGCGTTCTGCGCGCATGCGATCACATTCAGAATAAACAGATGGAGTTGAGAGTCCAACTGTTGAAAGTGCGAAAACCCAATGATAAGTACCGCGAGAAAGGGCTGCTGTTAATTGATCACCGCGTCCGGTTCCGATTGCTGTGCCACCTAGAATTAAAAATGGAACATCGCTACCGAGTTCGCTACCGAGTGCAAGTAGCTCTTCGCGAGTTGCTTCTAATTTAAAGAGTGCATCCATGCCGACCAGCGTTGCAGCGGCATCTGCAGAGCCACCAGCCATTCCACCTGCGACAGGAATCGACTTCTTGACTTCTATATGCACATCAGCGAGAAAGTCGAATTTTTCAGCGATAAGTGTTGCAGCCTTCACTGCAAGGTTTGAGCCATCCTCAGGAACACCGTGTGTTTGATCTCCGGTAACTGCAATTGTGACTCCGCTACCTTCGTGGGATTTTGTCAGGGTTACTTCATCAAAAATAGAAACAGCCTGAAAGACAGTAACAAGGTTGTGATAGCCATCTGATTCGCGAGGTCCGACCGATAATTGCAGATTTACCTTTGCAGGTACCTTCACGGTTACTGAGTTAAGTGCCACTTTATGACCCTATCGCTATTTCATGTGCGGCAATAGCGCAGAAGGCGCTGATATCAAGTGCTTCGCCACGTAAGGTCGGATCAATTCCAGCGCCATTCAAGATTAACTCAGCAGCAGCTGAGCCTCCATAACGTGATGAAAGCGCTGAACGCAACATCTTTCTGCGTTGAGCAAATGCAAGGTCGATAATTGCAAATACGCGCTTGCGCAGAATCTCATCTCCAGGAGTTTGCCTGCGAGTAAATGCCACAAGTTTTGACTCAACGTTAGGCACTGGCCAGAAGATTTGGCGCGAGACAACTCCTGCGCCCGTAACGTCGGCCCACCATGCTGCCTTCACACTTGGCACGCCATACTCTTTAGTTGATGGCTTTGCTGCCAAGCGATCTGCAACTTCCGCTTGAACCATAACAACACCAGTTCGAAGCGTTGGAAAAATATCGAGCATATGCAGAAAGACAGGAACCGAGACGTTGTAAGGCAGGTTAGCAATTAATACTGTTGGGTCAACTGGTAGAGAGTCAATCTGTAGTGCATCGCGATTAATTACTGTTAACTTGCTTGGATTATCTGCATGTTTTGCAACTGTAATCGGAAGTTGTTCAGCCAATCTTTTATCGATCTCAACGACTACAACATGAGCAGCTTGCTCCATCATTGCCAAGGTTAGCGAGCCAAGTCCTGGACCAATCTCTAATGCGACATCGTCTGCTTGTACTCCAGCTGTTCTGACAATCTTACGACAGGTGTTGCCATCATGGACAAAGTTTTGACCAAGTGATTTTGAAGGTTTGAGATCGAGCGCCTCTGCTAATTCGCGAATTTCAGCTGGACCGAGCAAGCTCATGCGAACGAACCAAAAACGCGCTCGGTATTGATTGAAAGCGCGCTACAGAGCTCTTCTAAATCCTCGTTACGCTCTTGCGCCATCGCTCTGACAATCGTTGGAATCATGGCCGGGGTGTTCTGCATTCCACGATGTGGTGATGGAGCCAGAAATGGTGAATCTGTTTCAACAAGTAATTGGCTATGTGGAACAAGCTTTACCGCCTCGCGCAGCTCAGGCGCATTTTTAAAGGTCATTGTTCCGGCAAAAGAAAGTACATAGCCACGATCGATACATTTCTTCGCCATCTCTACATCACCTGAGAAGCAGTGAAATACGGTTCTTTCGGGTGCTCCCACTTCGAGCAAGATTGATAGAACATCATCATGTGAATCACGGTCATGAATAACTAAAGCTTTATTTGTTTTCTTTGCGAGTTCGATATGCCATTTAAAAGAATCTTGCTGGACCGATCTCAACTCCGGAGGTGTTCTGAAATAATCTAGCCCTGTCTCGCCAATTGCCCGCACTCGGGGTTGTTGCACTAATTCTTCAATGATTGCTAGATCGGCTTGCAAGTTTTCTACCACTGGTGCTTCGTTGGGATGTAGAGCAACGGCTGCGAGAACACGGCCAGGATATAACTCAGCTAATTTGGCACACCACTGCGATTGCTCTGCTGAATATCCAACTTGAACAACGCGGTCAACACCCACAGATTTAGCTTCATCCAATATTGCCCGCACTGAATCTGATTCAGGAGCATCATTGGTGACAATTTCTAAATGTGCATGTGCATCTGCAACCGCAATAGGTAAAGCCTCTGGAAGCGGTGCGAACTCTCTATCGATATCGCGATTGTGGCGATCAGCCATGAAAAATTACTCCTTGACCTCAAGGCGAGGAAAAAGAACTGGAGTCTTTGTAATAGTTACACCTGCTGGCAATTGACCCCAGCTAGCAATGTCGCTGACTTTCTGCGCGCCAATTGCGCCCAAGGCACCATTAGCGCCAAGTGATTCCCAGAGAATCTCAGTCGTTGCTGGCATCACAGGATGCAATAAAACTGAGAGAGCTCTCAGCGATTCTGCTGTGTTGTAGAGAATCTCTTCGACGGCTCTCTGGTTGGCCGGATCTTTAGCAAGAATCCATGGCTCTGTTGTAGTCACATAACCATTGACGCGCTTGCAGAAATCCATAATTGCGTTGATTCCGCCTTGAAAATCAAGGGCCACAATTGCGGCATCGGCCTTATCTACGCACTCTTTCAGAGCTGACGCTAGAGCTTCATCTTTTGCGACTGCAGGGAGTACTCCACCGCAATACTTCTCAACCATCGCAGCTAGTCGAGAGGCGAGGTTTCCAAAGTCATTGGCAAGCTCTGAGGTATAACGGGCGCTCATATCTTCCCAAGAGAAAGAGCCATCTGTTCCGAAAGGAATTGCGCGCAAGAAGTAATAACGAAAAGCATCAACACCAAAGTGATCAGTGATATCTGCAGGTGCAATACCGGTGAGCTTAGATTTACTCATCTTCTCACCGCCGACCAATAACCAGCCGTGCGCAAATACTTTCTTTGGTACAGCTAATCCAGCTGCCATCAACATCGCCGGCCAGATAACTGCATGGAAACGCAGAATATCTTTTCCAACGAGATGGACATCGGCTGGCCAAGTCTGCGCGAACTTCTTTCCACCTTCAGAATCAGGATCATCGGTAAGTCCTACCGCAGTTGCGTAGTTAAGTAGTGCATCGAACCAAACATAGACAACCTGGTTTGTATCCCATGGGACTGGAATACCCCAATCAAATGTCGAGCGAGAGATTGAAAGGTCGGTGACTCCACCTTCAAGAAATGCTAATACTTCATTACGTGCAGACTCTGGTTGGCAGGCATCAGGATTGCTCTTGTAATGATCAATAAGTGGTTGTGCAAATGCAGATAACTTGAAGAACCAGTTTGTCTCTTTTACATCTTCAACTGGCTTGCTATGGATTGGGCAAAGTTTGTTGCCGTCACTTTCAATCAAATCTCCAGGTAACTTAAACTCTTCGCAGCCAACACAGTAAGGGCCTTCGTAATTTCCTTCATAAATAAAACCGGCATCTTTAAGTGAAGTAAGGAATTTCTGCACTCTTTCCATATGGCGCGGTTCTGTCGTGCGGATAAAGTCATCATTTGCGATGTTAAGCGCCTGCCAATTTGGCTTCCATGCGCTTTCGACCAATTTATCGGCCCACTCTTGCGGCGGGACACCATTATCTTGGGCTGTGCGCATGACCTTCTGACCATGCTCATCGGTGCCTGTTAAGAACCAGACAGATTCGCCACGTTGACGATGCCAGCGAGTTAAAACATCACCAGCGACCGTTGTGTAGGCGTGGCCAATGTGAGGCGCATCGTTGACGTAGTAAATCGGAGTCGTCAGATAGAAGGACTTCATTTGGCAATCTTATTCGCTCTCTTGAGTTAATTCTTACGCTGGGCTTCGACTACCGCTGCATAGACAAGTTTCTTTGGTATATCGAGCTCACGCGCAACGGTTGTGATGGCATCTTTACGATCCATTCCGGCTGACTCAAATTCGCGGACCCGCGAGACCATCTGTGAATTTGTCGCGCTCTCTGTTCCAACCTCTACTCCGGCAAAGACGAGAGTGATTTCACCCAATATTTCATGGCTTCGTGCCCATTCAACGAGGTCAGCAAGGGTTCCCCGAATTGTCTCTTCATAGGTCTTGGTCATCTCTCGGCATATTGCACCGCGACGATCACTACCCAATATTGATTGTGCATCCTGCAATGAATCCAAGAGGCGATGAGGTGCCTCAAAGAGAACCATTGTTCTCTCTTCAAAGCGCAGAGATTCATAGAAAGCTAGACGCACACCTGAGGTACGAGGCGCAAAGCCTTCAAAGGTAAAGCGATCAGTTGGCAATCCAGATAAAGCAATTGCCATGGTTGGCGCACTTGGTCCAGGAATAACGTTAACTTCAATATTTTCTGCAACCGCATCTCGCAATAATCGAAATCCGGGATCGCTGATTGTTGGCATACCTGCATCCGTAAGGACCAATACATTTTTTCCTTCATGCAAAAGCGAAATTAACTCAGTAGTTCTCTCCGTCTCGTTGCCTTCAAAGAAAGAGAGGATACGAGCTGAGAACGATGCGCCAATATCGGCAGCTAAACGATGGAATCTACGTGAATCTTCTGCGGCAATAATTTCAGCGCTCTCAATAGCCATCTTGAGACGCGGACTCGCATCGAGCGGATTTCCGAGCGGAGTCGCTGCGAGGGTGAGTGCCATATCGCTATCTTCCCATATTCTTTAGGCATGGTAATCGTGATTGCGCCTCTAGTTATCGCAATTGCTTCACTCTTGCTGAGACTATTCAATATTGCGTCAATAAAAAGCTTTATCTTTGATGAGGTTTATTACGTCGATGGTGCCAGAGACCTTTTGGCTTACGGAGTTGAAGTTGATGGCTCTGCTGCAGAATTTGTAGTCCATCCCCCAATTGGTAAATGGATGATTGCCTCTGGAATCAAACTCTTCGGTGATAACCCACTTGGCTGGAGAATAGCTACAGCAGTGGCTGGATCTCTAATGATTCTTCTCGTTGCTGCAATTGTTCATCGTCTTTTTTACTCACCATTCTTAACTATTATCGCTAGTGCTCTCATGGCAGTAGATGGAATGGCTCTAGTACATTCTCGTACAGCGCTACTTGATAACTTTCTTGCTCTCTTTATATTGACTGCTACTTACTTCTTTATTCGAAAGAATTACTACCTAACCGGTATTTTCTTCGGCCTTGCTATAGCAACAAAGTGGAGTGGGCTCTATTTTCTTGCTCTCTTTGGATTAATCGCTCTCTATCGTGCATTTACTTTCTTTAACGGAAAAGATTTACTGAAACCAACTCTTCGAGTTATAGGCGCTTTTGGATTGACTCCAGTTGCTGTCTATCTTACTAGCTGGTCAGGGTGGTTCTTCTCTGATCGAGGCTGGAAGCGAGACTCTGACAGTAATCCTTTTATCGCACTTAAGAATTATCATGAAGAGATTTTAAATTTCCATCGCAACCTATCGACGGCTCATAACTATGAAGCTAACCCTTGGAGTTGGTTAATTCAGGGGCGTCCAACAAGTTTCTTCTATGAAACACCATCGGGTTGTGGGGCAGATTCTTGTTCGCAAGAAGTTCTCGCTCTCGGCACACCTCTCTTATGGTGGAGCGCCACCATCGCTCTCGCAATTGTTTTTGGATACTGGATTCGCTCAATTGCATTGCGAAGAACTGATCCCGCAGCGACAATAATTATTTCTGGAATTGCTGCTGGTTATCTGCCTTGGTTCTTCTTTCAAGATCGCACCGTCTTCACTTTTTACGTGATTGTTTTTCAGCCATTTATGGTGCTCGCTCTCATCTACTGTGCACAGCTCTTCTTATCGCATCAGCGGCGAAAGAGTGCCCGCAGCTATCAGCTAGGTGAGTTTGGAATAATTGCACTGCTTGCCCTCATCGCAATTAACTTTATCTACTTCTTACCGCTCTACATGGGTGAGTTGATTACTTACCAAGAGTGGATAAATCGAATGTGGCTACCGAGCTGGATCTAAAGCTTGCTAATTATTGATTAACAGCTCTATTTGCACGCAAGCGTTCAACAGCCTCATCCGCCAGCTGCTGATCGAAGATTTCATCACGAGATGGGGCAGCCGCGGCGAGGGCTTCACGCTCTAGACGCTCTTGCTCTTCGCTCCATCTGCCTGGCTCGGTGAGATCGATAGTTCTCTTTGGCGCGACAGCTTTAGGTGCACTTAAATAAGTTGGGATAGGAATCTCATTCGGCTTCCACTCAGAACGCGCAGCAGCTGTTCCTTTTGGTAGAAGTGTTACACCAGAAATTTCACGTTCTGCAAATGGGATCCAATGTTCTGTTGAATTCTTGGTAGTAAGAACTTCCGAGAGATTGGTATGTGAGACACCTTCGGTACGGCGGTGTAACTGATCCATGCGACGGTGCTGAATTGCAGCCGCATTCTCTTGACGTCTAACGAATGCAATATAGATAACCAGTGCGCTCAACGGAACGAAGATTGCTGTGAGGACGATAGTTTGCATAAAGACACCCACCAATGTTGCGATAAATGAAAGAGTGATGATTGAGAAAATAATTCTGCGGCGCAGTAACTGCTGAGCCACACGAGCAACACGATCGACATCGGTATAAATCACACCACTGCCGATGCGAGCGCCAGGAGTATTGCCGGCAACAACTCGGAGTGCGCTCTTGTATCTTTCAACATGCTTGCCCGAAAATTCATTTTTATTGTGAAGCCATCGTGGCAAGAAATAGGCAACCCACATACCAATAATTGCTAGGTAGATAATTGCCGAGGCCATGATGGAGAATTTTATGTGTAAGGGTGATAAACCTCTGGGATTTAGGCGGGGTTTATTTCACTAAATCGTTGACCTTGACGAAGCATTTGTGGTCACGCCAAGCACC